>JAFYNQ010000037.1 GCA_017548065.1 Oscillospiraceae bacterium
GGAATAACCCTCGGAAGAGTCGATACACAGGCAATCTGCACCAGCTTCCAGCAATGCAGGAACACGCTCAGCGTAGTCACGGGTATTGATACCTGCGCCTACCAGATAGCGCTTCTTATCGTCCAGCAATTCCTGGGGATTTGCCTTATGGGAAGCGTAGTCCTTGCGGAATACGAAGTACAGCAGGTGATCGTTCTCGTCCACGATGGGCAGAGAGTTCAGCTTGTTCTCCCAGATGATATCGTTGGCAACCTTCAGAGAGGTGTCAGCAGGTGCGGTGATCAGCTTCTCTCTGGGGGTCATGAAGGTGGAGACCTTCTCGGTGCCTTCCATACGGGACACACGGTAGTCTCTGCCGGTGACGATGCCCAGCAGCTTGCCGGTGGCAGTGCCGTCATCGGTGATGGCAACGGTGGAGAAGCCGTTCTCTTCCTTCAGTGCCAGCACGTCCTGCAGCGTTGCATCGGGGGTCAGGTTGGAGGCAGAAACGACAAAACCCGCCTTATGGCTCTTGACCTTGGCAACCATAGCTGCCTGAGATTCAATGGACTGAGAACCAAAAATAAAGCTGATGCCGCCTTCCTTTGCCAGGGCGATGGCCAGGCTGTCATTGGAGACGGACTGCATAATTGCGGAAACCATAGGAATGTTCATGCTGATGGGGCATTCCTCCTGACCCTTGCGGTACTTGACCAGGGGTGTACGCAGAGACACGTTGTCGGGGATGCACTCCTCGGAGGTATAACCGGGGATCAGCAGATACTCACTAAAGGTGTGGCTGGGTTCGTTGTAATAAAATGCCATGATAGACCCTCCTACATAATCTTTATTAGATAAATAATAGCACAATCCCCGTGCTTGGTCAAGGATAAAAAACAAGGATTTCCAAAGGAAAATTTAAGCAATTTGCCCACAAGCAGCACTCAACTGACCATCCGCGATCCGTAGGTAGGGAATGCGTTTATGCATTCCGCTGTTCATCATCGTTGCCCGGAACAATGGGCGCAGGCGGATCTATTCCCCATAAACGGCAAAAACCGCAGGTCACCCTGCGGTTTTGCATTCAGAAAAGAGAGGAAAATGAAAAAAGTGAAAAATTTCTGTATCTTTATACTACAACCTAATTATGAAGAAAGAAAGCATACAAATATTAAAAATGTATTAAGTACGAAAATTTTCCTATGACTTTACATTTCCCCAAAAGGCTGATACAATAATAAAGATATAAAACATTTTGCAGGAGTCGCCTATGCTGGATAAGTTGGCAGCGGTGGAGAGCCGCTACGAGGAAATATGTGCCCGGTCGGAGCAGCCGGATTTTTACGAAGATCCCAAGAAGGCCGCCGCATACCTCCGGGAGAAAAATGACCTGGAGCCGATCATTGAAGCCTACCAGGCCTACCGTCGGGCAGAGCAGGACATGCAGGATGCCCAGGAAATGATGGCAGACCCGGAAATGAAGGAGCTTTGCCAGCAGACCTACACCGAGGCAAAGCAGACAAAGGAAGAGCTGTTCCGTCAGCTGCAGATCCTGCTGCTGCCCAAAGACCCCAACGACGAAAAGAACGTCATCGTGGAGATCCGTGGCGGTGTGGGCGGCGAGGAAAGCGCCCTGTTTGCCCACAGTCTTTTCCGTATGTACTCCATGTATGCCGCCCAGAAGGGCTGGCGTGTGGAGCTGATGAACTATAACGAGACAGAGCTGGGCGGTGTGAAGGAAGCGGACTTTGTGATCAACGGACGGGGCGCCTGGTCCCGGCTGAAATACGAGTCCGGCGTCCACCGTGTCCAGCGTGTGCCGGAAACCGAGTCCGGCGGACGTGTCCACACCTCCACTGCCACGGTAGCCGTGCTGCCGGAAATGGAGGAGGCATCTGTGGAGCTTGACCCTGCGGACATTGAAATGCAGGTATACCGTGCCTCCGGCGCCGGTGGTCAGCACGTGAACAAGACAAGCTCCGCCGTGCGACTGATCCACAAGCCCAGCGGCATCGTGGTAGCCTGCCAGGAGGAACGCAGCCAGCTGCAAAACCGTGAAAAGTGTATGCGTATGCTGGCCTCCAAGCTCTATGAGATCGAGCAGACCCGCATCCAGTCTGAAAACGACGGCATGCGCCGCAGCCAGGTGGGAACCGGCATGCGCAACGAGCGCATCCGCACCTACAACTTCCCCCAGGGACGTGTCACCGACCACCGCATCGGTCTGACCCTCTATAAAATTGACGCCATCATGAACGGCGCCATTGACGAGATCATAGACGCCCTCGCCACCGCCGACCAGGCCGAAAAGCTGCAAAACAACGCATAAAGCCTTCCCCTGGGGGAAGGTGCCCCAGTGCGCACACTGGGGCGGATGAGGGAAAAACATGGAATCAAGCCGCAAAACACCACCCAAAGCCTTCCCCTGGGGGAAGGTGCGGATGAGGGAAAAACATGGAATCAAACATCAAAGACCGCAGACGGGCACAATCGTTGAGAAAAAACACGACCAAAGAAGAGCGTCATCTTTGGTATGATTTTTTAAAAACGTATCCGGTACAATTCCGCAGACAGTACGCCATTGGGTGCTATTATGCTGATTTCCTTTGCTACCAGGCACGGCTTGTGGTAGAACTGGACGGTTCCGGTCATTACGAACCCGAAGCGCAAGCCTATGACAAAAGACGAACTGCGTTTATGGAATCACAAGGTTATCACGTTTTGCGATTTACCAACCTGGACATCTTGCGAAATTTTGCAGGTGTCTGCCAATTAATTGATGAAGCGGTCAGAAAAAGACTACCGAAAGGCTGACCCTCATCCGACCCGACTTCGTCGGGCCACCTTCCCCCAGGGGAAGGCTACAGAGAGCGCAACGGAAAGGAAAAACACATGGAATTTATCACACACTCTCCTGAGGAGACGGAGGCGGTGGGCGCGGCTTTGGGGAAGCGCCTGAAGCCGGGCACCGTGCTGGCCTACACCGGCGACCTGGGCGCAGGCAAAACTGCCTTTACCCGTGGTCTTGCCCGGGGTCTTGGCGCCACCGACCGTGTCACCAGTCCCACCTACACCATCGTAAATGAATACCTCTCCGGGCGGCTGCCGCTGTTCCACTTTGACATGTACCGCCTGGCATCCTCCGATGACCTTTGGGACATCGGCTGGGAGGACTACCTGGAGCGAGGCGGCATCTGTGCCGTAGAGTGGAGCGAAAACGTCACCGATGCGCTGGACTCCCCCGTTTGGGTAAAGCTTACCAAGCTGGATGAAAATACCCGTCGCATCACCATAGAAGGAGGCGCAGACCTTGAAACTATTGGCATTTGAAACCTCTGCCAAGGCAGGCAGCGTGGCGCTGCTGGAAGGCAGCACCCTTTTGGCAGAGAGCTATCAGAATACCGGTCTTACCCACTCCCAGACACTGCTGACCATGGCGGAAGACCTGCTGAAAAGCTGCAGTCTTACCCCCTCTGACATAGAAGCCGTCGCCGTTGCCGCCGGACCCGGCAGCTTTACCGGCGTGCGCATCGGTGTTGCCGCAGCCAAGGGCTTTGCCTGGGGCGGCCAGCTGCCCCTTTACGGCGTGTCCACCCTGGAAGCAATGGCGCTGCAGCTGGGTGTCTGGAACGGCTATGTGCTGCCGGTAATGGATGCCCGTCGCAGCCAGGTGTACAACGCGCTGTTCCATTGCCAGGAGGGAAGTCTGACCCGTTGCACCGAAGACCGTGCCATTTCCCTTGCGGATCTGGGAGAAGAAATAAAAAATTTCAAAGAACCGATTTTTCTTGTTGGAGATGGCAGCATTTTGTGCTATAATACCCTTAAGGACACCGCACCCAACCTGGTGCTGCCGCCGGAGCACAGAATGCACCAGCGTGCCGCCGGTGTGGGACTGGCTGCCCTGGCAATGATCGCCCGGGGCGACACCGGGGATGCTGCTTCCCTGCAACCTAACTACTTAAGACTTTCCCAGGCAGAGCGTGAACGTCTGACCCGGGAACAGAAATAAAGGAGAGAAAATCATGGGTAAATTACACGTTTTCGATCACCCTCTGATCGCCCACAAGCTGGCGATCCTGCGCAACAAGAAGACCAGTGTTAAGGAATTTCGTGAGCTGGTAAGCGAGATCGCAGGCCTTATGTGCTACGAGGCAACCCGTAACCTGCCCACCCGTGAGGTGGAAGTGCAGACCCCCCTGGCAACGGCTAAGTGCCGTATGCTGGCAGGCAAGAAGCTGGCCATCGTCCCCATCCTCCGTGCAGGTCTTGGCATGGTGGAGGCAATGGTTGACCTGATCCCCTCTGCAAAGATCGGTCACATCGGTCTGTACCGTGATCCCGTGACCCACCTGCCCGTGGAATACTACTGCAAGCTGCCCGATGACATCGGCAACCGTCATGTGTTCGTGGTTGACCCCATGCTGGCAACCGGCGGCAGCGCTGTGGCTGCTATTGATTTCCTGAAGCAGCACGGCTGCAAAACCATCTCCATGCTGAACATCATCGGCTGCCCCGAGGGTGTTGAGGCTGTGCAGAAGGCACACCCCGACGTAAACATCTACCTGGCCGCCCAGGACGAGTGCCTGAATGATCACAAGTACATCGTTCCCGGCCTCGGCGACGCCGGCGACCGCATCTTCGGTACAAAGTAATCTTCTTCCCCCGAGTATTCACTCGGGGGATTTTTTTGCGTTCTCTTCGTAGGGCAGGCATTCATGCCTGCCGGTGATTTGCAAAGCAAAGCACATTGCCAAAGGCAATCATCTGTCTATGCGGAACGGATAAATCCGTTCCCTACAGGCAATATCCCCTACTTACTTTTCTCTGCCTGGGTGCCGAAATAGAAGGACACCACCATAGAAATAATGATCATCACATTATCCGGGGAGATGGTTCCCTTCAGGGACAAAATGGCAAATACCGTTGCCACCACCAGGGTGACGATGGTTTTGACTTTAAACAGATTGGCAATATTCTGCAAAAGCTGGGTCATGCGGTTCTCCTTTCTTTCAGGTCACGGATATCGTGTTCCGCTTCGTCCATGCGCCCCTCCAGGCGGAAGGTGCGCTCAATGATGGAATTGTGCTTGCTCACCTTATCCTCCAGCTGGGACAGTCGGTACTGGGTCAGCTTCTGGGCAGTGAGTACACCCAGAAGAGAGCCGGAAAGTGTTCCGGCAAAGCCCAGCAGCGCCACAAAGACCGCTTCACTCATTGGTACGGCCTCCTTTACAGAAGCCCCAGAAGGGTCTTCCAGGTCTTATGCCCGGCGGTGATCTCGCCGTCTACCCAGCAGCGGTGATCCTCCTGGTAGGCGATGACCGCAGCGGTGAATTTCACACCGGCAATGCCGTCTGCCTTGCCCACCTGGGTGTAGCCACGGGAATGCAGATATTTCTGCACCGCCGCAACCACCGGGTGGGTACGGTTTTTCTGTTCGGAGATCGTCACCGTCTTGGACAGTGTCTCCGGGCCGGCAATGCCGTCCACCTTTGCGCCGCAGGCACGCTGCACATCCCGGATAAATTCCGCCTGGGGATAGGCAGGCGCAAGGCCTGCCACCTGGGCAATGGCATCCACAGTGGCGTATGCCACCTTCCGGGCATAGTCATCGGTGAGGATCACCGGCACATCTGCGATGGAGTCCATATAGCCGTACTCCACCAGCACCGCCGGCATCTTCGTCATGGAAAGGGAGGCAAACCGCACCTCCTGCAAGGGGTTGGCCCGGTTACCCTTCAGGCCGCCGGCAGCGACCACCGCCTCATAAATGGCGTCCCGGTACTTTCTGCCCTGGGCAGAGCCGGGATAAGAAAAGATCTCCACACCGCTGCCGTCAAAAATGCCCAGAGCGCCGTTGTGGTGGATATCCACGTAGAGGTCTGCGCCCCATGCGTTGGCAGCCGCCGTACGCTCCGGGATATCCACAAAGGCTTCACCGGTGGGATCATCGGTACGCAGTGTCTCCATGCCACGCTCCGCCGCTGCCTTCTGCAGATGGTCGGCAATGCGGTCATTGAGCATCCACTCTCTTGTTTCCTTGGGATCCAGCTGTTTGGGGATCCGTTTGCCCGGTGTATGCAGGTAGTGACCTGCGCAAAATGCAAGCTTAAACATGTGAGACCTCCTTTACGAATTTTTCAGCTTGTTGATTTCTTCCTTCAGCTGCTGCAGCTCCCTTATGGGATCGCTGTAGCCGGTGACCAGCAGCTGTGCGTCCTCAGAGAAAATATTGCAAACATCCTGAGGCGCTTCCAACGTCAGAACCTCACCGGCAGGCAGGTCAAAGGATTCTGCATAATAGGGAGCGTATGCCGTGGCGGTGTCGCCCAGCTCCAGCTGCAGCATCCCCCCATTGGCATCGGCTTTGTTCACAGAAAACCGCAAATAGGCCGTTCCCTCCGGCACTGTCATTGCAGCGCCCTTGCCGCTGGCCAGCAGCGTATCCTGCCGGTCGTAAAAGCACATGCCGGGATTCACACCGCCGGGGAGCTTATTCAGTGTCACGGTCTTGCCCACCAGATGCGCGGCAGGAATGGGGTCGGTGTAACGGTAGTCCTGGGATTGGGTAAACTTACCGCTGCCCATATACACGTAACCCACGTTCATTTTTGTTTCGGGATCAAAAAGATTCTTGCCGCAAACCGTTACCGTGCAGTCCTCCTCGCTTACGATCTCCAGCCCGGAGTAAGGTACTGCGGTGCAGCTGACACACATGCCCGACTGACGGATGGGCAGACAAAAGGTGGCTACGGTGTGAGCGCCGGACCAGGGATACTCCCCGGCGCAGCTGTCAT
The DNA here is from genome assembly GCA_017548065.1 of Oscillospiraceae bacterium. Taxonomy (GTDB): domain Bacteria; phylum Bacillota; class Clostridia; order Oscillospirales; family Oscillospiraceae; genus Faecousia. Next base: position 6,779 of record JAFYNQ010000037.1, read on the forward strand.
CCACGCCAATCTCCCCTTTGGGACCCTGGGGACCGGTGTCACCCTTATCGCCTTTCTCTCCCTTTTCTCCCTTCAGGTCTGTGGACGTGGTGCCGGAACGGGAGACCACAGTAAGCACTGTCCCGTCCCAATAATGATACATGGACATGCCGTCAAATTCTCCCATATCCCGCTGCATCTCAAGCTCCTTGGCAACCACGATGGCATCGGCTGTGGCAGAACGGGCAAGGGTCACCAGAGCCGTCAGCGCTGTTGCCTCCACACTGCCTGCCACAGTAAGCTCCTCTTCGTTATTATATACCGTGGGGTGAATTTGGATGACAAAGGTGGCAGAGGTGAGCACCTGCGCATCCGGGTCTTCCTGGGAAAAAGGCGCATCGTAAAGCCGCAGCTCGCATTGCACCGTACCGGGGGTGGCAGTGTAGGCGGAGGTAATGTCGCACACAACTGCACCGTCCTCCACAGAGCAATCGGAGTAGAGCAGCCGTCCGTCCTCGGTTTTTGCCATAAGCACCGGGAAGCATTCTGCCGCCACGTGGTAGGGACGACCGCCGTCGGACAGCAGCATGTGCAGCCTGCGGTGGGTGTCCCCTCGCTTCATATCCAGCACGCAGCCACCGCTGCAATCCCGGATATCCAGGGTAAATCTGAAATTGGATCGTTCCATATTTTTTCGACCCCTCCTTTCGTGGCCATAGTATAGCACATCCCCCTACCAAAAATGAATCGGTGGACGTGATGCCCGAAATCCTTACTGCCCCAACGGTTTTCGGCATTTTTGCAAAATCTGTCTATTAAGAGTAGACAGCTAGGCAAACTGCATACGAAATTGCGTTTGACATTTCCCCTCTACGGGGGTAAAATAACAGAAAGGATCCCGGGAAGGAGGGTATGTATGGAAAACGAGCAGATTTTGAATTGCGCTTTGGACATTGGCGAGCAGATGCTCATCAGCGGCGCAGAGGTTGGCCGTGTGGAAGCCGCCATCCGGTTTATCTGCACCGCCTACGGCTGCACGCGCACTGATGTGTTCACCATCACCTCCAGCATTGTGGTCACCGCCTTCTTCTCTGACGGCACCCGTGGCACACAGACCCGTCGTATCACCGTTTCCCGAACAGACCTGACGAAGCTGCACCGTCTCAACGCTCTGTCCCGTGAGATTTGTGCCAACAAGCCCGACTATGGACAGGTACAGGAGAAATTGCAGAAAATTTGCGCCTGGACACCCTATCCCCTTTGGCTGCAGGCGCTGGGCAGCGCCCTGATCGCCTTCTCCTTCGCCATTTTCTTCGGCGGCGATATCTTTGACGGCGCTGTCGCCTCTGTGCTGGGCTTCGGTCTGCGATACCTGACCTGGTATCTGCAAAAGGCAGAGCTGAATCAGATTTTCGTCAACGTGGTGGCAAGCTTCCTTTTGAGCTTCTCCACCATTCTGCTGGTGCGCAGCGGCATCGGCAGCAATGTGAATAAAATCATCATCGGCAACATCATGCTGCTGATTCCCGGTATTGCCCTGACAAACTCCCTTCGGGATATGATCAGCGGCGATATCATGACCGGAATGCTGCGTTTCCTGGATGCCGTGCTGGTAGCTGCTGCCATCGCCGCCGGTTACATCCTGGCAGGTCAGCTGTTGGGAGGTGTGGTATGAGCGCATTTGTACAGATCCTGATGGGTGGACTGGGTACACTGGGCTTCAACATTCTCTTCCACATCCGTGGCAAGAAGCTGGTACTCGCCACCTTGGGCGGCGTGATCTCCTGGGCCGTGTTCCTGGCATTGGCGCCAATGCTTCCCAGCGAAAGCTTCCGCTATTTCCTGTCAGCTGCCGCAGTCACTGTGTACGGCGAAGTGCTGGCACGGCTGATGAAGACCCCCACCACCACCTTCCTTGTGCCGTCCATCATCCCTTTGATTCCCGGCAGCGCCTTGTATTACACCATGAACTACGCCCTGAACCAGCAGTGGGGTGACTTTGCACGGCAGGCATTTTACACGGTGCAGCTGGCGCTGGCACTGGCTGTAGGCATTATTGCCGTTACCACCGCTGTGCGGCTGATCACCGCCCTGATCCGTGTGTACAAGAAAGCCGACAAGGGCAGCATTTACCATCATAGCATTAAATAAATTTAAACGCAGAATGTAAAACGATGAACGTATTCCCCAAAGGCTTGCGTTCATCGTTTTTATTTATTCGTTGGTCTGACAGTTGGTCGGCAGACTCACGGTTCTGCCTGGGATCAAAAGAATGGAAAATAATAATAAACAGAGAGAAACACAAAGAGAGTGAGCCAAGCCGCCGAAAGGCGGTTATATCGTCTCACTCTCTTTTTTATTCTCACTCTCATTTTCCTTTTTATTCTCTTTCTTATTTTCTTTCTTATTCTCTTTCTTCTTTTCTTTCTTCTTTTTCTTCTCTTTGGGTTATTTCGGTTACGCACGCAACCGGTCGGTTTCCAAAATAACCCTTCGGTTTTCATTATTTCAAAGGCAGCAAAAACACATCCACCGGTTGTCATTTAGGGGTATAACCCCTTATTCCTCGCGTAACGCGTCAACGCGTAAGTACGATCCGCCAACTGCGTAAGGCCCCCTTGCGACTCGCTAAGAGCAGCTCTTCGTGCGCTGGTGCGTAATGAGGAAAGCTTGCACCGCACCAA
>JAFYNQ010000038.1 GCA_017548065.1 Oscillospiraceae bacterium
GGGTCCATGCCCTCGTTACGGAAGATACGGCCGATCTCGTAGACGCGGTCCATGCCGCCGACGATCAGACGCTTCAGGGGCAGCTCGGTAGCAATACGCATGAACATGTCGATGTCCAGGGTATTGTGATGGGTCACGAAGGGACGGGCAGCTGCGCCACCGGCGATGGTATTCAGCACCGGGGTCTCCACCTCAATGTAGTTTCTTGTGTCCAGGTAGTTTCTCATGTACTTGATAAACTGAGAACGGATCACAAAGTTACGCTTCACCTCGGGGTTGACCATGAGATCCACGTAACGCTGACGGAAGCGGATCTCCTTATCGGTCAGGCCATGGTACTTCTCGGGCAGGGGCAGCAGGCTCTTGGAAAGCAGCACCACTTCCTTTGCACGAATAGAAATTTCCTCGGTCTTGGTCTTGAAGACCTCGCCGGTAACACCCACGATGTCGCCGATGTCATTCTTCTTGAAACGGGCATACTCCTCCTCACCCAGCTCGTCAATCTTCACGAACAGCTGGATGCGGCCGGTGCAGTCCTGCAGGTCACAGAACATGACCTTACCCTGGCCACGCTTGCTCATGAGACGGCCTGCCACACGGACAGTCTTATTCTCATAGCCCTCGTAATCTGCCTTGATGGCAGCGGAATCTGCATCAAAATCAAACTTGGTCTGCAGGAAGGGGTCTCTTCCCTCTGCCTGCAATGCCGCCAGCTTTTCCCGGCGGATCTGAGCCTGCTCGGAGACGGGCAGCTCAGGCTGCGGTACAAACTTTGCCATAATTAACCCTCACGTGTAATGCTGATGACCTTCATGGTGTACTCGCCGGCAGGAGCCTTCACAGTGAAGCTCTCGCCTGCTGCCTTACCAACGATGGCACGGCCGAAGGGGGAGTCATCGGACAGCTTGAACTCCATGGGATTTGCTTCCTGGGAGCCGGTGATGCGGTACTCAATCTGCTTGCCGGTGGCATCCTCAACAACCACCTTGCAGCCCAGACCCACACGGCCGGACAACTCGTTCTCATCCTCAATGATCACGGCATGGGACAGAATATCCTCAATCTCGGCAATACGGCCGTACAGCTTTGCCTGCTCGTTCTTGGCAGCATCGTACTCGGAGTTTTCGGACAAGTCACCGTAGGAACGGGCTTCTGCGATCATTGCAGCGATCTCACGCTCACGGGTGGTCTTCAGGTAATTGAGTTCCTTCTCCAGTTCCGCAAGGCGCAACGCGGTAATCTTAAATTCTTTTGCCATATCTCAAAATCCTTTCTTGAATAAAAGTTTCCATATTCTGTTCTATTATAGTACGGTTAGGGCTTTTCGTCAAGGGAAGATTTTACACTTTCCACTGCCGCCTGGATCTGGGGATCATCCGCAGGATCCAAAAGGTCTGCGTAGATATTGGCAGCGGTCTCGTCACTGATCTCCACGGGGATATTGGGAGCTAAGCCGCCCACCTCTGCCAGGGTCACGCCGTTAGGTGTGCAGTACTTTCCGATGGACAGTCCCACCGCAGAGCCGTCACTCAAACGGAAGGTGGTCTGGAAATAGCTCTTGCCTACGGTATGATTACCTACCGTCACTGCCCAGCCGTATTCCTCCAGAGCAGCAGCAAAAAATTCCGCTGCGGAGTAGCTTTCTCCGTTCATCAGCACTGCCATGGGCATTTCCAGGCATTTCTCGTCGGATTCATCTACAGTTTCTTTGCCGGTGTAGGAAATGCTGCGGAAAAGAGGTCCTTCGGGGAGCAGGTAGTCCAGGATCTTCACCAGCTCGTCCTTATAGCCGCCGGGGTTATTGCGCACATCAAAAACCAGCGCCTGTGCGCCGTCAGCAAGCAGCTTCTCAATGGCAGCGATGGTCTCTTCGGCGCAGCGTGCGTCAAAGTTTGCAATGGTCACAAGACCGATGTTGTCCTCCAGCATCTCGCCGGTTGCCACTGCTACCTGGATCAGCTTACGGGTCACCGGGTAGGTCAGCTCCTCTTCCCCACGGCGAACAGTAACATTCACCTGGGTACCTTCATCGCCACGGATCATAGCCTTGGCAGTGTCCACGCCCAGGTCTATCACCCGCTGTCCTTCCACTGCCACCACCAAATCACCGGGCAAGATACCTGCCTCCACAGCGCCACTGCCAGGTTCTACCTGCAGTACCTTAAAGCCCTCTGTCATATCCTCTGTGGAAATGGTAATGCCGATACCCACATAGGCATTTTCCATCTGCTCCATATAGGCATCATATTCCGCTGCAGGAATATAGTAGCTCCAGCGGTCGCCCAAGCCTGCCACCATACCGGCAGCAGCATTGTCCATCATTTGGGTCTCATCAATTTCGCCGATGAAGCGTGATTCCAAAAGATCCTGCAGCTCTGCCAGCTTATGGCTTTGCTTCACATTTCTTTCGCCGATATAAATACCCAGGGACAAAATCAGCAACCCCACCAGCAAATAGCTGATAAAACGAATCAAGCCGTTACCCTTTTTCATAAAGTCACCTCAAAACCATTTCCCACAGCCTCATAAGAGGCTGTGGGAGTAAAAATTAACGAATATAATCCATGGGGTTCACGTGGGAACCGTTATACTGAATGCTGAAATGCAGGTGAGAACCGGTGGATGCGCCGGTAGAACCCATGTAGCCGATCACCTGACCGGCATTGACATATGTACCGGGAGATACAATGTAATGGGTCAAATGCAGATACTTGGAAACATAGCCATCCTGATGGTCAACAACCACATAGTAACCGGAAGAAGAGTCATAGGTAGTGGTGGTCACAACGCCGGAACGGGTCGCCACGATGGGAGTACCTATGGGGCCTGCCAGGTCAACACCGTAGTGGAAACGGTAGTCACCGTGAATGGGGTGGGTTCTCCAGCCGAAGGGGCTTGTAAGCAAAACATAGTTGCAAGGAGACACCCAGGTCAGACCGTCAACGGGTCTGGAGCTGGTACTGACATTGCCGGGTGTGCCTACAGGCTTGGCAGGCACAGAGGTGGACAGCCACTGCTCACGTTCTGCGGCCTCCAGTCTGTCCTGGGCAGCGTCTAGTTCGCTTTGGTTTGCTGCAGCTTTGCTCTCTACCTCATCCAGGTATTTCTGATACTCCGCGCCGGTTGCTACCAATTCTGCCAACAGTCTGTCCGCCTCGGCACGCTTTTCCTCCAGCACCTTCTGTGCCTCGTCCAGCTCTACACGGGTGGCTTCCAGGGCAGTCTTTTCGGTTTCCAGCACTTCCTTAGCGTTGGCAATGGCCTCTGCCGCATCGCTCATTTCCTTCAGTCTTCTGCGGTCAGCGGCTGCGATCTCACGCACCATGTTCAGGCGGTCCAGCAGATCTGCAAAACTGTTAGCCTTGAAAAGCACAGACCAGTAGGACAGATTGCCGTCCTCTTCCATGGCGCGGATGCGCTCTTTGTTCTTCTTGTTCAGTTCCTCCCAACGAGCCTGGGCAGCGTCCAGCTCTGCCTGCTTGTCGGCGATCAGGAGGTTATAGGTAGAGATCTGCTCATTCAGGTTGGTGATCTGCTCATACAGCTTGAACACCTGCTGGTCAATGTTGTTCTTCTGCGCCACAACCTCAGCCATGCTTTCAAGGTTTGCAGAGAGCTTTCCTTCCAACTCGTCAATCTCTGCCTGGATCTCTTTTCTCTTATCCTTCAGGTCATTCACCTGCTGCTGCAGTGCGCCGAGGGATGCCGCATTGACAACGCCGGGCAGTACACCCACCACCAGGGACAGCACCATGATCACGGCCAGGACACCGGAAAGGATGGATACCCACAGTTTTCTGTTTCTCATTATTGACTCCTTTACACGTCCATAAACTTCCGTACGGAATTTAAGCTACCCACAATGCCGACAAAGAGACCTGCAGCCGTAAAGGTGATGATCATCGGTGTCAGCAGACGGGTGAAGGGCACGAAGCTGAACAGCTGCAGCGTATCCACAGCCGCAAGACGGGCAACCAGCAGGTCATACAGCAGCCACTGCAGACCGAATGCCACGGCTGCGCTGAAAATACCCAGCACAAAGCCCTCCACCAAGTAGGGGAAGCTGATAAAGCCATTGGTAGCGCCCACCATTTTCATGATGCCGATCTCGTCCTTACGGTCGCTCATCGCCATTTTAACGGTATTGGAAATAATCAGCAGACTCACAAACAGCAGCGCAACGATAACCGCAATGGATGCGATACGGACCACACTCTGAATGGTGGAGAAGCCTTCTGCCAGCTCATAAGCGGCGCTGATATTGGCAACACCGGAAATCTCCTCAATATCCACCACGGTCTCCGCCATTTTTGTGTTATCCATCAGGGTAACCACATAGCGATGGCGCAGATCAGTTGCTTCCACACCGGAAAATGCGCTGTCACCCTGATGCTCGGCAACGAAGGCCTCCAGTGCTTCCTCACGGGAAACAAACACGGAATTTTGCACATTTTCTATACGGTTGATCTGTGTACCTACGCTCCGTGCATCTGCATCGGGTAGCTCTGCGTCAATGTACACCAGAATCTCATTTGTCTTGTTCAATTCCTCCACCATGATGCCCACATTGTACATCAAAACAGAGAAGCTGCCCACGATCAGCAAGCAGGCAACTGTCACGCAGACAGCCGCAAAGGACGGAAGTCCATGGCTGAAAATACCACGGAAGCCCTCTTTTACAAGGTATCCGAAATTATTTACCTTCATAGCGAATTAACCTTCCATTCCGTCACTGACCACCAGACCCTTATCCAGCACAATGACTCTCTTTTTAAAGCGCTCCACAAGATCCTTGGCATGGGTAACCACAAGGATGGTAGTACCCAGATTGTTGATCTCTTCCAAAAGGCTCATGATATCCACTGCCAGGTCCTGGTCCAGGTTACCGGTAGGCTCGTCAGCAATGATCATGGAGGGGTTATTCACCAGGGCGCGGGCAACGGCAACACGCTGCTGCTCACCGCCGGAGATCTCGTCAGGCTTGCTGTCGCTCTTGCCTTCCAATCCCACCAGGCTCAGAACATAGGGAACACGCTCTGCGATCTCCTCTTCTCTTGCGCCGATGACACGCATGGCAAAAGCCACATTTTCATACACGGTCATATTTTTGATCAGGCGGAAATCCTGATACACAACACCGATCGTTCTGCGCAGGAAGGGGATCTCACGCTTGCGGATACGGTCAAGAGAATAGCCGTTCACATGAACAGAGCCCTCTGTAGGCTTCAATTCGCCGGTGATCAGCTTGATAATGGTGGATTTACCGGAGCCGGAGTGTCCAACCAGGAAGGCAAATTCGCCGTCCTCAATCACCAGATCAACGCCGCAAAGTGCATGTACTTCCCGATCTTTATTTGTATATGCTTTCGTCACATTGGAAAATTCAATCATAGTCTCACTCCATAAAGTTGTGTAACTAATTGTAACACATTGTCATTTCTTTGTCAATCGCCACGCCCTAAGAAAAGGTTTGGCAGAATCACCAAATAATGGCATATCTCTTTGTTGGCAAAGCCCAACAATGGGCTGCTCAAAAGGGCAGCCCATGTAGTAGGTCAGCGTGCTTCCCGGGAAGCCAGGTACTTGCGAACCATCAGCGCTACCTTAAATACGATAGCGTGGTCAAAGCAGCGCAGATCCAGGCCGGTCTGCCGCTTGATCTTCTCCAGACGGTAGACAAGCGTATTGCGGTGCACAAAAAGTCTCCGGGATGTTTCAGACACGTTCAGGTTGTTCTCAAAGAACTTGTTAATGGTGAAGAGAGTCTCCTGATCCAAAGCTTCAATGGAATTCTTCTCAAAGACCTCGGAAAGGAAGATCTCGCAAAGGGTGGTAGGCAGCTGATAGATCAGACGGCCGATACCCAGGCTCTCATAGTTGATGATGGTCTTATCGTTTTCAAAGACCTTGCCCACCTCAATGGCAGTCTGTGCTTCCTTGTAAGCATCTGCCAGCTCGCTGAGGTGAGGAACCACAGTGCCGATACCGATAACAGTCTTTATAAACAGATCGTTGCGCAGTGTGTCCTCAATCTTCTTTGCCATGGCTTCCAGCTCTTCTGCGGAGGCAGGGCCGGACAGCTGCTTGACAACAGCGATGTCAGTCTCATTGATGCTGATGACAAAGTCCTGCAGCTTGTCGGTAAACATACCGGCGATCACGTCCACAGCGGACATTTCCGTGCGACCCAGCTGGCGAACCAGGAACACAGCTCTGGGCGCTTCGGTAACAAAATGCAGCTCCTTGGCACGGATATAAATATCACCGGGCAGGATATTGTCCATGATAATATTCTTCACGAAGGTGCCACGGTCATGCTTCTCCTCATAGAAAAGCTTCGCATTGTTCAGGGCAATATAGGCAAGGCCGCAATATGTACGGGCATCCTCATCGTCGCCGGTGCAGAAAACAGCATACTCAAACAAATTGGTGCTGCTGACAATGGCACGAAAGGTCTTGCGGCCGAAGGTAACATAGGTCTCGTTGGCGGTAGAAACCTTCAACGCAGCATCTTCCCAATGCTCACCCAGCAAGGCACCGTCTGTGCAGGAAATTACGCGGCCGTCCGCATCAATCACACCAAAAGAACGGTCTGTCAGCTCCTTCAGCTGAACCATCACATTCTGAAAAACACTGTGAGACATAGTTTTTTCCTCCTTAGAAATTTGCACAATGGCATATTCCACAAACACTGACATGATTATATATGCAATTCGCCAATTTTGCAAGTGATTTTTGACATTTTGTTGCAAAAACCATGGTCTTTTTTAGCTATTATTCCAAACGGCACAAAAAAGCCGCTGATTTCTCAAGCAAATCAGCGGCTTTTTCTTCGTCATTTCTCCAAATTTTCTATTTCCTCTTTGTTAAGTTGACGAATTTCACCACGGGGAAGCGCGCCCAAAGTCAGGCTCCCCTCGGCTCTTCGCTCCAAATAGGTCACAGTCATCCCCCGGGATGCCATCATCCTGCGCACCTGATGGTACTTACCTTCGCAGACAGTGATCAAACTCTCCCCTGCTCCCAAAGGCTCCAGCTTTGCAGGCAAGCACTTTGTACCATCCCGAAGCAGCAACCCTTCTTCAAAGGCAGCTACATCCTCCGGGGTGGCTGTTCCCTCGTGTTTTGCGTAATACACCTTGGCGATTCCTTTTTTGGGGCTGATAAGTCTGTGAAGCAGGTCACCGTCGTCGGTGAACAGCAGCAGACCCTCTGTTTCCTTGTCCAATCTGCCAACGGGGTTCAAGCCCTTATAGGTAGCAGGCAACAATTCCATTACCGTCTTCTGCTCTCTGTCCACTGTGGCTGTTACGTAGCCGGCAGGCTTGTTCAGCATGATCACCACTGTGCCGGTTTTGCCCAAAGGCTCACCGTCCAGGCAGACCTGCGCAGTCTCTGTTGCCAGCTTTCGGCTGCCGTCCTTTTCCGGCTTTCCGTCCACAGTCACACGGCCTGCTTTCAGGATACTCTTCACCTGGGAGCGAGTCCCCACACCGCAGTCGCATAAGAATTTGTCCAATCTTTCCATGATTTTGTTCTACCTCGTTTCCTTTTGGCATATGGTCTGATAGGAAATCATATCAGGAGGGATCTTTATGATGGTCATGACCGCAAAGGTCAATTTTAAAAAGATATTGCTGAGTCTGGTGGCATTGGCAGGTGTGATCCTTGCCGCTGTGATGCTGTTCGGCAACAGTGACGAGCCAACATCCGCCGCAGCTGTCAGCACCAATGACAGTCGGGTGCAGTTTTTGAAGGATTTCGGCTGGGAGGTCAGCAGCTCCCCGGTAGAATCCTCCCAGGTGCGCATTCCCGAGACGCAATCGGAAGTATTTTCCCGTTATAACGATCTGCAGAAAAGCCAAGGCTACGATTTGAGCCAGTTTGCCGGGAAGGCCGCCATGCGCTATGTTTACAAGGTCAACAATTTCCCGGAAGCCACAGAGCCGGTATATGCCACGGTGCTGGTATACAAAAACCAGGTCATCGGCGGCGACATTACCGACACCGCCGCAAAGGGTGTGATCCAGGGCTTCCAGAAGCGTGAGGCGCTGCCGGAGGCAACGATCCCCACGGAAGCAACCACACCCTCCGTGACAGAATAATATTACCACAATCTCCCCTACTTGACAAGAGCGGTTCCTTGTGGTATAACCAAACTACAATTCCTCAGGGCAGGGTGAGATCCCCGACCGGCGGTATAGTCCGCGAGAGCTTCGGCTCTGAATCGGTTAGATTCCGATACCGACAGTATAGTCTGGATGAGAGAGGAAATGCGAGAACCGTATTTTTATGCCCTGGGTGTTTCTCTGTGCTGTTTTCTGTGCGCAGAGTGTCGCTCGGGGGATTTTGTTTTTGTGGGGTAATCACTATGGCATCCTTAATGGAACAACTGAAAAGCAATTTAAAATTCGTACTGGTGGCGGGTCTGATCATTGCAGGGCTGTATATCATTGCAAAGCTTGTGGAGCGACTTATGCCTGACAAACGCAAGGTCTCCCCTGCCCGACGGATCTCCATCGTTTCCGTCTGCGCTGCGTTGGCGGCGGTGCTGCACATGCTGGACTTTCCCCTTCTGTTCCTGGCGCCGGAGTTCTACAAACTGGACTTCTCGGAGTTGCCGGTGATGCTGTGCGGTTTTTATTTAGGACCTTCTGCGGCAGTGGTTTGTGAAGCGGTGAAGATCCTGCTGAAGCTGCTGCTCAAGGGAACCAGCACCGCCTTTGTGGGCGACTTTGCCAACTTTGCTGTGGGCTGCTCCCTGGTGCTGCCTGCCTGCGCCATCTATCACATCCGCAGAAAGCGGCCCAATGCCATTCTGGGGCTGATCGCAGGTACAACGATCCTCACCGTATTCGGAAGCGCCTTTAACGCAATCTATCTGTTGCCCAAGTTTTCCGAACTGTTCGGCCTGCCGCTGGAGAACATCATTGCCATGGGCAGTGCCATCAATGGTGGTATCAACTCCGTTTCCACCTTTGTGTTGCTGGCAGTGGCGCCGCTGAATCTTATTAAGGGCGTGTCTGTTTCCCTGCTGACCATGCTTCTTTATAAGCGCATTGCAAGACCGCTGTTCGGCATCAACAGTTAAATCGCAGGAAATGCCCCGGAAGGTTTCCTTCCGGGGCATGTTTTTATTCGGGCTGTTCTTCGTTTTCTGCAGGCTGCTGGGGAGCAGGTTCTGCAACGGGAGTGGGTTCAACCGGCTGTTCGGGTGCAGGTTCAGCAGGCTGTTCATAGCAAGGCGCTTCTGTCTGGGGTTCTTCCATAACAGGAGTCTGTTCAGCTGCCGACTCTGCAACCGGTGCGGCTTCAGCAATTGCAGGCGCAGGTGCTTTTCTGGGGGGCATGCCCAGGTCCTTCTTTCTGCTGAAGAACACAAAGAAAGGCAGTGTAAATACAAAGAGAATGCACAGCACGATTTTTACTGCAACACTGGAAGGATCGCAGGCTGCAAACAAGTCATTAAGGGCAATCATTTCAAAAACAAACACAGCGACACCTATGCCACATACTGCAAGCCAGGAAAGCAGATACAAGCCAATAGAAGCGCCCAATGCAGCGCCTGCAGTCTCCGTTGTATACAACACAGAAAAGGCATTGAAGCAGAAAAAGACATAAACAGCGACGAAAACAATTTCCAGCACCAACAGAATTGTACGACGGTTGGTGTTACGCTTCTTTGTTACATACTGATACTGGTCAGCAATGCTGCCCAGCAGCCACTCACTGCCGACGGGAATCCATGCCAACCAGGCATGGTGAATGCCACGGCGCTTTGCAATGGTGTAAAGACCGGAAGCGTAAAGCACATAAGACAAAATTGCCCAGGCAAAGGCAACAAGGATCGCCACCAGCATAAATACCGCAAAGAAACCGGCTACTGTGCCCAGCGCATCTACGCCGCTACCGTAATTATACTCATAGCCATACATACCCATAGTAATACCTCCTAAATGTAGTAATATAGCTTACAAATTCAGTATAGCACATCGGCTCGGAATATGCAATATATTTTGAGCGTACAAAAAGCACCCACGATCCGAAAATCGTGGGTGCCTTATCAGTTATTCAGCTAATTTGAGTTGTGAATTACTCGAAGATCTCGGTAACAACGCCGGAACCAACGGTACGGCCACCCTCACGGATAGCGAAACGCAGGCCCTTCTCAATAGCGATGGGGGTGATCAGCTCAACCTTCATGTCGATGTTATCGCCGGGCATGCACATCTCAACGCCATCGGGCAGGGAGATGATACCGGTAACGTCGGTGGTACGGAAGTAGAACTGAGGACGGTAGTTGTTGAAGAAGGGAGTATGACGGCCGCCTTCTTCCTTGGACAGGACGTAAACCTGGCCAACGAACTTAGTCAGGGGGTTGATGGAACCGGGCTTGCAC
>JAFYNQ010000039.1 GCA_017548065.1 Oscillospiraceae bacterium
AAAAAGGACTTGACATTTTCCGAGTGCTGCGATATAATGCAAAAGCTGTCTGCAAATGCTGCTATAGCTCAGCCGGTAGAGCGCATCCTTGGTAAGGATGAGGTCGCCAGTTCAAATCTGGCTAGCAGCTCCAAAAGAACTCCGAACCCATCAGGGTGCGGAGTTCTTTTTTAGTTTCTCGGCAAGAACTGGCGACCTCATCCGCTTTTGCCGAAGGCAAATTTCAATCCCGAGGTCGTTAAGGGCTCCCACAAAGCCCGCTTTGTGGGAGGACGGTAGCCAGTTCAAATCTGGCTAGCAGCTCCAAAACCCTGATTCTCCTAGAGAATTGGGGTTTTTCTTTTTCTCATGATCAAAAACCATGACCTCATCCCTAACTGATGAATTTTAGTAAGGGATGAGGTCATCTTTATACAAAAAATTATCATGCCAACAGAAGAAACTAAGAACTTTTTGGAAGTATTTGAATTATTTGTGATTTCGCAGTCAGCAAAAGGTGTTGCCGATGTGACGATCAGGAACTATAAATACCACATACCGAATCTGGCGGTTGATAGGTTGCGCAAGTTTCTTCAGCGAAAAACACTTTTTTGTTTCAACATCTACAGCATCTGCAACTTTGAAGGAACAACTCTTTTTTGTATGCTGACAATATTGCGAAATGGAGAGACAAAATTCAATCAGGGAAATTGCTGAATTCTTCGCATGCTCAGGATCCATAGCCTCGTGAACAACTTTAATCACATACATGCTCGGTACTTCAAGCCATCCAATCTGGCTTACTTATATGTCCTACTTATATGTAATATTATTAGTACAGGCGCTAAACTAATTTTAGACCTAAGTTTTGACTGTGGCGGCGCTCAAAATTTCAGATTGCGCCAGACCACATTTTCTCCTCTCACTTTCTACTAATATTATACCAAAAATTTAGGATTTTGCTCTATTCATTTCCTCGGTACTCGCATAGCGAAAAAGTTTTACCGCTTCCTCTGGGGTGATGAGTTCTTGTGTCGGTTTGTATCCTGTCATTGTATTCTTTCTCCTTCATATTTTCCGCCGTCTCTCCGAGCAGCCTCTGCCTTTTTGTGTTTATTCAGGGGTTACAACAAGCAGTGTTGAAATTGAGATCCCCTTGTCACGCACATAGTAGCATATCTACGCAGATATATCATTGCGGCATAATACACAAATATTTCAACACGAAAAGGTGCAAAGTTTTATATTTACGCAGATATAATTTCGTGGTATACTATATTTAATTTGGATAAGGAGTGTTTTTAATGCCCACTACAAAAGCCGGTCAGCGTGCTGTTAACAAGTACATGAAAGAAAACTATGACCGCATAAATCTTACGATGCCAAAGGGCAGAAAAGAAACCGTTCAAATCTTTGCCAAAAACCACGGCCAAAGTGTAAACGCATATATCAACGCAGCAATCACCGAAAAGATGGAACGAGATCAGGGAGGCAACCAATGAAAAACTATTCTGATAAATTTCAAATGACACCGGAACAGAGTTTATTTCTTGCCAAGAAAAAATGGGACGAAAACGTATACTGTGGTATGCGGATGGAAAGTCGTAACATCACCTTTCCCCAAACCAAGACGATTCTGCAGGGTGTGAATGTTCCCAATGTACAGCTGGATGATATCCAGGCCGTTTTGAATATGCGAGATGCATGGCGATTTATGCTATCTAGCATGGGCGAACCGGCAACTTATGAATACTGGTGCAAGCTGAACGAGTATATTGCCCGGAACGAAGCACTTGAATGGGGCAAACTGCGTACCGGCTCTGTGGGTATCTCCGGCACGGATTATATACCGCCTATTCCGGCAGAGGATCAGACACGAGCCGAGTTAGATGCCATCTTAACCGCTGATACTTCCGCCACCGCAAAGGCGCTGGAGGCGTTTGTGTGGGGCGCTAGAGGTCAATTCTTTTGGGATGGCAACAAGCGCACCAGCATGACCCTTGCAAATAAGATACTGATCGCCGCCGGCGCTGGTTTCCTCACAATCACCGACCGTCACATGGAGCGATTCAACGAACTGTTGGTAGACTACTACAACACCGGCAACAGTGAAATGTTGAAGGATTTCCTCTATGGAAATGCCATTCAAGGCATCAACTAAAATACACCGGAGTCTGCTTATGTTGAACTGCAGACTCCGGCATTTTTTGTAGCAAGCAATGGCGACCATTTGGCGACCAAAGTTATAAAACGGTCGCCAGCAGTACGCAACGAAGCTGCCGGGCACCGCAACAGGAGAGCGAAATACTGCTGCCACAGGCAGCCACCTTATTGATATCAGTCATCCCAACCGGGATGGCTGATTTTTTATTTGCACTTTTTAATTTCCTGAAGTATAATAATTTTAATAAGTATACGGAGGGATATTTATGAAATTCATTTGTCAACGAGACTATCCCCATTGGATCTATGTTACGCAGACAGATTACGAAGGAGAGCTTTTGGTTGAAGGCAAGTCCACCACGGTCAGTGCCCGAGGCTGCGGTATGTGCGCCGCAGTAATGCTGGCGGATCAGCTTTTGCCCAACAGCAGCTTTGATCTGACCCAGGCCATTGACCTTTCCTATTCTGTCAACGCCAACCATCGCAAAGGCACAGACTACGAACGCTATGCCCCGGTGCTTTCCGAGAAGCTTGGTCTGAAATATGAAAGCAGTTCTGATATTGCCGACGTTCATCGCTGCCTTCGCAGCGGCGGTTCTGTGGTCGTTCTTGTGCGAGGCGGTCTGTTTGCCAACATGGGACATTATATCAACGTGATTGGCTACGAGCCGGATGGTCGTTTTGTGATCCTGGATCCCTCTTTTACACCGGGCAAGTATGATACACCCGAGCGAAAGGGCCGTGTGGAGATCAAATACGATCACCTGGTAATTGCCGAGCCCCAGTCTCTGTCAGAAGAGGCACACCCATCTTTCGTGCCTTTCTATCTGTTCTGGAGAAAGTAATCGGGAGGGCGCATATGAAAAAGCTATTTATACTGCTGCTTGCCGTAACGCTCTGCTTCGCGCTGTTTGGCTGCGGCAAAGAAGAAGCCCCCAAGGTCACAGTACCTGACATCCCGGTAACCAACGGCGCTGAGAAGCTGACAGACCCGGTAGCTGCAGCAGCCATCGCCGGCACCTACAAGCCCCGTCTTTGGTTTTTGGAGGAAACCCTTACCGTAAACGAAGACTACACATACACGCTGAACACGGAAAGCGGCAGCTTTACGCTGGAGGATAAGTACATTACACTCCAAGCAGAAAGTGGCAACCGAAGCTTTATTGTCGGCAAAGACTGCATTTACACCTTTGAGTCCTGGCATTTTGATGCCGACGAAGAATCCGGTGTCACCTTCTCCCCCGATCGAAACGGACTGACAGACCAGTCCTTTACAGGGCATATGCCGGAGGGTAATATCCCCGGCTGTGGCTACGATCATATTTTCCTGGATCTTGACAGCGACGGCACGTTCACGTTGCAGTTGGGAAACAAATCCACTGATGGCGTAACCGTGGCAGAAACGTTTGAGGGCAGCTATTTTTGCAAAAGCTCCACGCTGCTGCTGACCTACAACGGAGAAAATTATCCGCTGATCATGAACAATGCCAACTATATATTCTTTTTAACCTACGACAAAATATCCTGACAAAACCAAGAGGGGGTGCAGCTGCACCCCCTCTTAACTGTAGCGGTTTTTAATTTCTTTTATATTTTCCTCATGGCGATGAGCTTCCTCCGCCAGGCGCTGACTACGCTGTGCCTCCAGCGTCGCATTTTCTTCCTGCAGGCTCCAAATGCGCAGACATGCCAAAACCGTTTTCAGCTCACTGTTCATTGCATCCAGTTGCAGCTGCAAGCGCTGTCGTTCCATGGGATCGCCGGTGCTGTAAAGCTGCTGCTCTACCGAAGCGATCTGTGGTATCAGCGCCGTCTGCGCAGCTTCACAAGCAGCTTTTTGCAACAGCTGCTCAATGCCGTAGCGCTGTCTTAACTGCTCTTCTGCCTCTTTATTTGCCAATATCTTTTGGTCTGCTTCCGCATTGACAGATGCCACCGCAAGGGCATACCGACGGTTTTCGGCTGTCAATTCCTGTTCCAGCCGGGAGTCGCCCAGCTTTTCCCCACACCTTCCGCAGCTGCCGCTTTGGGCGGTGTGACCAAGAGGCGGTGCCAGTTCCACCTGACACCGTTCACACCGGGCAGCTTCCAGGCAGGTTGCGGCTGTTTTTTGATGCCCGAGCATTTTTATCTCTTCACTGCGTCTGTTGCCGCATCTCGTGCAGGTCACCACCTGCGTTCCGGTAGTTGTGCAGGTTGCAGCCTTTATAATTTCTGCAGGGCCATCGTCATGCCCCAGGCATGGGCTCGGCTCTTCGTAACTGTGGCCACATACCGTGCAGGCAAAGACACGCTTTCCCTCCCGGATGCAGTCAGGTGCCACACCCTGGCTTTCTTTATAGCTATGGGGCAGAGCTGTAAGGGTTTGGTATTTCACATCACCGCAATGGTCACAATACCAGGTTTTGAAACCTTCTGCTGCGCAGGTGGCTTCCTGAGTCTGATGCAGTTTGTAGGTGTGAGCCGCATCCACAACACTCCACTCCCCTGCAGCTTTCCCTTCCGTTGCCTCCGCCGCTTTTGTGGCTTCCGGCTCCGTGGGCGCAGTCTCGCTCTCCTGGGTGTAGCTGTCGCCGCACAGCACGCAGGTAAACAGTTCAATCCCAACCTCCGGCTCTGTTCTTTTATAAACATGGGCCAGTGGCTCGCTGTAGATAACAAGCAGTTCATTGCATTTTGTGCAGCGCTTACTGTCTATTCCCTCTTCCCAGCAGGTTGACTTCCGATACTCCACCTGCACAAAGTTATGGCTACAACAGCCGCAAAGCACCAGGCAAAAGACAATGGCTAGCCAAAACAGCGCCGTCTTTTTCACCACAAATAATCCCTTCTATCTGTAACGGGTGTGTTACGAAACCGCAACACACCCGTTTTCTTATTAAACTTCCTTGCTCTTGGTTGCGATCTCCAGCAGGCACTTTGCAGTGAACTCTGCAGGTGTCATTGCACCCAGGTCATCACCCTTACGGGTACGGACGGATACGGTGCCGTTTTCCATATCGCGGTCACCCACCACCAGCATGTAAGGAACCTTCTGCAGCTGTGCCTCACGGATCTTGTAGCCCAGCTTCTCGCTGCGGTAGTCGCCTTCTGCGCCGATACCGGCACTCTTCAGCTCCTCCACCAGGTTCTTGCAGTACTCGTGAGCACGGTCGGTAATGGGCATCACACGCACCTGCTCCGGCATCATCCACAGAGGCAGTGCGCCGGCATAACGCTCAATGAGGTATGCCAGGGTACGCTCGTAGCA
>JAFYNQ010000040.1 GCA_017548065.1 Oscillospiraceae bacterium
GGTAGCCACGCTTCTGCTCCTCATCCTCAATCCAGCGCTGCAGCTTCTGGATCACACGTGCGCCCTTGGGCAGCAGGATGGGCAGACCCTGGCCGATTTCTTCCACGGTGGTGAAGAATTCCAGTTCGCGACCCAGCTTGTTGTGGTCACGCTTCAGTGCCTCTGCCTGCTTCTCCAGGTAGACATCCAGCTCCTCCTTGGAGGGGAAGCCGATGCCGTAGATTCTCTGCAGCATCTTGCGGTTGGAATCGCCACGCCAATAAGCGCCGCAGGACTTGGTCAGCTTGAAGCCGTTGTGCTTCACTCTGCCGGTGTGATCCAGGTGAGGACCGGCACAAAGGTCGGTGAAATCACCCTGGGTGTAGAAGGAGATCACAGCATCCTCGAGCAGGTCCTGGATCAGTTCTACCTTGTAAGGCTCATTTTGTGCCTCCATGAAGGCAATTGCCTCTGCACGGGGCTTCTCGGTGCGCTCCAGGCGGATACGCTCCTTGCAGATCTTCTTCATCTCGCCCTCAATCTTTTCCAGATGCTCAGGGGTGAAGGAGAAGGGTGCGTCAAAGTCATAGTACCAGCCCTCGTCAATGGCAGGGCCGATGGCCAGCTGCACCTCGGGCCACAGACGCTTTACAGCCTGGGCCATAATGTGAGAGCTTGTGTGCCAGTAGGTTTTGCGGTATTCGGGGTTCTCAAAGGTGTACAGATTTTCTTCGGACATGGTTTTTCCTCCTTAAATATAGGGAGCATTCGCTCCACCGAAAATGATGCAAGAGTAAGATATTCCGGGCCGCTCGCAGGAGCAGATTTTCACGCAGGCAAAAGGACGGACATCAGCGGAAAACATGCTTCAAGAGTCGGCAATATAAAAATATCCCACCCCTGACATAATCAGGGGTGGGATACATAGTATATAATGTACTCCACGGTTCCACCCTGGTTGCGGACAAGTCCGCCACTCAAGGTAAATATCACTCCGTGACATTTACCGAACGCAATAACGGGCGCTCCCGTCCGACCATTTCCGATCGGCGGCTCAAAAGTGGTATTGCCCCGGGCAGTGTTACAGAATCTTTTCACCAACCGATTCCTCTCTGTGTAGCTTTCCCACGGCACATGTCTTTTTCACAGCCTTTACACGCAGAATATACCACATTTCTCCCCCTCTGTCAATCCCCGTAGCGTTAGGTTACATAATTCTGCTCAAAGTTACATAACACAGCAAGTTATGTCAACAAATGTAACCTTTTCTACAAGGTATTGTGTTTTTCTTCCAGTTTTTTATCTATTACACACAATTTGGTTAACATAAACAAAATATTTTTACACGCAAAAAATAGGGCGATTTTCGCCTTTTTGTACCAAACACTTGACTTTTTTAAAATATTTGTTATAATACGAAAGCGTCCCACATTGGGACTATGTTTTTGTAACCGTTTGATACCACTTATTTTTTGCGTATTGCAATTCCCGAACTCTGCGAAAGGAGACTCTAATTATGAGCGCATTACCTACCCTCGGCTCCCAGAGAAATGGCCCGTTGGCACGTGTAATTGCCATCGCGATCCTGCTGGTTTTCCTGGTGTCCGGAGTAGCTCCTACTGCCTTTGCGCGCAATACATACGTGATCACCGACGGTGATGAGACCAGAACCTACACCACGTATACCACCGACCCTGCCCAGGTGCTGGATCAGGCCGGTGTTGAGCTTGGCGCCGAAGACACTTACACCGCTGTCCCCCTGGACGGAGAGACTGCCATTACTGTTCAGCGCAGTCAGAACATTTACATTTATAATTGCGGTGAAGCAAGCAAGGAGATCAGCTACGGTGAGACCGTGCAGGAGCTTTTGGATCGTTTGGGCATCCCCTCCTCCGGTGAGTACACTGTATCCGTTCCTCTGGACGAAATGACACACGACGGCATGGAGATCCGTGTGGACTTTGTTGTCCACTCCCGTCAGACCTACACTGTAGATCTGCCCTATGAGACTACCGTTTGCTATGACCCCAACCTGCCCGAGGGCGAGGAGCATATCCTGATCCCCGGTGTTAATGGTCAGATGCAGAAAACCGCTGACGTAGTCTACATCAACAAAGAAGAGATCAGCCACAATGTTGTGGAGGAGACCGTTATCCAAGAACCGGTGAAGCAGATCGTCACCGTGGGTACCGGCACCGGTGAGTACATTGACTCCGATGCACCTGCCATTGGCGACGGTGTTATCGTCACCGCAGACGGCGAGGTGCTGACCTACAGCCGCACCGCACAGTTTGTGGCAACCGCTTACACCCACACCGATGCAGGCTGTGACTTCATCACCGCCACCGGCACTACCGTGCATATCGGCACTGTGGCTGTTGACCCCACTGTGATCCCCTACGGCACCCGGATGTTTATCGTTGCCAACGACGGCAGCTACATCTACGGCATCAGCACCGCAGAGGACTGCGGCGGTGCGATCAAGAACAACCGTCTTGATCTGTACTTCCCCACCACTGCAGAGTGCTTCCAGTTCGGTGTAAGAGACTGCACCGTATACTTCCTGGATTAACTTGTTGAAATATCGCCTCTTTCCTGCTATAATAGCTGCAATAGCGGTTATTTACTTCAGGGAAGAGGCGATTTTTTATGATCGATGTATGTAATATTCATGTTATGAAGCCCCTGCTTGCTGAGCATGGCTTCCATTTTTCAAAGGCAAAGGGACAGAACTTCCTGATCGCCGGCTGGGTGCCTCAGCAGATCGCAGAGGATGCCGGTGTGGACAGAACAGCCGGTGTGCTGGAGGTTGGCCCCGGCATCGGTCCCCTGACCCAGCAGCTGGCACTGCGTGCCGGCAAGGTCTGCGCTGTGGAGGTGGACGAGCGGCTGAAGCCCATTCTGCAAATGACTGTGGGCGAGTTTGACAATCTGGAGATCCTTTGGGGTGACGTGCTGAAGCAGGACATTGCCGCTTTGGTGAAGGAAAAATTCCCCGGTCTTCGTCCCATGGCCTGCGCAAACCTCCCCTACTATATCACATCCCCCATTCTCACCGCCTTGCTGGAAGCTGAGTGCTTTGACTCTGTGACCGTCATGGTGCAGAAGGAGGTCGCATTGCGCATCGCCGCCAAGCCCGGCAGCGCCGATTACAGCGCTTTCACCGTGTTCTGCCAGTATTATGCCGAACCGGAGCTTCTTTTTGATGTACCGGCAGGCTGTTTCCTGCCCCAGCCCAAGGTCACCTCTGCGGTGATCAGTCTGCGCACACGGAAAGAGCTGCCCTGGAACATTGATAACAAGGACATCTTTTTCCGCACCGTCCGTGCCAGCTTCGCCATGCGCAGAAAGACGCTGCAAAACGGACTGGCTGCCGGCTTCCCTCAGCTGGGCAAGGCCGGGATCGCGGAGGTAATTGAAGCCTGCGGTCTGCCGCCCACTGTTCGTGGTGAGACACTCTCCATCCCCCAGTTTGCCGCCATTGCCAACGAAATCGGCAAGCGGCTTTAAAGGAGGACAGCTATGATCCGTTTTCTGTTATTGGATCTTGATGATACCGTTCTGGATTTTCATAAGTCCGAGCAGCTGGCAATTGAAAAGACACTGCAGGAATTTGGCATGGAGCCTACAGAAGCGGTATGCGCCCTTTACAGCCGCATCAACCGGGAACACTGGGAGCGACTGGAACGGAAGGAAATCACACGTCCTCAGGTGCTGGTAGGACGCTTTGCGGTACTTATGGAAACGCTGCAGGTAGAAGGTGATGCTGCCGCCTGCTCCCGTCGGTATATGGAAAACCTTGCCCAGGAGACCCATTTTCTTCCTGGCGCATACGAAGCACTGGAAACGCTGTCCAAACACTATCAGCTCTATGCTGTCAGCAATGGCAACCTCCGTGTGCAGGAGGGACGCTTGGCAAAGGCAAATATCTCCCAGTTTTTCCGTGAGATCTTTATTTCCGAAGCCCTTGGCGTTGACAAGCCGGATCCCAGGTTCTTCCGTTTGGTTTTTGACCGGATCCCGGATTTTGACCCCACAGAGGCTATGATTGTCGGCGACAGCCTCACCTCCGACATTTTAGGCGGCATCAATGCCGGCATCGCCACCTGCTGGATCAACCCCAAGCACAAGCCGCATCCTGCAGAAATCCGCCCCGACTATCAGCTTGAGGCGCTGTCCCAGCTTGCTGCGCTTTTGCAGAACTGACCATTTTTCAGTTGCATTTTGATAAACAATTACTTATAATCAAAGAAAAGCCAAAAGGAGTGTTACCCATGAAAAGATTTCTTGCGTTATTCCTCTCCCTGGTAATGATTCTCTCCCTCTGCGCCTGCGGTGGTGGCGAAGCTGCCGCCAAGAACGGCCTGAAAGTAGGTTACAGCAAAGTAAACATTACCCCCGGCTATATTGTCGGCTTGGGCGGTTACTCTGATGCGGAGACCCGTAGCTCCATCGGTTTTCTGGACTACATCTACACCACCTGTATTGCCGTCAACTCCGGTGAGGAGACCATTCTTCTTTTCACCATTGACACCTGCGGTCTGGGCCGCAACGACAAAGACCCCATCCGTTCTGTGGTAAGCCGTGCCACCGGCATTGCCGAAGATAAGATCTTCATTGGTGCCACCCACGGTCATAACTGTCCTGCCCTCTCCGGCTATCCCAATGCAGACCAGTACGTCAACGATCTGCACAAATTCTGCACAGAAGCTGCCACTGCTGCCCTTGCAGACATGGCGCCTGCTACTTTCTCCCGTGCCAAGGCAAATCACGAGAACATGAACTTCGTCCGTCACTACGTACTGGATGACGGTACGTTCCTGGCAAACAGCGATGCCCGTGGCCTGGAAGACCGTCTGATCGGTCACCCCATGGAAACCGACCCCCAGATGATTCTTTTGAAGTTTGACCGTGAAGGCGACAAGAAGGACATTCTCACCGTTCACTGGCAGGCACACCCGGACTCCGCCAGCACCATCGGTTATAACCAGATCTCCCCCGGCTTCATTGGCCCGCTGCGTAACAAGCTGGAAAAGGACACCGGTATGCTGGTAGCCTATTTCAACGGTGCATCCGGCAACCAGAATATTGACAGCCGCATCAAGTCCGAGTCCCACGGGCTGGAATGGGATGCCTACGGTGAAAAGCTGGCAGAACTTGCAGAAGGCATGCTGGACAGCCTCACTCCCGTGGAAGGCACACAGATCAAGACCACCAACCGAATCGTGGATGCCAACGTTGACCACTCTTGGGATCATATGCTCAACGAGGCAAATCAGATCTACGATCTTTGGAAAGCCACTGACAAAGCCACCGGCGATGCCGCCGGTTTGCAATACGGCTTCTCCTCTGTGTATCAGGCACGTGCAATTCGTAGCCGTGCAAAGATGGGCCCCATCATTTCCATGGATGTCCGCGCGTTCTCCATCGGCGACGTCGGCTTTACTACCGGCACTTATGAGATGTTCTCCACCAATGCCATGTTTGTGAAGGAAAATTCTCCCTTTGAAACTACCGTCGTCATTACCGGCAACTCCAGCTACGTACCTGCGCAGGTGGCCTACACCTACCGCAACTACGAGATTGACACCGGCTTCTACGCTGAAGGCAGCGCCGAGCTGCTGGCAGATAACTATGTAGAAATGCTCACCTCCCTGAAAAATCCGTAATTGATTCCGCCGGCTTGCGGTGCTGCAGGCCGGCGGCTTTATAATCCAACAAGGTGATGACTATGACAGAACAAGAAATTCTCCAATGCGCCATTGATGCCGGTTTTGCCGCCGCTGCCATTGTGGACACGGACAAAATTGTGTTTGACACCAGCTTCCGTCCCTACTGTGAGGAAAACCTCTGCGGTCAGTATGGTGTCAACTACTCCTGCCCGCCCGATTGCGGTAGCCCCGAGGAAATGAAGGCACGCATTTTGGCGCACAAAAAGGCGCTGGTATTTCAAACCGTGTGGCAGGTAGCAGATTACAGCGATGCCCCGGCGATCAAGCAAGCGAAGAAAGACCATAATGCTTTTGAGCTTGCTGTTGTCAAACAACTACGGGAAGCCGGACACCCCGGCATCATGGTCGGTGCCAGCGGCTGCGCCCTCTGTACCCCCTGCGCCCGGCAGGAAAGCAAGCCCTGCAATTTCCCGGAACTGAAATACTCCTGCATGTCCGCTTACTGCATTTTCGTAAAAAAGCTGACCGATCTGTGTGGCATGGAATACAACTGCGGTGAAGGACTACTCGGACTCTTCGGCATGTATGCTTTTGATTGAAATAAAAATATTAAAAAAATCTCAAAAAACCTCTTGACTTTTCCTTGTCTGCGCAGTATAATAACCAAGCGCCTGGACGATTAGCTCAGCTGGCTAGAGCATCCGCTTGACGTGCGGAAGGTCATAGGTTCGAGTCCTATATCGTCCACCATATATGAAAAATCCGAACTACTTCACGATAGGAAGTGCGTTCGGATTTTTTGTTTATATCAAA
>JAFYNQ010000004.1 GCA_017548065.1 Oscillospiraceae bacterium
GGCTGCGGGGATCACTTCCTGAGCGACAGCGTAGTCGCACAGTGCGCAGTGCTGACCCTCGGTCAGGCCTGCTTCGGTGCAGGTAGCAGCAACAGCCTTGTCAATCACGATAGCGTGACCGGCTGCAGCCTCTTCGTAAACGAAGGTACGTGCGCACTCTGCACACTCAATGGTAACAGTACCAGCCTCTTCGCAGGAGCCGGTCTTGGTGGTTGCGCCATCAACAGCATAGTGCTTGATGGTGTAGGTGCCGTCCTCGTTAGCAACAGCGTAGGACTTGCCGTAAACAGTGTAAGCTTCAGCGTCGAAGCCGGAAGCAGTGCCGTTGATCAGCTTCAGAGTGCCAGCAGAGTAAACCTTAACAGCTTCGCAAGGAATGGTCTCGATCTCCTCGCCGCCTTCAGCCTCGTCTGCGGGTGCAGCAACAGCAGTTGCCTTAATTTCGCCATCATACAGGTAGACTCTGGTAGTGTTGCTGCTGTTCAGATGAATGGTCTGACCAGCCTGTGCAGCAATACCGCCAACGATGGTACTACCCTGATCAATGTAGATGACACCGCCGCCGACACGGATGTTACCGCCGTACAGAGCGGACTCGCCGCCCATGAGGTCGGTATCGTTCAGAGTCAGAGTTGCCTTGGCGTTGCCCATGTACAGGTTACCGCCGCCACACTTTTCGGGGAATACAGTGCCCATAACCTTACCGTCTGCAACGGTACAGCCGGTCATAGTGACCTGTGCAGAACCGGCAATACCCATGTTGCCGCCGAAGCCGTCAGCAACACCGTTCTTGATGATGGTGTTAGTAAAGGTTGCCTGGGTCTTGTGCTCTACGCCGTAATAGTCCTTCTTGGCAGTGCCTGCCAGGTACATATTACCACCAAAGTAGGAGTCTTCATCTGTGCTATCTTCGGCGCGTTCGTTTGTGCTTTCGTTGCCGTCAAAGGTAGCGTTGGCAACAGTCAAAGTACCGGCCAAACCGGTAGAAACATTGCTGAAGTACAGACCGCCGGCATGCTTGGCAGCCTCGTTGTTCTTAATGACAGTGCCGTCGATGGTCAGGTGATGTGCGATGTTACCGGTCTCGGTCACCTTTGTCACCTCGCCGGTGGTGTCGTCCTTGGTCTCGGTTGCAGTATACTTAATGCTGTTGTAACCGTAGATCGCGCCGCCGTTGCCGGAAGCCTTACAGTTCTCGATGACGCCGCCCTTGAGCTCCATAACGCCTGCGCCTTCCAGTGCGATTGCGCCGCCGTTAGCAGCAGTACAATTGCTGATTTCGCAGTTCTCCAGAGTCAGAGTCAGCTCTTCGCTGACAGCATTGTACATGTAGACAGCGCCGCCGTTCTTGGTAGCGGTACAGTCGGTAAATGTACAATTATTTGCAGTTGCCTGCCAGGGGGCACGGTCCTTATCATTGTGGACGTACAGAGCGCCGCCGGACTGGCCTTCGTTGCCGGAAATGGTCACGCCATCCAGTGTAAGAATACCGCGGACACTTCTGGAAGTATCGTTCCATGCCCAGACGCCAACACCGTTGTTACCCTTACCGCCGGAGATGGTACCGCCGTTGATGGTCAGGTTGGTAGCACCGGTGATACCGATGTTTGCGCCGTTTGCGCCCTGACCGCCGCTGATGGTACAATCAGTCATAGTGACCTTAGGACCTGCGTAGGTATTCTTGCTACTTGCATAGAAGTTACCGCCGATGTTCTGGCTGGAGCCATCCTTAATGGTGACTTCGTTCAGAGTGATCACGGGAGCAGTCTTCAGAGACTGCTCGTTGTAGACATAGAAGTTACCGCCCTTACACTTAACGGTGGTCTCCTTGCCCTCTGCATCAGTAGTGGTGTAGTTCTTTGCCACAGCGTTTGCAACAGTGCCGCCGTTCATGGTCAGAACGCCCTTACCCACAACTGCGATTGCGCCGAAGGGAGCCTCGCCGCCGGACAGCTGGCAGTTGTTCATGGTCAGAGTGCCGAAGCTGGTAACATTGCCCTTGGTATCCAGAACGGTGTCAACGTAAACCTGAGAACCGTACTCTGCCTTACCGCCGTTAAAGACACAGTCAGTCATGGTTACATTACCGCCGGAAACATATACGCTGCCGCCCATTGCAGCTTCGCCGCCGTTAAAGGTGCAACCTTCAATGGTTACATTACCCTTGGTAACAGCCAGCAAACCGCCCTTAGACACAACGTTGCCGCCGTCGCCAACAACGTTGAAGGTACAGCCCTTAGCGGTACAAGTGCCACCGGTGAAGGCAACAGCCGCACCGGTGCCGGTGCAGTTGGCGGAGTTAATATTGAAGGTACAATTAGTCAGGTTGATCCTAGTAGCGCCACCTACCAGCTTACCGCTGCTGGTGTATGTATTGTTGCTGTTATCGGTAATGGTCAGGTTTTCAAGATTCAAAGTACCCTTGCTGTTGAAGAAGACACCGCCGGTAGCGCCGTCATACTCGCCATTATTGATGAGGGTACCGTTCTTGAAGGTCAAAGTCGTATCAGCTGTACCGTAGGTACCCATAAAGCGAGTAGCTGCGGTAGCACCCGCTGCCTTGTTGTAGGTCAGGGTGTTGCCGTCCAGATCAATGGTGACCACACAAGTCTTGCTCTTGGAAGAGTCCTTGGAGTTGGTGTAGCCAATATAGTGCAGCTTCAAGGCAGTGATCTCAAAGCTTTCGGTCAGCTTGAAATACACGGGATTGCCGTCTGCCTTTTCAGCCAGCAGCTTGGAGCTGGAGTAGTTACCAAACCACTCGTTCCACTGCTCTTCATTTGCGATCTCGATCCATTCAATGGAAGGATCTTCGGTTTCTGTTTCGGGTGCTTCGTCAGCAACCAGAACAGGAGCTTCAGCCTTGACCTCGGTTTCGGCTTCCACTTCTGCTGCAGAGACAGCAGGGATCATGGACAGAACCATGACGATGGCCAGAACCAAGCTCAAAATTTTCTTGATGCTCATTTTGTTTCCTCCTTAAAAATAAATATTTGCCCTGCAACCGTTGGTCACAAAGCCTGCAAATTCCGCCCCTGAAGTTCGGCGGTTCCTCAAGGCGGTATTATACGCAGTAAATTATAGCACGATAGGTTTCAAATTTCAATTCCTGTAGAATACATTTGTTGTTATTACCAAAACAGGCCTCCTGTTTTTATGCAAATTGACAACACGCTTCGCAATGCGGTAGACATAGAGAAGATCGTTGCCAAAGACAAAAACAGCTGTCAGCTATCACAAAAGTATTGATACAAAGATTGACAAAATCCCCCTATATGATAAAATCAGCATAAGAAGACCGCAAAAAGAAAGAGGTGGGCTTATGGAAGTTTTCATCAGTTGGACAAAAGCTGACGAGGATGTAAAAAACGTACTGGCAAAGAAGCTGCAGGATGCAGGTATTACCTGCTGGGATTCCGACGAACAATGCACATCGGATTTCGCTGCAGAGTGTATTGCCGCCATCAAACGCTGCAGTGTGTTTATTGCCCTGATCAGTGATGCTTCCATGTCAGTAGGCTATGTACAAAACGAAGTCACCACTGCCAGAAATCTGGAAAAGGAAGGTAAGCTGAACATTCTCGTTTATAAGCTGACCGATTCTCCCTACACAGATCAATTTGAGTTTCTGCTGAATCACATTTCCTTTGTCACCGGCAACATGGTGCAGCGTGTCAGCAGTGTTTCCGGTGTCAGCAGCATTGACACCATTGTGCGCCGCACCCAGGAGCTGCTGAAAAAACGTCGGGACGGTGTGCCGGAAAAGCCTTTTGATGTGAATGCCCCGGAGCTTGACGGCTTAAAACTGACAAAGCCCGCCTACTTTGTGGACGGAAGCCGCAATGCCACATTGCAGGCCATGGAAGAAGGGCTCTCCCGTTCCAACGTGCTGATCCTTTCCGAGTTCTTCGGTTTTGGCAAGAAAAGCATTATCCGTAAATTTACGGAGCAAAATCGGGAGCGCTACAGCACCGCCGTCATTGTCCATAACACCTGCCGGAGTCTGCGTGAATTTTTCACTGTGGGACTTTCTTTCACAAATATCAACGAGAATGTTTTCTCCGGTCTCCAGGGCAATGCCCTTCTGCAGGCAAAGCTGAAATTCCTGGAGAAGCTGGACGAGCGGACATTGCTGGTGATCCCGGATGTGCAGCTGGAGCTGCATTCCGATGATGAACTTTGCGAAATGCTTGCTGCTCTTAAGTGCCACATTATCCTTTTGACCCAGGATTCTGCCGACGGTTATGCAGACTGGTTCCCGGTGATCCCGGTAGGACGCATGGCCGATGAGCATCTGTACACCCTTTTCTTCCACCACTATGACCGTGCCTACGAAGAGGAAAAGGAAGCCCTGACAGAGCCTTTGGCGCAGTTTTTCGCCAGCATCGGCGGTCACACCAAGACCGTTGAACTGACTGCCGCCACACTGAACCGGGATCTGCGTGTTATGCCGGAGGATGTACCCAAGTATCTGTCCATGCAGGGCGGTGAGGGCATGGCGCTGAAGGATCGCATTTTGCAGCAGCTGGAAACCCTGTTTGATGCAGAGCAGCTGGCGCCGGAATCTCTGCTGGCGCTGCTGGTGGCTGCCTATATCGCCGTCCCCTATATTTCTGAGAAAAATTACCGTTCCGTCCTGAAAATCTGCGGTGTGGATGACTGGCAAGTGGTCATGGAGCTGGACAAGCTTCGCTGGCTGGACGTAGACGATCACAACCGCACCGTTTCCATGGAGCCGGTGGTGGCGCAGGTACTTTTTGACAAGCTGCCGGGACTCTATCCCGTTATGCTTGCCTGCCTGGAGTATCTGATTGAACACTACCGCAAGACAGCTGCCTTGTCCATCGGACAGAAGAAAAACCTGTTTACCATCAGCAAGCTGAGCTACTTCCTGAATGCCACCGGCTACCCGGAGTGCGCCGCCATTCTCAATCAGCTGCTGCGTCATGAGCTGGAAGACGATCAGTATGATCCGCAGAAGATGCAGGATGTGCTTGATGCCTTTGAGCAGCAGCACCCCATCCGTATGATTGAAGGTCTTTTTGCTTCCGCAGAAGAAGATCAGGAAGACGAAGCTACCGAAGAAACCGAGACGCCGGAAGACGAAGCGACCGAAGAAACCGAGGAGCCGGAAAACCCCATCTGGACCAAGGAGTTTTTTGAAACCTCCGTCCTGCATTTCGTCCGAGGCACCCTCCCCATGGCAAAGCTGATTACCAAGCGCACAGAAAACCTTTTGTTTGACACCTCCTCCATGGGCAACATGATCCTGCGCAACGAGGACTTTGCCCCG
Source organism: Oscillospiraceae bacterium (assembly GCA_017548065.1). Lineage (GTDB taxonomy): Bacteria > Bacillota > Clostridia > Oscillospirales > Oscillospiraceae > Faecousia. The sequence continues at coordinate 5,294 of JAFYNQ010000004.1, forward strand.
GACATTGACATTCCCCAGGCTTTCGGACTGACCCGGGAGGACTTTGATCAGCTGCTGGCGAGCTGCCGTGAGGAAATGCAGTACCTGGACGAAAACGATACCGACAGTGCCAGTTTCAATATGATCATGGAGTGCAGCTCTGTGATCAATTCGCTGTACGTCCGTGACTATGTTTCCATGCAGGCCGGTCTCTATAATATTATGGAGATGCTTACCAATCTGCCCGCTGCGCTGTTTGATGCTTCTGCCTTTGACCTTGTGTTTATTGTGTTCCAGGCAGTTTGCAAAATTTACATTGTCTCCGGCACCCTGCCCCCCATCATCACCTTCTGTGAGCGGTTGCTGCAATTCCCCATTCCCGAGCGCAACCGACTGACTGTTCTGCATTTCTGCATTCTTGCCTCAAGACGGCTGGCGCAGTACACCCCCGAGCTTTACAGCCGCTACGATGAACTGCTGAAGCTTTACGACAAGGCTGCCCAGGACGTGCTGGAGCTGCGCACTGATATGATGCAGGAAAAGAAAGAGCTGCTTTTGATGTACGCAGAAGACCTGGCATTGGGTGAGGAAGTGGATTCGGCAATGCTGCAGTTTGTTGCTGCCACCAATCTGCATGTCCCTTCCCTGCTGGACAGTGAGGCCAACTGCGCCCACGCCATTGTGGAGGTGCTGATCAAAACCGGCGATTTCCAGCGTGCCATTGGCTTTATCAATCAGTATTTCACCCCCCAGCTCCGGGAAATACTGGTTGCCCATGGCAACGGGAATACCCAAAAGATTCTGGAGGAGGTCACCATTTACCAGGCTGCCTCTGAAGCGGAAGACAACGAATTTACCGGGCATACCGATCCCCGGATGTACCTGAACTATTATCAGGAATTTTCCCGGAAGAACAACGGTCTGCTGGAGCAAAAGTATTACAACATCGCCGACGAGGCGCTGGATTACGATTTCAGTGACCTGACACTGGAAGAGATCACTCAGCACAGTGAGACACTGCGCAAGCGTGCCAAAAAAGAAAAGATGCTTCGCCTGGCGCCGGAGGCATTTGCCCTGGCCAGCGAGGCTGGTTTCCGTGTGCTTGGCTACCGCCACCACATGGTACAGTACATGGGCGCCGCTGCCATGGCAGAGGGCAAGATCTCCGAGATCCTCAACGGTGAGGGCAAGACCTACACGATCCTGCTGACTGCATTTTTGCACAGTCTGTACGGAAAACGTGTTTATGTCATTGACCAGTCCGATTTCCTCACTGCCAGAAACTACCAGTGGATGCGTGGTGTATATGCACTTCTGGGCATCAGCTGCGGCCATGTTACCGCCTCCGGCGAGCTGGCAAAAGCAAAGGAAAACGTGATCTACACCCATTTGCGGACGCTGCTCTTCGGCTTCCTGGATTACGAGCTGAGCACCACCACCAAGCGCACCGACCTACCTCTGCACACTGTGATCATTGACGAGGCGGACACCACGCTGGTGGATGAAGCCAGTCAAAGCTTCAGCCTGGCAAAAAGTGCTTCTTCGGACAAGCAGCTGAAGCTGGTACGGCAGGTATGGCGCTTTGTGTCCCAGCTGGAGGAGGATGAGAATTATTTCAAACTGCAAAGGCACCGGGTGCTTTTACAGCCCGGTCTCTATCCTCTGCTGGAGGAACATTTCCAAATCTCCTACGCCAACCTTGGACAGCTGGACAGCATCCGTGAAATTGAGACCTGCATAACCGATGCCATTTGGTGTCACGTCTATGCGGAACTGAATCGGGACTATTTCATCAAAAATGATATTCCCTGGATGGAGGACAAAAAGCTGGGTACCTTCCGGCGCTTCTCTCCCCAAACGGAATACTTTCTGTGCTGTGAAAACGAGCTGGACACCCGTCAGGCAGAGGCACTGCTGCAGAAAAAGCAGATCATTATCAACAGCATTACCCTCCGGGATTTCTTCAACCGCTTTGACTGCGTATGCGGTGCCACTGCCACCGCTGTCAGCTTCCGTGAAGAGTTCCACAAAATCTACGGTCTTGATTATTTCTGTGTGCCGCCTCACAGCCCCATTCAGCGGCAGGACTTACAGTCCCCCCTGTACGTTTCCACACGCGCCAAGGAGCAGGCCATTATGACACTGGTGGAGGCAACGGCAGCAAAGAGACAGCCGATCCTCATCGTCACCCAAAGCACCGAGGAATCGGAGCGGTATTCCAAGCTGCTGAAGCGCCGTGGTATCACCCACAAGCTGCTCAACGCCAAAAATGCGGAAGCCTTTGCTGACATGATGGTGTGGGCCGGTGTCTCCGGCTCTGTGTTGGTGACCAATGCCCTGGCAGGCCGTGGCGCTGATATCAAGCTGGGCGGTAACCCGGAGCTGCTGACCCGTCAGGAGCTGGTGGAAATGGGCGAGGATATTTCCGCCCTTGACAGCTTTGTGTACCGTCTCCCCACCCCGGAGCAGCGCAGCTCTCCCCTTTTCCAAAAATATCACAGCATTCTGGAGAAGAACAAAGCCGTATGCGCCGCAGACCGGCAGGCCGTTATCAATGCCGGCGGTCTGTGTGTCATCGGCACCGGCTTCTTCCCGGAGCCTCGCACCGAGCAGCAGACCCGCGGTCGCAGCGGCAGACAAGGTGATGTGGGTGAAAGCTGGGTGTTCCGTTCCATTGAGGACGAAGGATTGAAGCCCCTCCTGTCTGCGCCCATGATGCTGTGGATGCGTGAGAATCTGCTGACGAACAACAATATTGATCAGATCGACTCTCCCCTGCTGCAGAAGAGCATTAAAAATGCCCAACAGCAGCTGCACCGTCGCTATTTTGCCCAGATCCGCAACGTGAATGACCGTGACAAGCATATTGATGATGCCCGTGAGGCCTTTATCGGCAGACGGTTTGCCCTGACTGACGGCATGATCACCGTGGAAGCCCACCTACAGGAGTGGACACGGGACAAGACGGTTTTACAGCAGCTGCAGTTGCTGCAAAAGGGTGAGACAAGCCGCATTGAGGTGCTGAACAAGCTGTACGCCAAGTACCCCGAGCTAAAAAATGCCAGGGGTTTCAAGACCTCCTCTGTTTTGTTTGATGTGATAAACAGAGAGATCGCAGAAAATATGCGTGACGAAAACTACGGAGAAGATCCCAACGTCATCCGTTTCCTCTGCGACCGCATTATGAGCGCATGGCAGACCTTTATCAACACGGTTATGGACACTGTAAACCGTGTGGACACCACAGAACAGTCCCTGAATCAGTTCTTGCTGGGTGAGCGTCAGCGCTTGCTACGTCTCTCCGTGGAGAAAATGATCAACGCAACCAAGAAAAAAACATAGCCAAAAGCCGCCGACTCGGATGATTCGGCGGCTTCGTCTTTTATTCGGTTCGGAGGGCAACCACGGGGTCTTTCTTTGCAGCGCTGCGGGAAGGAATAAAGCCTGCAAACACAGAAAGGAAGATACTGATGCCCACAAGGATCAGCGCTGTCTGCCAGGGCAGGTAGGCATCCAGGTTGGGGATGCCCGTAAGAGCATGGATCACAGCGTTGATGGGGAAGCACAGAAGATATGTCACCACCACACCGATGACGCCGGAGGCTGCGCCAATAAGCACCGTTTCTGCATTGAACATGCTGGAAACATTGGCCTTGGAGGCGCCGATGGCACGCAGAATGCCGATCTCCTTGGTGCGCTCCTGCACGGAGATCAGCGTGATCACACCGATCATAATGGAGGATACCACCAAAGAAATTGCCACGAAGGAGATCAGCACATAGGTAATGGCATTGATAATGGAGGTAATGGAGGACATCATAATGCCCACATAGTCGGTATAGGCGATCTTTTTTGTCTCTTCCACACCTTCGTTATATTCACTGATGGCTTCCTCAATCACATCCTTGTCCTCAAAGGACACGGCATAGATGTTCATAGAAGCAGGATCTGCCAGGTCTACGCAACCCAGGGTAATGAGATTTTCCTCATAGGTGCTTTCGGAGAACTCCAGCACCACATCGTAATACTCTGCGCATGCCTCTGCGGTGTAGCTGTCCAGCGCCATGGTCAGGGCATAGGCAAGCTGCTCGTCGCTCATGGCTGCCATGTTTGCCTCAACCTGCGCCGCATACTGGCGCTTGATGCCCTCTGTTACCATGTCGGTATACAGCTCGGTGACCTCTTCGTCGGTCATGTTTTCCACGTACTGGGCAATACTCTCCTCCTCCATACCCATCTGCTGGGTCAGGGAGGTCACCATAGCCTGACGCATCTCCTCTACGGTCTTACCAGCCAGTGCCTGGGCCTGCATGCCTTCCAGGGTGGCAGCATCGGGAATGGACATGATCTTGGTATAGGCAGCAGCCAGTCCCTTGGTGTCCAGGGTGGCAATATGGTCACGGAAAGCCTTTTCCTTTTCTGCGGTGTCCATAGAGCCGGTGTTTTCCTTAAAGGGCAGGCCGGTGATCACATCAATCTTGCTATTTTCCAGCTGTGCTTTTACCGCATCGGTGTTCTTTGCGCTTTCAATAATGCGACGGGTCAGCTCCGAGGTGTAGCCAATAGAGCCCTGGAGCATAGCAGAAACTGCGTCCTCACTGGGACGGACAATGCCGGAGATCTTCAGTGCCGTGCCGTTATCGTAAAGATAGCGCATGCCGGCTTCTGTTTCCCGCATGTCGGTGTAGTTGCCGGTGGCAGTGTCCCTGGTGAAGCAGTCACCGGGAAGCACCACACGGAACTCCATGCTGCACAGTTCCTCATAGCTCCAGCTTTCGTTGGAGGCCTCAATGTGGGTGCCGCCCACAGCAGACTCTGTCAGGCGATCCATTTCCTCGCCGGACTTCAGTCCCAGTGCGTACAGCGTCATATCATCCAGCTCGTTATTCTCGTCCACTACCAGCACGATCTCATCATACTGGGTAGGCCAGGAACCGTAAATCACATCATACTGTTTTTCCAGCAAGGGGTTTACCAGCTTGCCGTCATCGCCGGAGAGCATTTCCTGCCACACACGGAAAGAGGGTGTTCCCATGCTCATCATGGACATCATGCCGCCACCGGCGCTTTGCGCTTCCATCATAGCGGACACATCCATGCCCATATGCTTGCTCATCAGTTCCTTCAAAAGGGACTCTGCATCGGACAGCACCACATCGCCATCCACATTTTTGGTGAACACCTGCAGGTTCAGGTCATAGGTATATTGTATGCCGTTAATGGCCGTTGACAGCGGATGCTCCGGGTCTTTCCATTTCTCCTCTATGTAGACCTTGAAGGCCTGCAGGTCATTTTCCGTTGTCTCCATTTCGTTGAGGGCATTGACCAGGTCATAGACCATGGATTTGCTGTACACAGCATCCATATCATGGGGTTCTGCCGCCTCCGCTGTTTCCAGGAAAATAGACATCAGGCTGCCAAGATCCACGGTGCTGGCTTCAATGGTCAAAGGATAGGAGGAAAGTGTGTCCTCCTGCACGGTGTTAATGTAGGTTGTCATACCCTGGGACACCGCATAGATCAAGGCAATGCCGATAATGCCGATAGAACCGGCAAAGCTGGTGAGGGTGGTTCTGCCACGCTTGGCAATGAGGTTTTTCAGGCTCAAGCCAAAAGCTGTCCACCAGCTCATGGAAGGCTTCTTTTCCTTCTTTCGGGTGGCATTCTTTTCCTTATCCTGCTGCCGCAGCTGCTGCAGCTCCTCCGAGGCAATGGGTGCGCTGTCGCTGCAAAGCTTGCCGTCCAGCATGCGGATAATACGGGTGGCATAGGTATCTGCCAGCTCCGGGTTATGGGTGACCATGACCACCAGGCGCTTGCTTGCCACTTCCTTCAAAATATTCATGATCTGCACGCTGGTCTCAGAGTCCAGTGCGCCGGTGGGTTCGTCTGCCAGGATAATATCCGGGTCATTTACCAGCGCTCTTGCAATGGCCACACGCTGCATCTGTCCACCGGACATCTGGGCAGGACGCTTTTTCAGCTGATCTCCCAGGCCCACATCCTCCAGCGCCTTGATGGCACGCTTTCTCCGCTCCTGGCGGCTGACACCGGAGAGGGTCAGCGCCAGCTCCACGTTCTGCAAAACCGTTTGATGGGGAATCAGGTTATAGCTTTGGAAAACGAAGCCGACGGAATGGTTGCGGTAGCTATCCCAATCACGATCTTTAAAGTCCTTGGTGGAACGTCCGTTGATCACCAAGTCGCCCGTGGTGTAGCGATCCAGGCCGCCGATGATATTCAGCAGCGTTGTCTTGCCACAGCCGGAGGGGCCGAGAATCGCAACAAATTCGCTTTCCCGGAACTGCAGATCCACACCGCGCAGCGCATGAACAATGCCGCTGCCGGCTGGATAATCCTTATAAATATTTTTTAATTCCAGCATATATGTTCACTCCAAATCAGGATAATATCTTATTATATTGCCTTAACACCTCGTAAACAAGGCATTTTTGTAAACTTTTTTTAAATAACTGCAGGAGGTTGCCACACCTTGTGTTGCAAGGCACGCAATGACACTAGACGATTTCTGTGCGGTCGCCCTGGGGTTCGTTGAGTCGGTGCAGTTCCTTGGGGCTGTAACCGAAGAACTGCAGGTAGGCGCGGTAGAAAGTGGAATAGTCCTGGTAACCGCAGGCAGCAAACACCTCTGTGGGCTTTTTGCCCTGGCGCAGCATATTTTGTGCCGCCAAAAGCCGCTTTGCGCCGATGTACTTACCTACAGATGTGCCGGTGATCTTTTTGAACCGACGGCACAGCTGGGCACGGCTGACAAAAAAATGCTCGCACAGCTTTTCAATGGACAGCTCCTGCTCCAGGTTGCGGTTGATGTAACGAATGATCCGATACTCCAGGGTATCCGGCTGGGAGCCGGTGGAATTATCCCGATCAAAGATGGCGCACAGCTGTTGCAGCAGAAGGATCATATTGGCAAGACCGGTCAGTCTGTCCTTGGCCTTCAGAATATTATCAAGATAGCCACGGCAAACCGAGTCGCCGGTGCGGTAAAGATTCCGCTTACCTGCCTCCCGGTCATAGTAGGGACGGATCAAGGTATTATCAGGATCCAGGGCGCTGAATACGGAAGTCTCAAAATTCAGGCAAATACGCTCATAGGGCACATTGGAATCCTGCTCAATATAATGTGCCTCCGAGGGGCGCATGAGAAGAATGTCTCCCGGCTGCAGTTCATAGGTGCTGCCTTCAATGTGAAAAACAGCACGGCCAGCCACAAAATAATACAGCTCTGCGGTGGCGTGGGTATGCATTTTAAATACGATTTGCTCCCCTGCTTCCTGACGGGAATGGTTCACAGCGAAGTCAACAAAACGGTTTCTGTTGTAAAACATTTTCATCACCATTGCAAATATACCACACCATGATACGAATTGCAATGTATTTTTACACTATCTGCAATATTTTATCATACATTTTGCAATTCCATTACAATTAGAATCATGTATAATGAGAGCATAACAAAAGAAAGGATGATTACCATGCAAAACGTAAAGCTTTACGCATTTGCTGACGAAGCAAGCAAGGAAGTGGACGGTCAGATCCGTGCCATGCTGCGCAACGGACTGAACGGTCTGGAGATTCGTGGCGTTGATGGTGAGAACGTCTCCAAGATCTCTCTGGAGAAAGCAAAAGAGGTTCGCAAGAAGCTGGATGACAACGGCCTGATCACCTGGTCTGTGGGCTCCCCCATCGGCAAGATCAAGCTGGAGGATGACATTGCAGCCCATCTTGATACCTTCCGCCATACTTTGGAGATCGCCAACATCCTGGGCGCAGAGAACCTGCGTATGTTCTCCTTCTATATGCCCAAGGGCGAAGATCCCACTCCCTACAAGGGCCAGGTCATGGACTGGATGGGTCAGCTGGTGGAGACTGCGGAAGGCAGCGGTATTATTCTCTGCCACGAAAACGAAAAGGGCATCTACGGCGATGTGCCGGAGCGTTGCCTGGAGATCCACAAGGCTTTCCCCTCCCTGAAGGGCATTTTTGATCCTGCCAACTACGTACAGTGCGGTGTGGATACCATCAAGGGCTGGGAGCTGCTGAAGGACTACATTTACTACCTGCATATTAAGGATGCCATTGAGACCAAGGTCGTTCCTGCCGGTATGGGTCAGGGCAATGTGGCTTACGTTGTGAAGGAATTTTTGACAAAGGGCGGAAGCGCCATGACCATTGAGCCTCACCTGAAGGTATTTGACGGCTTGAAGGAGCTGGAAGCACCCGGTGAAGAGAGCGTTGTGGGTAAGTTCACCTACCCCTCCTCCGATGCTGCTTTTGATGCTGCCTGCGGTGCCATTAAGAAGATTTTGGAGGAAGTGTAATTATGCAAATCGGCGCACAGTTTTTCACCGTCCGAGCCTTCACCAAAACGCTGGATGATTTGGCTCTGTCCCTGCGTAAGGTAGCTGATATTGGCTACAAGACTGTACAGATCTCTGCCACCTGCCCCTTTGAGCCGGAGTGGATGGATGAGCAGCTGAAGGCAAACGGTCTGAAGTGCGTGCTGACCCACGTTCGGGATTCCCGTCTTGTGGAAGACACCGCAGCTGTTGCCGCAGAGCACGATGTGTTCGGCTGTCACTATGTGGGTCTGGGTCAGTACAAGTTCCGTCCCGAAGAGGGTGAGAGCGTTGACAAGTTCGTGGAGATCTACGGACCTGTTGCCAAAACCCTGAAGGAGTGCGGCAAGTACTTTATGTACCACAATCACGCTCACGAGTTCCGCAAGGAGAACGGCAGACTGGTGTTTGACCAGCTGATAGAGCGTTTTTCTCCCGATGAGATGGGCTTCACCCTGGATACATACTGGGTGCAGCGTGGCGGTGGCGATCCCGCCCAGTGGCTGGAGAAGATGGCAGGTCGTATTCCCTGCATCCACCTGAAGGACTACGGTCACGAGCAAGTCATGCTCCCCGTAGGCGAAGGTAACATCAACTTTGACCGTGTCTTTGAGAAGGCAGAAGCCGGCGGTACCAAGTACATGCTGGTGGAACAGGATAACTGCAACGGTGAAGATCCCTTTGATTGTCTGCGCCGTAGCTACGAATTTTTGAAAGCGGAGGGTTTTGAATAATGGAAAAGGTAAGACTTGGCATTATCGGTATCGGCAACATGGGTTCTTCCCATGCCAAAAAGGTTGTTGAGGGTAAGTGCCCCGACTTCGTGCTGACTGCCATCGCAGATACCAACACCGAGCGTCACACCTGGGTCAAGGAGACTCTGGGTGAGAACATCGTTTGCTTTGACAACGCAATCGCTATGCTGGACAGCGGTCTTATTGACGCTTGTATCGTGGCTGTCCCCCACTATGACCACTGCACCCTGGCTATGGAGTGTATGCGTCGCAACATCCACGTTCTGGTGGAAAAGCCTGCCGGCGTTTACACCAAGCAGGTTCGTGAGATGAACGCAGAGGCTGACAAGCATCCCGACGTTGTGTTCGCTATGATGTTCAATCAGCGTACTAACCATATTTACAGAAAGCTGAAGGAACTGATTGCTTCCGGCGAGTACGGTCAGATCCGTCGTACCAACTGGATCATCACCAACTGGTACCGTCCCCAGGCTTACTACGATTCCGGCGCATGGCGTGCAACCTGGGCAGGCGAAGGCGGCGGTGTGCTGCTGAACCAGTGTCCCCATCAGCTTGACCTGTGGCAGTGGCTGTGCGGCATGCCCGTAAAGGTTCACGGTCACCTGCTGTACGGCAAGTGGCATGACATTGAGGTTGAAGACGATGTGACAGCTTACGTTGAGTATGCCAACGGCGCTACCGGTGTGTTCATCACCACCACCGGCGACGGCTGTGGCTCCAACCGTCTGGAGATCCAGCTGGACAAGGCAAAGATCATTGCCGAGAAGGATAAGCTGGAGGTTTGGGAGTTTGAGGTCAGCGAGCCTGAATTCAACCGCACCAATACCAAGTCCTTTGGTAAGATCGAAGCCCATGAGATTGAAGTGGAGACCGACGGCGAGAATCCCCAGCACGTGGGCGTTATCAACGCTTTCGGCGGTGCTATTCTCCGTGGCGAGCCTCTGGTTGCCGACGGTCGTGAAGGCATCAACGGCCTGACTCTGTCCAACGCAATGCACTTGTCCTCCTGGACCGGCAAGACTGTTGAGCTGCCCCTGGATGAGGATCTGTACTACGAAGAGCTGATGAAGCGTGTTGCTACCTCCCGTAGAAAGGAAAACGTCAAGTCCGTTGTGGCTGACACCGAATCCAGCTACGGCACTGCACCCACCGGTGAAGACAAGAAGAGCTGGAACACCAACTGGTAATAAACGATAATTGATAAAGCAAGCCGACGCAAAGCAATTTGCGTCGGCTTATTTTTTATTAAATACCGTAGGGAATGCATTTATGCATTCCGCTTTTGTGTCCTTGGTTGTTTTCATAGGTGCAATACGGAACGGATAAATCCGTTCCCTACAGTGGATGTAAAAAGCCCGGGGCAGGAGTAATCCTGCCCCGGGTGGGGTTTATGGGATTTGGAATTAACCGTTGACCAGCAGGTCGGTAATGTCCAGATCGTCTGCTACATTGGTTGTAGCACCGCTTTCGGTGTAGATCTCACCTGCAAACTCGCCGCCGTAGATGTTCAGGTTCTTGTTATTGTAAATACAATCGCCCTTACCATCAGCAGCCAGCTCAGCAGCATTGAAATAACCGCCGTAGATATTCAGAGTACCGGCTCTGTTGTAGACGACACCACCGGTCTTTCCGCTCTTGCCGGTGTCATCGTGACCGTAGAACGCACCACTGTAGATATTCACAACAGCGCTGTCACCGTAGACACTAATTACATTGCCGTTACCGTGTGCATCGGGGCTGCCGATGACGGTGGCATCGTAGAAGTTCAGGACTGCACCGGTGTGAACGTAGATACCGCTGCCGCCCAGAGCTTCGGTCTTGCTGATGCTGGTGATCTCAGTACCGCCAACGGAGTCAAATACAGTCATTGTATTGTACTTGTTGAGGTAGATGCCACGACCAACGGAAGTGACGTTGAAACCACAGGTATCCAGAACAACATCAATACCATTACCCTTTGTAGCCTCGTCAAAGGTGAAGATATTGCTCTTGGTGTTGGTAACATCCTGTGTCAGCTTGTAGTGACCGGAAGCGGTGAACTTGTTGTTCTCACCGATCTCGCCGATCTCTGTCCACTCAATTTCAGCAAAGGTCTTGCCGCAGTGGGGGCAGATGTTAGCGATTGCAACAGCATCGTTCAGGGTGTAGCCAGCCATACGGTTGGTGTTGCCACGGAAATACTTTGCAACGTCGCCGGTAACAGCATTGGTGAATACCACGCTCTCCTGCGCTGCAACTACGATGTCAGCGCCATCTTCCAGTTCGCCAACATTAATCAGGTTTGCGCCCTCGGTCTCGATGTAATCAACAACTGCATCACCGGAAACAGTGACAGCTGCGTTTGCACCAATGGCAATAACACCACCGTTTGCAACAGTACCGCCGTACAGGTTAACCAGAGCCTTGGGGTTGGTCAGGTCATTACCAACAGCTGCAATGTTGCCGCCCTTGCCCACGGAAGTGCCGTTTTCAACGATACCACCGTACAGATTGAAGGTGCAGGAATATGCATAGTTCTTATCAGCAACGCTTGCTTTCAGCTGCACGTTACCGCCAACTGTGCCAACACCCAGAGTGGGATGTTCGATTGCAGTACCGCCGCTGATGATACCGCCGTACATATTGACAGTTGCACCATCGGAAATGTACACATTTAAACCGGCAACATCTTCAGCAGTTCTGATGATTTCAGTACCACCGTAAATGCTCACGATGCTATGTGCGCCACTGCCACGGTTTGCAATGATGGGATACTGGCTGCCGGAGCGCCATGTACCGCCGTACAGGTTGACAGTAGTACAAGCGTCCAGAACGCCGATATAGTTGGTATTGGCAGAATTGGGCCACTTTGCCAGGCCGGTCAGAACGCCGTCACCCATGATATTCAAGGTATTGCTCTTGTTTTCAGCATAGAACAGACGGTCGGTAGCGCTGGTGATATTCTTGCCGTTGAGGTTGATACAAACCTTACCGGCAGTCTTGTCAGCGATGTACCAGAACTTGGTGACTTCCAAATCCTCAGCGACATAGTAGGCGCCGGCTGCCAGCTGGTTCGCGCTGCTGCCGGAAGGAGCAGGCAGTGCTACCCAATCGTGGTCCACGCCACAGGCGGGGCACTGTGCTGTGACAGTGCCGCCTGCGGTGAAGTCCATAGCCTTTGCAGCCTCGTAAACTGCATCGGGGTCCATAGCTACAGCTGCGGACAGAGTGTTGTCCACGGCCACCAACTTGTACTCATCATCACCGGATACGAAGTAACCGGCTTCCAGATAAGCCTTTGCATTTGCGAAGTCATTGGTGAAGACAGCATTTGCCAGCACAGTGATGTTAGCGCCGTTTGTCAGCTCACCGACAGTGATCTTTGCACCGTTAGTCAGATCCAGTGCATTGATAACAGGAGCGCCGGAAACAGTGATACCGGTGGTGCCGGCATCCACGACCTTACCGTTGATGGTGCCGCCGTAGATTGCCAAAGCGCCCTTGCTCTTCAGGTTCACTGCAATACCGCCTTCAGCATTGGTGATGGTAGTACCAGCGTAGACGCTGATAGTTGCCTCACCGGAGCTGCTCTTACGGTTCTCAACAGCGGGATGATCAGCAACAGTGCTGATGTAAGTACCGCCGTAGAGGTTGGTGTTAGAGGTCATATCCAGACCGCCACGAATTGTGGTGCCGGAAACTTCACCGGGGCTGGTGACAGTGCCCTGACCCATAATGTTCAGAACAGTATCATTCTTCTCGGTGTAGAAGACTCTCTTGGTGCTGACCATATCCTGACCGTTCAGGTTCAGGCAGATCTGCTTGCTGACGAAGCTGTACAGACCATTGTTCTGGGTGTAGTCAACATCAGCGCTCAGGTAGTAGTGACCGGACTCAACAGTGGCCATGCTGCTGCCGGAGGTGTTTGCAGGAAGGACATTCCATTCAACCTCTTCCTCACAGACAGGACACTTTGCAACGACCTTGCCCTCAGCGTCAGCGCCGGAGAAGTCCATTGCAGCAGCCTTCTCTGCAACCTTGTTGGGATCGAAGGGCTCGGCAGGCTCATTGCCGTCAGTGACGATCAAAGCGCCGTTGCGGTTCTCAACAGTCCAACCGGTGAGAGCGGGCTTCACGTAAGCCAGGAAGTCATTTGCGTTATTCAGAGCCCCGGTGATGAATGCGGTCTCGTCAACAGAGACGTAAACCTCAGCACCGGTCTCAAATGCGTCCAGGCCGATCAGCTTATCCTTTGCGATCCACAGACCGCCGTTGGTGTTGCTGATCTTTGCAGCGCCGGACAGGTTGACGGCCACAGCAGAGGTAGAAACCTCAATGCCGCCATCGATGAAGCCGCCCATCATGTTCAGGGTTGCTTCGCCAATGTAGATGTTCTGTGCGTGCTCGCGGGTAGCCTTACCACCCTTGATCTCGCCGCCGTACATATTCATAACAGCCTTGCCGGACAGGCTCAACATGCCGCCGGAAGAACCGGTCTGGCAATCCTCTGTCATCATCAGAGTACCGCCGTACATATTGAACTCAATCTTCTCGCTGCCATAGCACATTGCCATAGCGCCGCCGCCACCGGCCAGACCGTAAGCAACAGCCTTACCGCCGCCGACAGTATCAATCAGATTGAAGACACCCTCAAATCTCCACAGACGCTTGCAATCATCGCCGTTGCGGCCCTTACCCAGCAGGGTGTTGCCGTGCAGGTCGAGAGTGACCTCGCCCTGGATGGAGATCTGACCATAGCTCTGATAGTGTTCGGTTTCTGCGATATAGAAGTGTGCATCGTTGCCCTTAATGATGCCGGCGGAAACGCCGTCATAAGGCAGCCAATCAACATTCTTCTCACAGATGGGGCAGTAGTAGTTCAGCAGACCTTCAATAACGACCTCGCCAATAGCCAGCTCATTATTTGCAGTCACTGTAACTTCAGTTGCGGTTGCAGACTTGATGTAGCCGTCATCCACGTAAGCCTGTGCATTTACGCTGGGCTTGGTGAAGACGCCCTCAGCCTCAACAGTGATGTCTGCGCCCTCGGTCAGTTCGCCCAGAGTTACCAGATCGCCGACCTGAATCTGCAGGTTCTCAACGACAGGTGCGCCGGACAGAGTCACAGTTGCGTCAGCCTTTGCAAAGACATCGCCCTTGATAGTACCGCCGTTCAGTTCCAGGTTACCGGAAGTGTGGATAGCGGAACCAGCGCCGGTGATGCAATCGTTACCATTGAAGGTACCGCCGTAAATCTTGATGTTGCCGCCGCCGAAGATGACACCACCGTTTCTGGTCTTAGTAGTATCAGCCAGAGTGAAGGTACCGCCGTAGATGTTCAGGTTGCCCTTTTCGACGTAGAACACACCGCCGTCGCCGGGAGCATCCTTACGGATAACGCCTTCGCCGGTAATCACGGAAGTGCCAACAGAATCCTGAATGGTCAGGGTGCTGTAGGGATAGACATAGAATGCGCCGCTGGTAGAAGTGATCTTGTAACCGTTCAGGTCCAGAACCACATCAACACCGTCTGCAGCCTTATCGCTGGAGGAGCCGCCGATACGGTGGTTAGCAGAGATGGACTCGTCAGCCTTCAGGTAGAAGTGGCCGCTTTCCTTGGTGTAGGAACCGCTGCCGTAAGACCACTCAGCGAAGACAACCTCCTGCTGGCAGTGGTTACAGTAAATGGTCTTTGCACCGGGGATCTCGCCCTCCACAGCCAACTTGTTGTCAGCAGTGATCTCAATGGTTTTGCCGTTGTAAGAGGAGATGTAGCCGGCTGCAATGTAGTCAGCAAGATTCTCATTGCTTTCAGTGAAGACAGTCGCCTTCTCGGAATCATAGTGGGTAGTGACCTTGATGTCAGCACCCTCGGTCATTTCGCCGACGGTCAGCAGGACGTCCTTGTCAAGGTTCAGGTTTGCGACCTTGGGAGCGTCATAGACATCAACAGCCAGAGCCTTCTTGACAGTGAACTGGTCAGCGATTTCGCCGCCACACAGTTCAATGGCAGCTTCATTTGCGCCATCGAAGTACACGTCACCATCAGTGACAGAGCCGCCTTCCATGTAGAAGTGACCTGCCAGGTAGATGTTTGCGCCGGTGGCAGCCTGACCGCCCTTGACCTCGCCGTCAATGATACCCAGAATGGGCAGCAGTGCAACGCCGGTGCCGTCATCATCAGCAGGAGCAACAACAGTGCCGTCAGACAGCTGTACGTAATTCTTCTTGGCCACATTGATGTTACCGCCGTTGCCGGTAGCAACACCGTTTTCAACCACAGTGCCTGCGCCGATTGCGAAGACATTCTCTTCTACCTTGTTCTTGTACAGGTAGATGTTACCGCCGTTGTCAGCCTTACCATTGGAGATGGTAGAGCCTTCCACAGAGTAGATACCACCCTGGGAGTAGATGTTACCACCGGTAACAGACTCACCGCCGGAAATCACGGAATCGGTGACAGACCAGATAGCAGCGTTGGACATGATGTTACCACCGAACTGGGAAGCAACGCCGTCCACGATGTTTGCCTTGTTCAGGACAACAATACCGGCAGATCCGCCGCCTGCGCCTGCGTAAGCATTGATGTTACCGCCACGGTGAGCCTTACCACCGGAAACGGTTGCATTTTCGATATACAGAGTGCCGTTCAGCTTTGCGGTGTTCACCTTGTAGATGTTACCACCGTAAGACATATTGGTCAGAGACTTCTCCACGCCATTGTCGGTGTAGGTGAAGGTCTCACGAACTGCATGGCCGTCCTTAACAACACCGCCAAGGATGTTGACCATGGAGGACTCGGTCATGTAGATGTTACCGCCGTAAGCTTCCACAGCCTTGTAGGTAACAGTGCCGTTCTTTTCGGTAGCGCGGAGGATACCGTAAGCTCTACCGTTGGAGACCTCGCCGCCGTACATATTCAGGGTAGCGCCGCCGACCAGATAGAAGTTACCGCCTGCGCCGGGATCAGTATTCTGGTCTGCATAGGAAGCGCCGCCGGTAACAGTACCGCCGTACAGGTTGAAGACAGTCTTGCTGCCGCTTACATAGACGTTGCCGCCCAGACCGGCCTCATACTTGCCATCAACGTACTCCAGAGTACCGCCGTACATATTGACAACACCGCCGGCAGACATCATCATCAGACCGCCGTTGTAGCCGGTACCACCGTAAGAAACGACCTTACCGCCGCCTACGGAGTCCATGATGTTCAGGGTGTCGCCTTCTGCAACACGGAACATACGGCCGCCTTCAGCACGGGTCAGAGTCTTACCGTTCAGGTCAAGACATACGGAAGTATCCTTGGTCTTGTTTGCGAAGGTGGTCTGTACCCATGCAGTGATGTCTGCAGGTACGTACCAGTGGTCATGAGAAGCGCTGATGGAGGAGTTGCCGTCCATGGGCTTCCACTTGACTTCCTTCTTACAATGCTCACAGTAGCCCACTTCACCCTTGACACGGGATGCACGAGCCTTGATGTAAACATAGCAATGTTCGGTCTTATCGGTATTCAGATAAGTACGAACAATATCGCCGACCTTGATTTCAGACTTCATACCGAAGCTGGAAGCAACGGGGCTGACGTCGTAAATCTTGCAATCGGAGGACAGCTTCATGGTCTCGGTCTTGCCGGAAGCTTCCACGGTAATGGTTCTGCCGTTGATGGCAATAACAGAAGCAGTGGTGTAACCATTGCCGCTGACGCCCAGCACGGAAGATGTGGAAACGAAGCCGACGATCTCGTCACCCTTAACATTCAGGCCGAATGCGCCTGCGTAAGAGTCCATAGAGTTAGCAACCTTCTGCAGCTTGGTCTTGAAGGTCTTGCACTCGCCGTTAACGGCCAGAGTGTACCAGTAGTAGCCGTCAGCATCGGGGACACGCTTGGTGACCTTGTTGGTGCTATCGTACAGGATCTCGGTCTTCCAGTACATATCCTTAACGGCCTGACTACGGACGTAAACGACCTTAACCTCGCCGTAGATATCACAGAAGCAGGTCAGCATAGCATTCTTGGGAATGCTGTAGATACGCTCACCCTGATGGCTGTCATAAACAGCGCTGACGTTGTAGATCACACAGTCCTCTGCCATGACGAACTCAACGGTCTTGTTGGCATCAGAAGCATAGGTACAGAAATACTTGCCTTCTGCCGTTACATACTGGAATCTGTAACCGGAAGCAACCTTGTTACCGCCGTAGGGGTAGCCTGCATCGTAAACAGCAGTGATAACACCGCCGCTGACGTCCAGACCGGTTGCGCCGATGGACAGGCCATCGATCTTGTCAACCAGCTTCTTGTCCTTGGTCTTCAGCTCCACCAGCTTGCCCTGATGTGCCATGGTGAAGTGATACCAGCCATCCGCATCGGGTTCACGGGTGCTGGTCTTATTGGTCTTATCCCACAGGATCTCGGTGTTCCAGTACAGATGCTCACCACCGGCAGTACGCTTGGTGATGAAGGCCAGCAGGATCTCGCCGGTGGGCTGGCGGACAGCATAGACATGGTCACCGGGCTGAACGGTAGTGGCTTCGCCGTACTTGCCGTACTGAGAAACGTTCCAGACACGGGCATTGGCAGCCAGAACCATGTTGGACTCAGTGCCGCGCTTACCATAGGTCATCTTGGTGAAGATACCGCCGGTAACAGCAGTGACAACACCGCCACGGGTAGCAGTGGTATAACCGGTCAGAGTCTGCTCATCGTATGCGTACTCGACAATGTTGCCGGGCAGCACCTTCAGACCCATGATCTTTGCGGTGATGCTATCCATGTAGGACATGGTTTCCTTGTCCTTAACATAGTAGATCTCCTTCTTGTCAGAGCCTTCCTTGTACAGCTCAATCTCGTAGTAACCGCTTGCGCCGATCTCACGAGTGGTCTCCTTCTTGGTGGAGTTGTACTTACGGGTGGGGCTCCAGTATGCGGGGCTGTCCACCAGACGCTCTGCAACGTAAACCAGGACTACCTCGCCGGTGGTGTTGGTCCACACGGTGACACGGTCGCCCATCTGCAGGCTGTCAATCTGCTGACCGCCACGGCCTTCACGCTTTGCCTTAACGCCAGCCTCGTAGATAATGGTACCTTCGGGGATGGTGCCGGTCCATACGGAGCCGTCATTGGTGGTCAGTCTCTGAATGGTGTAAGTATCGCCATCGATCTCCACGACATCCCAGCAGTCAGCGACCATGATGCCCTGAATACCGATTGCGGAGGCATACTGCTCAATGATGTAGCCTTCCTCGTCAAAAGTAAAGCCGAAGTGGCACTTCCAACGAGAGATGGAGTCGATCTTGGTAGCGATTGCCTTATCCTTGGTCTTCAGTTCTACCACTTCGCCTTCGCAGAAGAAGGGAATGGTGTACGCACCGTTCTCGTCGGGTTCGCGAGTGGTGGTCTTATTGGTAGAATCATAGAACTGGTCTGCACGCCAGTAGACCTTGGATTCCTTGGAATGGCTGTTCACGTAAACGTGAGTCACCTGATCCAGGTCGTTGGCATAAATCACCAAAGTGTCCATTGCTTTCAGGTCATCAGTGGTGATCTTCTGACCGGGCACCTCTGCCTGAGGCGTCACGTCATAGATCTCAGTGATGCCCTCTTCCAGCTTCACGTTGATGTTCATACCGTTCATGGCCACAGAAGTGTTAGCCACGATCTTGGTTGCAGTTGCGGACTTAACGTAAGCATTCTTGTTGACTTCCTTTGCGATGTCCTTCGGGTTGATGACATCAACAACAGTACCATCAGAATCCTTAACCAGGCCCATTGCATCCATGGTGTCGATGTAGTTGATCAGCTGCTTGTCGGCAACTGCGTATTCTACGATCTCACCATTGTAAGCAAAACGGACTTTGAAAACACCGTCTTCGCCGGGCTCACGAGTAGAGAGGCCGGATTCAGAATTTTCGGTGTAGGTCTTTCTGTCAATGTTCCAGTACAGTTCAGCACGACCGCCCTGAGGGCCGGTCTCACCTTCACCGCCGCCCAGCACAAGTGCCACAACGACACCTGCAACAGCCAGCAGCGCTACTGCAGCAATGACAAGCCAGAGCCAAAGCTTACTTTTTTTCTTGCCGGTTTCTTGCTTCATGGTATATCCCCTTTCTTTGTTGACAGGGTACTGCAACCGGACACCCGATTTCCGGAGACAGTTACCCTTATACATTGTCCATTCTATTTTACTATATCAATTGCCATTTGACAACTGTTATTTCTTCCAAAATACAAAAAAATTTTTAAGCACTTTGACCAATCCACAGAAATTGGGCGTAACCGATTCAATTTACGTTTTATAGGAGATCTGAGAAATGCGTGCGCCGGGGCTGCACATGAAATTTGAATTTACTTTTCCTTCGTTTTATGATATAGTACAGTGGATATAAAAGGAGGTATGTGTATGACCGAGAAAATCAAGAAAAACATACATATTATATATAGTATCGTTTTGAGTATTATGCTGGCGGTGGCCGGTATCTGTTTGATCGTGGCTTGCGTGGGAATTTACAACTCCGGCAGCCGTCCCTTCACACCGGAATCTGTGGCAGCGGCGTTTACCACCATTGCCCTTCCTGTATATATTTGTCTTGGACTGTTGCTGGGAGGCATCGTTCTGGATGTTGCATTCCCCTTCCCTTCCAAAAAACGTACCCCCGTCCGTCAGGACGCTGCGCAGCTGGCAAAGCTTCACCGAAAGCTGGATATGACCACCGCCCCCCAGGCGCAGGCAATCCGCAAGGAGCAGCGCAAGCGAAAGACACTGCAGGCTCTTAATTTTGCACTGCTGGCACTGGGCAGCATCGCTTTTCTGATTTACGGCGCTAACCCCCACAATTTCCATCAATCGGAGATCAACATTTCCATGGTAAAGGCTATGTATGTGCTTCTGCCCTGCATGGCTGTTCCCTTCGGTTTCAGCGTGTATGCCGCATTTGCCTGCCGCAGTTCTGTTAAAAAAGAAACCGCACTGGTAAAGGAAGCCATCGCAGGCGGCAACACTGCCACCTCACCTGCCCCCACAGCAAAGCAATCCCTTCCCTGGCTGCGGTATGCGCTGCTGGTGGTGGCTGTGAGCATTCTGGTCTACGGCTACTTTGCAGGCGGCACCAACGATGTGCTGACAAAGGCCATTAACATCTGCACCGAGTGCGTAGGATTGGGGTGATAGACATGCTGGAAAAAATCAAAAAGTGGCTTCCCTCCAAGCGGAAGCTGATGCAGCTTTATTTTGCGCTGCTTTTTAATGCCAACCTGAAGGGCTTCATCACCGGCAATATCTATCAGGGTCCCACAAAGAACATTTGCGTTCCCGGCATCAACTGCTACTCCTGCCCCGGTGCCGTCGGCGCTTGTCCCCTTGGCTCTCTGCAGGGCTCCTTCAGCGCCCATCACAGCACCATCTACTATGTAGGTGGCATCCTGCTGCTGTATGCGCTGATGTTCGGCCGCATGATCTGTGGCTGGCTGTGCCCCTTCGGTCTCATTCAGGAGCTGTTTTACAAGGTTAAAACGCCCAAGCTGAAGAAAAGTCCCGTAACCCGGATCCTCTCCTATTTAAAATATGTGATTCTGGTATTCTTCGTTTATATCGTTCCCATTATGTACGCATTCCGGGACACTCCGCTGCCCACCTTCTGTAAGTACATCTGCCCCGCAGGCACGCTGGAAGGCGGCATCGGGCTTCTGTCCAACGCCGTTAACGAAAGCTATTTCTCCATGCTGGGCCCGCTGTTCACCTGGAAATTCCTGCTGCTGGTCAGCATCATGGTGGGCTGCTGCTTTGTGTTCCGTCTCTTCTGCCGTTTCATCTGTCCCTTGGGTGCGCTGTATGGTCTGTTTAACAAGCTGTCCTTCTTCGGCATCCAGGTAGACAAGAGCAAATGCACCGACTGCGGTCTGTGCCACGGACACTGCAAGGTGGATATCAAGCACCCCGGTGACCAGGAGTGCATCAGCTGCGGCTCCTGCGTAAAGGTCTGCCCCACCAAAGCAATTTCCTGGAAAGGCCCCAAGATCCTGCTGAAGGCAAACGAAACCATGACCGGCGACGACCCCAAGACAAAGAAGCGCCGTTTCGTCACGCGTCTTATCAGCTGCATTCTCATGCTTGCCGTGCTTCTGGGCGCCATCGGTTACTACTGGGCGCAGGAGGATGTGACCAACCCCGACCCCGGCATCATTACCGCCGACCGTGGCAACCAGGAAGGCGATCTGTGTTACAACTATGAGCTTCCCATTGTCACCGGCAACGGCGATACCGGCGAAACCTTTGATCCCACAGCCACCGGCAAGATCATGATCATCAATTTCTGGGGTACCTGGTGCACCCCCTGCGTCAACGAGCTTCCCTATTTTGAAGCCATTTCCAAGGACTATGAGGACACCGTTTCTGTGGTGGCCATTCACTCCAGCATTTCCAAGGAGACCTCTCCTGCTTACATTGCAGAGCATTACCCCGACTCTCCCATGATCTTCTCCTGGGACGGCGGTGAGGGCTTCAGCGGCGAGTATTACACCGCCCTGGGCGGCAGAGGCACTTACCCCTACACCGTGATCCTGGACGAAAACGGTGTGATTCAGAAGATCTTCGTCTCTTCCGTCACCTATGATGATTTGAAGGGCGTTGTGGAATCCATCCTGGCAAATTGAAGCAAACAGCAAAGCACCGCTCTCCGAGGGATTGGAGAGCGGTGTTTTTTGTGCGGTTGGGTTGTGGCGGTGAGAATTTCAAAGACTTCAAAAAGGCTTCAACGCCGCAGTAATTGATAGTCTTTTCCCCGCATTCCTCATCCGACCCGACTTTGTCGTGCCACCTTCCCCCCGGGGAAGGCTTGTTACGAAGCGCCGGCACAAGCATCCAAACACGCAAAAAGACCCGGGGCAGGAAATCCTGCCCCGGGTTTGGTTATGGTTTTGATTTATCAGCCGATGGACAAAACGCCGTTTGCCTCGGTGATGGTCTTACCTTCGGCAGCAGCCTTGATGTAGCCGTACTCCAGGTAGTCAGCAGCCTTGGCGTTCTCCAGGGAGATCACGCCGTCAGCAGCGGTGATGTACACCTCTGCGCCAGCCTTCAGGCCGTCCAGAGTGATGTAAGCCGCTGTTTCTGTATCCAGAGTGATGCCGCCGTTCTTTGCAGAAACAACCGCATTACCACCGACGGTCATCTTGAAGGTTTCGGTGGTTTTTCTCATGACATAGATACCGCCATCCACAAAGCCGCCGTACATATTGAGCTCAGCTCTTGCCTTCGCTGTGCCGGTCCAGCCGTGGACAAACACGTTGTCGCCCAAGCCACCGGTGGTGCCGTCGGGAGTAGCAGCGCCGCCCACGATGGAGCCGCCGTACATGTTGACAACACCCATCATGATGTACAGGTTAGTACCGGTAACGCCTTCAGTACCCTCAATGGTAACGCCCTCATAGATGTTCATGGTCTGCTGGGGCTTTGCCATAATAATGGTGGGCAGTGTGCTGTTCACGTGCTTGTAAGTACCGCCGATCAGGTTCAGGTTGCCGCGGCAGCTAATAGTAGCGCCGGCAACATTTGCTGTAGAGTCCACAGTAGAAGCGCCGGTAACAGTGCCGTTACCAATAATGGTCAGCAGATTGGTACTGCCGTTATCAACTGCAAATGCGCGGCCTTCGCTGGTAATGTTATGACCATTCAGGTGGACACAAGCCTTCTTAATGTTGTAGTAGCCCTTATTCTCGGTCATGTCAGCTGCCAGGTAGTAGTGGCCGCCTTCTGCCAGAGACAGAGAACCGCCTGTGACAGCCTCCAGTGCGGTCCACTCCTTGACCTCGCCACAGTAGGTGCAAAGTGCCTTGGTGGTACCTTCTTCAAACACCAGGTTTGCATTATCGTACAGAGGGGCGGGGGCATCTGCGAGAGATGCCACGCCGTCTGTTACAGTAACGATCTTGCCTTCAACAGCAGAAGAGATGAAGCCTGCATCAACGTAATCCTGCAGGTTTGCGTTGCTTGCGGTGAATGCTGCAGTAGCATTTACCTTAACATCAGCGCCCTTGGTCATGCGGCCAATCTGCACAGGCAGAGTGCTGTCGCAAACCAGTTCCTTGATTACAGTATCGCCAGCCAGAGTGACACTCAAGGGAGCGCCCTTGGAGTTATCAATGATAACCTTACCATTCACAGTAACGCCGTTCAGAGTCAGCTTCAGTGCGGTCTCGTACTTTGCGCCTGCTTCGGTATAGGTTCTTGCGTAAACATCGCCGTTGATCACGCCGCCCAGCAGGTTCACGTAGCCGCCGGCTGCCCAGAATGCATTGCCCTGAACTTCACCGATGTTGATCTCGGTGCCGTCATAGACATTGATAGAACCATCTTCTCTTGCACGGCAACCCATGACATCCAGCTTATCACTGGTCTTGGACCATGTGCCGCCGCAAACATTCACGAGAGTCTTCTGACCAACGACCTCAAGGGTAGAACCGCAACGTTCAGCTTCAGTGGTAGTGCCTCTTGCGCCAACGATGTTACCTGCGCCCATAATGGTCAGCTTCTCACCGGTGTCCGCATAGAAGGAACGGGAGTTGCCTGTGCCGGTGTTAGCAAAGGTCTTGCCGTTCAGGTGGATACAAACCTCGTAAGATGTGGTGGCACCATCATTGATGGCGTAGTAGCCACCGTTAGCAGTGACATCGGACTCAAAGTAGTAGTGACCGGCATCCAGAGTAATCTTGCTGGTAGTAGCAACAGGCATGGGCTTCCATGTAACTGTCTTACCACAAGCAGGGCACTCTGCCTCTACTTCGCCGCCGTTTGCGAAGACAGTAGCCATAGCATTTGCCTTCTCGTAGACGGTGCTCATGTCAACATCGCCGGGAGTGGGTTCGGGTTCGGGTTCAACGACTGCAGTTCTGGTATAGACATAGCCATAGAGAACATCGCCGTTGGCATCGGTGTAGAAACGTGCGTAGTCGCCTACACGAAGCTCAGTGATCTCACCTTCCACAGTAGCGTTGGGAGATACATCAAAGATCTTACCGGTTTCTGCTACCTTACCGGTGTAAGCTGCGCCAGTACCGGTGATCACGCCGTTTTCAATAGCGGTGACGGTGGTGACCTTTGCGCCCTTTGCGCCGGTGTTGTTGGTAGCGCCCACTGCGACAGTAAATTCTGTGCTGTTAACGTCGGTCAGGCAGATTGCGCTGGGTCTGTTACCTGCGCCGGACTGATCAACATAGTCAATACCAAGCAGTGTTGCATCAGGATCTGTAATTTCCTTGCTGTCTACCTTGGTCTTGTAGGTCTTGGTCTCACCATTGACAGACATCTCTACATAGTAGTAACCGTCAGCATCGGGGGTACGGGTGGTTCTCTTGCTGGAGGAATCATACTGAGGCTCAACGACCCATGCCAGCACCCAAGTGGGTACGGGATCGGGAGTAGGCTCGGGATCCACAACAGCTGTTCTGGTCTTGATGTAGACATAGGTCAGCTGATTGTCGCTGTTCATGTAGCTGATGTAGGTATCGCCAGCGGTCAGCTGGGTAGCTGCACCGAAGGTAGCGCCGTAGGTTGCATCGGAAACGTCGAATACCTGAACGTCAGCTGCCAGGGTAGCGACAGCGTCGTTGGTCAGGGTCACAGTGTTACCCTCAACGGAAGCAACAGTGCCGTTGTATGCGCTACCGGCTGCAACAGAGTTGGGAAGGTTGTTGATAGCAGCCATAGCCTTGGTGAACTCAAAGCTATCGGTGTCGGTCAGGTAGATTACGAAGGGACGGCCCTTAGCACCGGTCTGATCTGCGTAGTCAATACCGTTACCGGTCTTATCAACACCGCGCTGGGTGGTCTTATAGGTGTTCACAACGCCGTTGACTGCCAGCTTCACATAGTAGTAGCCGTCAGCATCGGGAGTACGGGTGGTAACCTTGTCGGTGGAGTTGTACTGTGCATCCTCTGCCATGAATGCCATGACCCAAACGGGGTTAGCTTCAGGAGTAGGCTCGGGAGCAACGTAGCCATCAGCAACGATGACATTGCTTTCAGCCTTCAGGGTCATGCCCTCAGCTGCAGGCAGGATCTGCTTGTTCACATAGTTAGCAGCATTGGGATTTGCAACGGTGATGACGCCGTCACCGGTGACATAAACCTTTGCATTCTCACTGAGCTTAACCATGCTGAGTACTGCGCCGGAATTGCTGTCCAGCGTCAAGCCGCCGTTCTTTTCGGTGATAACAGCATCGCCGCCTACGGAAACCTTATAGCTCTCAGTAGTCTTTGTTACGTAAATACCGCCGTCTACAAGGCCGCCGTACATATTGAACTCTGCTCTTGCCTTGGCAGTGCCGGAATGACCGAGGAGATAGATGTTATCGCCCAAGCCACCGGTGGTTCCGTTGGGAGTAGCAGTGCCGCCCTTGATCTCGCCGCCGTACATATTCACAACACCCATCATAACGTACAGGTTAGTACCGGTAACGCCCTCAGTGCCCTCAATGGTAACACCCTCGTAGATGTTCATGGTCTCCTGAGGTCTTGCCATGATGATGGTGGGCAGTGTGCTGTTAGCGTGCTTGTAAGTACCGCCGATCAGGTTCAGGTTGCCACGGACGCTGATGGTAGCGCCGGCAACGTTAGCAGTTGCAGTGGAGGTGTTGCCACCGGTCACAACGCCGTTACCAATAACGGTCAGCACGTTGGCAGAGCCGCTTTCAACTGCAAATACACGAGAAGTACTGGTGATGTTATGACCGTTCAAGTGGACACAAGCAGTCTTAACATTGTAGTAACCCTTGTTGTCAGTCATGTCAGCTGCCAAGTAGTAGTGGCCGCCCTCTTCCAGAGATGCAGAAGAAGCAGTAACAGCCTCAAGTGCTGTCCACTCAACAACCTTGTCACAGTAGGTACACAGTGCCTTGGTAGTGCCTTCTGCGAAGGTCAGGTTGCTGTTGTCATAAACAGGGATATCGGGCAGCTCGGGCTCAGTGGGAGCAACTACAGAAGAACCGCCGGAGGTGATGTAGAAGTACAGAACTTCCTTATTGGTATCCAGATACATACGGCCGCTGTTACCAACCTTGGGAGTTGCAGCAACGCCCTTGAATGCACCGGCACCGGAAACATCGTAGCAAACGAAGTTCTTGCTCAGGGTCACATCCACAACGAAGGTCTCGCCGCTTCTGGTGTGGCTGATCTTCAGAACATTGCCATTGATCTCCTTGACAGTTGCAACCATAGCTGCCTCGGTGCTGGTCCATACGCCGGTGCAGTAGATCGCAGACTGTGCGCTGATAATGACACCATTCTTAAAGGAAACGGCAATTGCGCCGTTTGCGGTTTCCATGTAGTTGATAGCCTTTTCACCCAGCACCTTGTAGGAGCTGATCTTGCCATCAATTGCCAGGTCAATGGTGTAGTAACCGTTGGCATCGGGAGTACGGCTGGTGACCTTCTTATCCTTCAGTGTGCCGTTCTCCTCAACCTTGATAGTCTTGGTCTGGGGATTTACGTTCCAAGCCATCTTGGTCTCAGTGGGACGCTTACGGACGTAGATGAGTTCCACTTCGCCGTTGGAGTTGTTGAAGCACTGGATTTGGTCATTGACCTGAAGCTTGGTAGCTTCGCCCCACTGCTTGTCGTAATTGTCGCTTACATTGTAGACCTTGCACTTGCTGCTCATCTTGAAGCTGTAAGTCTTGCCGGTCTCGGTGTAGAAGGTGGATACGGTCTTGCCGTTGATGGCAGTTACATCATGGTTCAGGTACAGCTTGCTGCCGCCCAGAACAGAAGTAGTCTCGTATGCCTTCTTGATCACACCATTGGACTCAACCTTCAGCGCAAAAGTCTGAGGAGACTGGGCATCCATCATGGTAGCAATTTCAATATCCTTGGTCTTGACAGTAACTGTCTTGCCACCGGTGGTACACTCAAATACATACCAGCCCTCTGCATCCTTTTCACGGGTGGTGTGGCCGTTGGCGTCCACGGTCTTGATACGGGTCTTGCTGAAGTAAATGTCAGCCTCAACCTTACGCTGACGAACCAGAATGATGGCGATTTCGCCCTTCATGTTGGTGTAGCACTGAATGTTATCATTCATCTGCAAGGTGGTACGTTCGCCACGTGCCTTTTCGTAGGCAGAGGAGAAGTTGTAGATCTTGCAGTCTTCAGCCAGCTTGGGGGTATAGGTCTTTTCGTTGGTGGGGTTATACAGCACCAGCACATCCAGCCGCTTGACGATGGTGTTCAGGTACTGCTTGCTACCGCCGGTAATGGCAGCAGTTTCATAAGCCTCAATGACCACATTATTGGAATTCACCTTCAGAGCAAAGGTCTGGGGACCCTGGGAATCCATGAAGTTCGCAGTCTCTCTGCTGTTGGTCTTAACGGTGACCTTCTTGCCCTCGCAGATACATTCGTAGATGTACCAGCCGTCAACGGGCACACGGGTGGTCTCCTGCTTGGTGGAATCCCACTTACGGGTGACGCTGAAGTACATGGGAGCGTCAACCAGTCTTCTGATGACGTAGATGTAGTTGATCTCGCTCTTGGCGTTACGCCACATGATACAGTAGTCACCGATCTGGGGAGTGGTGGTCTCGCCCTTGTTCTTGCCGGACATGTTGTAGACCTTGCAATCCGCAGTCATAATGCGGTTGCTGATGTTCTCGGCATTGGTGGAGGGAGCCATAGAGAGGATAGAGCCGGTAACATTGACAATGTTATAGCCCACGAATGCGGCATAACCTGCAACGCACTCGCCTTCCCAGACGTAGGTGATCACATCGCCGTCCAGCTCCAGAGCAACGCTACGGTTGTTCTGAGAGTCGATCTTGTCAACGATAGCCTTATCCTGGGTCTTGTAGGTCTTGATCTTGCCTTCCTCGTCCATCATTTCAATGGTGTACCAGCCGCCAACAGGCTCACGGGTGGTGGACTTATTGGCGGAGCTGTACTTCTTGGTCACGTTGAAGTACATCTGGCTGTCTACCAAACGGTGTGCAACGAATACCAAAATGACCTCGCCCTCGGTGTTTTCAAAGGTAACGATACGGTCGCCGATCTTCAGAGAGTCAACAGCCTTGCCACGGACATCGGGTTTCGCTGCCAGGCTCACGTCGTAGATCTTGGCATCGGCTGCCAGAGTCTTGGTATACTGATCCATTTTGCCGGAAATCTGTGCCTCAGCAGTGAAGGTAGAACCGTTGACTTCAATGACATCGTATGTTTCGCAACCCAGCAGGCCACGGATACCGGTAGCTGCCAGCATATTGTCAACGATGTAGCCGTTCTCATCCAGCACCAGACCGGTGTGAGCCTTGAAGCGGTTCTTGTTATCAATGGTATTGACGATACCCTGAATATTACACTTCAGCTCCACGTATTCGCCGTTTACGTAGAAGGGAATGGTGTAGTAACCGTTCTCGTCAGGCGTACGCTTGGTCTGCTTCAGTGTGGAGTCGTACATACCGGTGTCTGCGCGCCAGTAGACAGGAGACTCTACAGGGTGAGAGATGGCATACACGTGGGTAGCTTCGCCCAAGCCATTGGAGTAAACAGTCACACTGTCCATAGGCTGCAGATCTTCAGGTGCAATAATTGCACCGGGAACTTCTGCATTGGGAGCTACGTCATAAATCTGGGTAACATCAGCCAGAGCGATCTCCATAGTCATGCCGTTCATTGCCATGGAAGAGTTCAGAGTGATGCTGCCGTTGCCGGCGCTACGGACGTAGAACATTCTGGCAGTTTCTGTTGCCAGAGTCTTGGGATCCACAACATCAATAATGACGCCGTCGGCATCCTGAACGATGCCCATGCAGTCCATAGTATCAATGTAGTTGACCAGCTGCTTGTCGGCTGCGGGGATCTCTACCACCTCGCCATTGTAGGCGTAGCGGATACGGTAGACACCGTCCTCGCCGGGTTCACGTGTGGACAAGCCGGATTCCGAGTTCTGGGTATACGTTGCACGGTCAAGGTTCCAGTACAAATCGGCACGGCCGCCCTGAGGACCATCTGCCTGCTGCTCGCCGCCGCCCAGCACCAATGCCAATACGACACCGGCAACTGCCAAAAGCGCAACGATAGCAACTACCAGCCAGATCCACAGTTTGCTTTTCTTGGTTGCTTCCTTCTTCATATATTGTTCCCCTTTCTTGTTCTTGAGAGGTCATATCTGTCTGCTACAACACTCCACGGCATGAAGGAATATCGGTAGCTACACATATTCAATGATATGATATCATGAAAATGTCCAAAATGCAACGAGAAGTTTTCTATATTTATGGACAAAACCTTCAACATTCCCTGCCTCTTCACTCTATAAAAAGAGAATGCGTCACCGACTTTCGGTGACGCATTCTCTGCTGTTTTATTCATTTTCGGGGCGCTGTTCACGGGTCATGAGCGCCATGACCTCACTGCGGGCATCTGCGCCGCAATTGACAACAGCGTTCACCGCCCGGACGATGGGCATATCCACCTGATACTTTTCCATCAGGCGCATAGCGGCTGCCAGTGCATGGATACCCTCCACCACCATGCCAACCTGCTTCACTGCCTCTTCCGGAGCAATGCCCTGACCCAACAGCATGCCGCAGCGGTTGTTACGGCTGTGGACACTGGTGGCGGTAACGATCAGGTCACCGATGCCTGCCAGACCGTAGAAGGTACGACTGTCGCAGCCCATGGCAGAGCCCAGCCTTGTGATCTCCGCCATACCACGGGTGATCAGCGCTGCCTTGGTGTTATCGCCGTAGCCCAGACCCAAAGCGATGCCGGAGCCCAGCGCCATAATATTTTTCATTGCGCCGCAAAGCTCAACGCCCAGCACATCTTCATTGGTATACACACGCATGCAGGTGTTGGAGAAAACCTCCTGCACCAGCTCTGCCGCTGCCAGGTCTTCGCAGGCAGAGACGATGGTGGTAGGCAGATCCTTTGCCACCTCTTCTGCGTGGGTAGGACCGGACAGAG
Source organism: Oscillospiraceae bacterium (assembly GCA_017548065.1). Taxonomy (GTDB): domain Bacteria; phylum Bacillota; class Clostridia; order Oscillospirales; family Oscillospiraceae; genus Faecousia. The sequence goes on from JAFYNQ010000004.1 coordinate 35,318, forward strand.
CCACCAGCTTTACAGTGGGATTTTTGATCTCATCCCCGATGATCTGTGTCATGGTAAAGAGGGTGTCTGCTTCAATGCCCTTTGCCACGTCCACGATCACCTGACCGTCCCGGATATGGGGTGCGGCGGCTTTTGCGGTACTGCGGACAAACACAGAGGGGACAGCAAACAGAAGAACGTCCTTATCTGCGCAGACCTCTGCAATTTCTTTTGTAAATACGATCTCGTCAGGGATCACCATGCCCGGCAGGTTGGGATGGCGACGGGTGGCAGAAAAGGTCTCCACCTCCGCAGCCAGCGCAGACCACACTGCGACATCGTGACCGCTGATACAAAGCATTCTTGCCAGTGCCATACCCCAGGTACCGGCACCCAATACACCGATTTTTTTCATAGCGTTTCCTTACTCTGCGATATACGCAGCTGTGATCTCGCCATAGTAGGCGATGTGATAGTCACCCTCGTTCCGGGTTCCCTTGGCATAGAAGCGGTCATCATACTCCGGGAAGATGGCGGAAGGCTCCTGCGCCTGCTTATAAATCACCTTGCACTCCAGCGTCAGCGGCAACTGACGGATGGCAGGCACGGAGACAGTCTCCCCTTCTTCCGTGGTCAGTCCCAGCTGCGCCAGCTTATCGGCATCTCTGCCGGAAACCGTGCCGCAGACGGAGATAATGTTCTTATCCGCCTCACCCATGGGGACATTGACGGTAAACTCGCCATTTGCCTCCAGCAGCTGCTTTGTATAGCGGCTTTCCCGGACAAAGGCGATGAAAATGGGCTTGCCCCACTGGACACCGATAGTACCCCAACCGATGGTCATGGTGTTTACCTTGTCATCCGCCTTTGTGGTCAGCAGGATGCCACCACCGATCCGCTCCATAATATGACCGGCGTAGTCCCATACATTTACGTGTTTTTTCATAGAAGCTCCTTTTAGAGAGACCGGGCGGCAGATTGCCGCCCCTACAGGTTAGAGAGTGGGCGGCAGGTCGCCGCCCGGAGAAAAACTTATTGACCGAAGGTCAGCTTGGCATTGTACTCGCCGTCATATTCCACGGCATCGCAGTCCAGCGCCAGCTTATCCACAAATTCAAAGTACTCCTTCATAGAGTTGAAGGCAGGCTTGTAATTCTCAATCACGCTCTTTGCACGCTCGCCGCCGTTGCGCAGTGCCATTACCAGGAACACCAGCTGCACAGCTGCAGACTTGACACATGCCAGGTCGGGATTGGTGATGTAATACTCACTGCCGTGGGAGTTGCCCACTGCACCGCCGATGTGGGGATGCAGTGCAGGCATCACAGCGCCCACGTCGCCCATATCGGAGCAGCCGGTTCCCCAGCCTTCGGGATTGTAGACGACCTTTTCCGGTGCAACAACTTCCTTCATTGCCTCAACGAACAGCAAAGAGCCATCCTCAGGGTGGATACGGGGCCAGTAACCGGGAACGTCCTGGAGGTGAACATTGGCGCCCAGGGCGGCAGCGGAAGCTGCCAGGGCACGGTTGACCTTGCGGTTGACCTCCACGATCTGCTCCATGGTAGCGCCACGGACGTAGCTTTCGATCTTTACGGTGTCGGGGATCGCATTGACAGCATCACCGCCGGCAGTAATAATGGGATGGACACGGATATGTGCGCTGTCCTGGAAGGTCTCACGCAGTGCGTTGATGGCATTCAGACCCAGGTTTGCGGCATACAGCGCATTGACACCGTTATGGGGTGCGCCGCCTGCATGTGCCGAAACGCCCTTGTAGCAAATGGTCTTGGCAATACAGCCGTTGGAGCCCTTGGTGATGCCAACGGTGTCACCGCCGCCGGTATGGATCATGATGGCCATGTCTACGCCGTCCATCAATCCTCTGTACATGAATTCAGGCTTACCGCCAAAGTAACGGATGGTGCCTGCCTTACGCAGCTGCTCACGGTATTCCACCTCAATAAGCTCCTCTGCAGGCACAGCCACCAGCAGGATCTTACCGCACATCTCATCCAGAATACCCGGCTCCTTCAGTGCAGCTGCCAGGCCCAGCAGGCCTGCTGCCTGGGCGCAATGACCGCAAGCATGGACAGCGCCGGTCTCGGGATCAGCCTCGGGGTGGGCATAGCAGATCAGGGAGTCCAGTTCACCGAACACAGCAATGGTGGGGCCGGGACGGCCGGTGTCCACCAGGGCGGTAAAGCCGGGAATATCGCCGGCCAGAGTCAGCTCATAGCCCAGCTTAGCAAATGCCTCTTCCAGGTAGGCATGGGTCTTCCATTCCTTATAGCCGGTCTCGGGATTCTTCCAGATGTAATCCAGTGCATCCAGGATCAGCTGACGGTGCTTTTCAACAGCTTCAATATACTTTTTCATGGTTCATTCCCCCATAATTTATTCTCTGTTTATTATAGCCGACAGTGCAGAAAAGTCAAGCCGCCCCACATTGACAACATTATATTTATTGTATATAATTCATGAATATATTGTAAAGGAGGTTTCTTTCGTGAAAAAGAAAGCATTCCTTGCTGCTTTTCGGGATACCCTTCCGGTTATGACCGGGTATCTGTTTCTGGGTATCGGCTTCGGTATTTTAATGTACGAGAAGGGCTACGGGGCGCTGTGGTCCTTTGCCATGGCAGCTTTTATGTACGCAGGCTCTGCACAGTATCTCACTGTCAGTCTGCTGACCGGCGGCGCATCCCTTATCAGTACAGCGCTGTCTGTTCTGTTTATCAACGCACGGCATCTGTTTTACGGCATCACCATGCTGGAAAGCTATCGGGATGCCGGCAGCAAAAAGCCCTATCTGATCTTTGCCCTCACCGACGAGACCTATTCCCTGGTGACCCAGAACACCCCTCCCGAAGGAATGAGCAAGCTCTCCTACTGCTTCCTGGTTTCGGTGCTGGATCACATTTACTGGGTCGTCGGCTGCACCCTGGGCGGTCTTTTGGGCAAAGCCCTTCCCATCAGCTTTGAGGGCATTGAATTTGTGCTGACAGCGCTGTTTGTGACGATTTTTACGGAGCAGTGGCTCTCCACCAAGGAGCATCGCCCGGCGCTGATCGGTGTGGGCGCTACAGTTTTGTGTCTTCTTGTGTTTGGCAAGGACATTTTCCTTATCCCCTCCATGGCGCTGATTGCCCTGATCCTCACCATTTCCCGTAAGACCGGAAGGAGGAAGACCGCATGAATGTAACGCACAGCATTCTGATCATTGCGGTGGGCTGCATCGTCACCGCCATCACCCGTTTTCTCCCCTTCCTGATTTTCCGCAAGGGCGCAAAGACACCTGCTATCATTGAATATTTGGGAAAAGTACTTCCCTTTGCCATCATGGGCATGCTGGTGGTATACTGCCTGAAGGACGTGACACTGCTGTCTGCTCCCTACGGCATCCCGGAGCTGCTGGGCTGCGCCGCTGTTGCATTGCTGCACATATGGAAGCGCAATACGCTGCTGTCCATTGGCGGCGGTACCGTATTATATATGATACTGGTTCAGCTGGTATTCTGACATATCCGTCCCTCATTTTGGTGGGACGGATATTTTTCTTTCGCTGAGCAACAGTTGTTTGCGCCCGAAAACCAACTTTGTGAACTTTTTTCAATTCTATTGACAATTCACCTATTTACTGATATAATCCCCGGCGAAGAGGGAGTAGTCGGCGCTGTAAGCGGGATCGTGTCAACATACTGGGGTTTATGCCTCTGGCGCGATCTGAAATGACGAGACTTGGACGGCCGACGCAGTCTCTCTGTTTACTTCTGCGTCGAAATTACGGATGCGGAGGTTTTTTTATGGGTTTTTTTGCACTACTGATCCTGGCTTTCGGCTTGAGTATGGACGCATTTGCAGTTTCCATCTGCAAAGGTCTTTCCATGAAGAAAGCAACACTGAAAGCAAGCGCCACTTGCGGCATTTGGTTCGGCGGCTTCCATGCGCTGATGCCTTTGATCGGCTTTTTCCTGGGCACTATGTTCGCAGAGACCATTCAGAGCTTTGATCACTGGGTCGCTTTCGGTCTGCTTGCCATCATCGGCATCAACATGCTGAAGGAAGCCTTTGGCAAATGCGACGAGTGCGAGGAGCATGATGCAGATCTGTCTGTGAAAACCATGTTCGTCATGGCCATTGCCACCAGCATTGACGCTATGGCAGTAGGTATTTCCCTGGCTATGGCAGGCAACGTAAACATCTTCCTGGCTGTGACACTGATCGGTGTCATCACCTTCCTTATGTCTGCGCTGGGTGTAAAGATCGGCAACGTCTTCGGCAGCCGCTTTGAGAAAAAGGCGCAGCTGGCAGGCGGTGTGATCCTGATCCTGCTGGGACTGAAGATCCTGCTGGAGCATCTGGGTGTGATCGGATGATCCGCACCAAGAAGCGGCTTACTCTTTGCATTTCGCTGCTGATCGCCAACATTGTCTTTATTTGGGGCAATTCCCTGCTCCCCGGCGAGATCTCCGGCGCGATCAGCGATTTTGTCCGAGATGCGCTTCGGGCGGTCATTGACTTTCTTTTCGGCGGCCGGCCGGACAAGCCCTCCGGTGGCGGCGGACTGCTGCGAAAGCTGGCGCATTTTACAGAGTTCACCTGCCTTGGCATGTGTCTGTGCTGGCTGTTCGGTATACTGAAGGATAAGGCATACCAAAGACACCTCTTCCCCCTTTTGACAGGCTTTTCCGTTGCCTGCATTGACGAGACCATACAGATGTTCGTGCCTCTGCGAGGTCCCGCCATCAAAGACGTGGGTATCGATACTGCCGGAGTTATTCTGGGTATCGTTCTTATAACCCTGATTCACAAAAACAAAAACAAAAATTCAAAAAATTTGGAGGAAAACAAACTATGAAGAAGCTGATTGCTCTGCTGCTGGCTCTGGTCCTGGTTATGGGTCTGGTTGCTTGCGGCAACACCACCGCTCCCGAAACCACCCCCGCTGCTACCACCGAGGCTGCTACCGAGGCTACTGAAGAAGTAACCGAGGCTACCGAAGAGATCCTGGACACCACCCCCGCTGCTGAGCCCAACGAGGCTACCAAGATCTACACCGCTATCTGGGAAAAGGTTCCCGAAGCTAACCGTTTCTTCGGCATGGGCGGCGACATGACCGCTATGGTTGACGGCGCTCCCGGCAACTACGCACTGGAGGACGAGGGTGTTTCCACCGTTCTGCTGATCCCCGCTGACCAGATCGCAAACATCACCGAGATCTCCTCTCTGATGCACGGCATGATGGCTAACCACTACACCGGCTCCATTGTCAAGATGGCTGAGGGTGCTGACGTTGCTGCTTACACCGCTGCTATGAAGGAAGCTATCGGCAGCGCACAGTGGATCTGCGGCATGCCCGAGAAGTCCCTGATCGCTGTCATTGACGGTCAGTACGTGCTGGCTGCTTTCGGCCTGAACGACAACATCGTTTCCTTTGAGAACGCTCTGGCTGAGGCTTATCCCGATGCTGAGATCGTTTCCAACGACGCTATCACCGGCTAATAAAACCACAGGAAAAAGCAGCGGTTAAATGCCGCTGCTTTTTTTGCTGTTCAAACGGCAATACTTGTGGTATAATATACCAGGTCGCTGCGGTGACCTGCTAATTTACCTAACAAACGATACCGTGGGGTGGTTTTCTTGCTTTTCTCCGGCATTCCCTTTTTATTTTATTTCTTACCGGCGGTGCTGATCCTTTACTTTTTAGTGCCGCAAAAATTAAAGAACACTGTGCTTCTTTTGTTCAGCCTGGTATTTTATGCCTGGGGTGAGCCTGTGTATGTTTTTCTCATGATCGGCACGATCCTGCTGTTTTTCTTCTGCGGTCTTGCCATTGAGAAGGCTACCACAAAAGGTGCTAAGCGGTTCTGGCTTGTTTTGTCTGTGGTGATCAGCCTTGCCCTTCTGGGTGTTTTCAAATACGCAGACTTCCTGATCGGCTCTGTGAACGCCGTGGCAAAAACCGGCATTCCCCTTTTGGGACTGGCGCTGCCCATCGGCATCAGCTTCTATACCTTCCAGTGTCTGAGCTACACCGTGGATGTGTACCGTGGAGATACCCCGGCGCAGAAAAACATCGTCAGCTTCGGCGCTTACGTTTCTCTGTTCCCCCAGCTGATCGCAGGCCCTATTGTCCGCTACGTGGACGTGGCACGGGAGCTTGACAACCGCACCCACTCTTTGGAGGATGTGGCGCTGGGTATGCGCAGATTCCTCATCGGTCTTGGCAAAAAGATCCTCATTGCCAACCAGCTGGGACAGCTGACAGAGATCTTCCGCAGCAGCGGTGAGAAGAGCGTTCTGTTCTACTGGATGTATGCCATCGGCTTTGCACTGCATATTTATTTTGATTTCTCCGGCTACAGTGACATGGCCATCGGTCTTGGTCGCATTTTCGGCTTTAAGTTTATTGAAAACTTCAACTATCCCTATATGTCCAGATCCATTGCCGAGTTCTGGCGCCGGTGGCACATGAGCCTTGGTAGCTGGTTCCGGGATTACGTGTATATCCCCATGGGTGGCAACCGCGTGGGAAAGGTACGCTGGATATTTAATATCCTGGTGGTTTGGATGCTCACCGGTCTTTGGCACGGCGCTGCCTGGAACTTTGTGCTGTGGGGTCTTCTCTATGCCGCCTTCCTGCTGCTGGAAAAATTCCTGCCCCTGGACAAGCTTCCCGATCTGCTGCGCCGCACCTATGTGCTGCTGGTGGTCGTGCTGGGCTTTGTGCTGTTCAACGCCACCACCCTTACCCAGGCGCTGACAGACATTGGCGGTATGTTCGGTTTTGCCGGTGTGCCGCTGGTATCTGCGGAAAGCCTTTACTACCTGCGTGCCTACGGTGTGGTGTTCCTGCTGGCGCTGGTGGGTGCGACTCCCATTGTCAAAAGCACTGCCGCCAAGCTGGATGGCAAGCCCATCGGCGCTATTTTGGAGCTTCTTATGATGCTCCTGCTGCTTCTTGTTTGTACCGCTTATCTGGTGGACGGCTCTTTCAATCCGTTCCTCTATTTCCGTTTTTAAGGAGGGTATGCTATGACGAAGAAAATACGGATCATCGGCATCCTCCTGCTGTTTCTAATCTGGGCAGCCCTTACGGCTTTTGCCTGGTTTGCGCCTCCAAAGGAAACCTCCCTTTCCGAGCGCAGACCTTTGGATCAGTTCCCTAAGCTGACGGTGGACACGCTGCTGTCCGGCAGCTTTACAGAGAAATTTGAAGGCTTTGCCACAGACCAGTTCCCCCTCCGGGACAGCTTCCGCTCCCTTAAGGCTATCACCCACCGCTATGCGCTGCTGCAGCCGGATAACAACGATATTTATCTTGCCGACGGCTACCTGGCAAAGCAGGAATACCCCTTAAATGAAAGTGAGGTCTCTGCCGCTGTCAAGCGTTTGCAGCAGGTATATAACACATACCTGAAGGAGACCGGCAGCAAGCTTTATGTGTCCGTGATCCCCGACAAGAGCTATTACCTGGGCGAAGAAAGCGGTCACCTGACCATGGACTATACGGCGCTTTTCAACAAAATGAAAGACGCCTTCCCCCAGGCAACGTATATTGACATCACCGATCGGCTGTCGGCTGAAAATTATTACTACACCGACACCCACTGGCGGCAAGAAACACTGCTTCCCGTGGCAGAAACGCTGTGCGAGGCGCTGTCCATGCCTGCTCCGAAGGAGCTGACTGCAGAAACTGTCACCGATGCATTTTACGGTGTGTATTACGGTCAGGCGGCGCTGCCGCTGCAGCCGGAAGACCTGACGGTGCTGAAGGGTGTGACCGACAGCTATACCGTGGGAATCCACAACGGCCAGGGCTTTGCACCCGTCAGCTACAGCGGTGTGTATGACCTGGAAAAGCTGGGCAGCAAAGAGCCTTACGATGTATTCCTCTCCGGCCCGCAATCGCTACTGCAGATCACCAATCCCAACGCGACCACCGACCGTGAGCTGATCATCTTCCGGGATTCCTTCGGAAGCTCCATTGCACCGCTGCTGGTAAGCCAGTACAAGACGGTCACCCTTGTGGATATCCGTTACCTGGAAACCGCAAAGCTGAAATTCTTCATGGATTTCCACGGTCAGGATGTTCTGTTCTTATACAGCGCCCTGGTGCTGAACAGCGGCAGCACACTGAAATAAAAGCATATAAAAATCGGGGCATCCCTTCCATAGGGATGCCCCGATTTTTTATTGCTCTTCTTCCTTTCTGACAGGCTCGTTGTTCAGGAAGCCTGCAGTAGGTTCATATTTGCCGTTGGCGCCAAGAACAATGGTGTCTACCGTTGCGTCCTCCGCACCGACCACGAAACCGCCCAGCTGACGGAACGTACCCTTGTTGACATTCAGCACTGCTGCATCGGTGATATCACCCTTCAGCGTGCCGCTGTACAATGTCAGACTTGCAGAACCCAGATTTACCGTTGCCACAGAGGAGTAGGGATCGCCGCCCTTTGTGTTGCCCTTCATGATGCCGTCGCAAAGGCTATCCATGACAGTCAGGTGGGCAAACACCTGCGCCACACGGTTATTGGTCACCGTCCAGTTGTAGCCGGAAAGGTCAATGACGATGTCCACGTCGGGACTGGAGGTGCCGCCGATATTCAGTCGGCTGGCACTGCCGGAACGGGTGATATTGCCGGTGAGGTAATAGTGCGCATTCTCGCCCAGCTTGGTGTAGCTGCCGCTGCTGCCATCGGAAATGGTATTGGCATTCTTCCAGGTAGCAGGCACGCCGGTCTCCCAACAGTGGGGACAGAAGCCGGTATCGCCCTGGGTGGCTTCCAGTACACCGGTCTCGGCATTTACCGAGATCGCTGTACGCAGAGCGCCCTTGAAGCAGCCAAGCAGGTCAGCTGCCGGTGCATCGGTGATAGCGCCTACAGCAGAGATATAGATCTCTGCATCCGCATTCAGGCCATCCAGTGTCAGCTTCAGGTTTGCGTTACCCGTAGAGCTGTCAATGCCGTCGCCCAGAATAAGACCTGCGGAGTTGCCCATGAGGATCTTGGGACTGCCGGAAAGGGTGAATTTCTTCACGCTGTAAACTGTCATGTCGCCCATGATGGTACCGCCGGTCATGGTGATCTCGGAGGAAGCATAGTTAACACGGAAGTTACCGCCCTGCTTTGCCGCCTGACCGCCACGGATCATACCGCCGGACATAGTGAAGCTACATTCGGCATCCGGCAGAACGTTGCCGCCACGGTTGCCTGCCACACCGTTTTCAATGGTGCCGTCGGACATGACCATGGTAGACTTCTCCATGAAGATGTTACCGCCGTTGCCGGTGACAACACCGCCGGTGATGGTACCGCCGGTCATTTCAAAGGTAGAACCGGTGAGATAGATGTTACCGCCGGAAGCAGCTCCGCCGTTTTCAATGATGCCGCCTTCCAGCTTCACCGTTGCCTTTTCCGCATAAACGCTGCCGCCCAAAGCGCTGACAGTCTTATTGGAGGAATCGGTGTACTGCTCGCAGACACCGCCGGTGAGCTTGCCGCCCTTCATGGTAAAGGTTGCGCCGGAATCCAGGTACAGCACGCCGCCCTTGCCTACCACAGAATCGGAGAAATTTCTGCGGAGCGTGCCGCTGTACAGTGTCAGGCTGCCGCCCACACGGATCACACCGCCGGAGCCCTGGTTAGAGCCGTTGGCTACGATCTCACCGCCGCCCACAGTGTCCATCACATAGAAGTTACCATAGACCCAGAAGGCACGGTTGTCGCCGGTTGTCCAGAGGTTGCCGTTCAAATCAAGAACAACATCCACATTCTTATTGGAGGATGTACCGATGTTCACACGGGTACGCTCCATATCAATTGCCTCGGTGAGGAAATAGTGACCGGAAGCAGGACTTGCAACCTTCTCCCAGGGCAGGAACCACACATACTCGTTACAGTGTGCGCACTCCCGCTTTACAGCGCCGTCAGGAATATTCTCGGCATAGAGGACACCGTTTTCTTCCCACACTGTCTGCTCTGCAGGCACGCTGACGAAATAGCCTGCATCCAGGTACGCCTTTGCGTTTTCATTTTCCTCGGTGAAAGCGCCGTTGGCCGTGATGCCGATGGCTGCATCGGTCAGCTCGCCCAGTGTCAGCTTTGCATCGGACAGCTGCACATCTGCAAGCTTGGCTGCGCCGCTGACGGAAATGCTGCCGCCGCTGACAGCAATTGCCTTATCAAAGGTTGCGCCGTTCAAAGTTACGGTACAGCCGCTGACATAAGCGTTGCCGCCCAGCACAGAAGCGTCGGTGATGTTCAGCGTTGTATTTACCAGGTACAGGTTCTCACCCTCTGCGGCGATGCCGTTTTCAATCACGCCGCCATCCAAAGTGATGGTTGCCTTTTCGGCATAGATGCTGCCGCCCATAGCTTCCATGACCTTATCGGAGGCATCGGTATACTGTACACAAGTACCGCCGGTGAGCTTACCGCCCTTCATGGTGAAGGATGCGCCGGAGGTCAGCTGCAGCACGCCGCCCTTGGCAACCAGAGATTCAGAAACATTTCTGCGGATGGTGCCGGAGTACAGTGTCAGGTTGCCGTCCACACGCATAACGCCGCCGGAGCCCATGTCAGAGCCGTTGGCTACGATCTCGCCGCCGCCCACGGTGTCCATGACAAAGAAGTTTGCATAGACCCAGAAGGCACGGTTGTCACCGGTTGTCCAGGTGTTGCCGTTCAGGTCCAGGACGATTTCTGCCGTTTTGTTATCGGAAGCGCCGATGTTCACACGGGTACGCTCCATGTTAACGGCTTCCGTGAGGAAGTAGTGACCCTCTGCAGGCTTGTTGGTATTTTCCCACTGTGTCCACAGAACCGTTTCCTCACAGTGCTGACAGTAAGCATTGCGCACAGCGCCGGAAGCTGCATAGAGGACACCCTCCTGCTCGTAGATGCTACCGCCTTCCTTTGCCGTGTAGAAGCAGCCCACGTAATCTGCTGCCTTTTCATTGCAAGCTGTGAATGCGCCGGTACCGGAAATAGCAATACTTGCTGTCTGTTCCAGTGCGCTGATGTTCAGCACATTGCCATTGAGCAGGTTCAAGCCGCCCTCTGCGCCTACACCGATGACGGTTGCGCCGGAGACAGCAATGCTCTCTGCACCGGAAATACGCACATCGCCAGCGATTTCAGCATTTGCAATAGCCACCGCACTTTGCGAGCTGGCTACGCACAGGTTACCGGCATATTCACCGGCTGTGCCGCCGGAGATCTTACCGCCGGAGATATACAGGTCACCGCCGGATACGGAGATATTACCGCCGTAATTTGCTGTGCCGTTCAAAATCTCACCGCCGGAGATATTCAGCACTGCATTGCTGGCAACGTAAATATTACCGCCATGGTTGGTTGCAACACCGCCGGTGATAACACCGCCTGCGATATTGCCCACAGAGTCAGCACCCAGATACAGGTTTGCGCCGGTTCTGCCGATGCCGCCTTCAATGCTACCGCCGGTAATATTTACGGTAGCCTTGTCGCAGTAGATGCTACCGCCCAAAGCCTTATACTTTTCATTGGTAACGGTCTTACCGCCGGTAAGTGTACCGCCAACCAGATTAAACACAGTGCCCTTGCCGCTGACAGAAACGACGCCGCCATAAGCAGGATCGGTCTCACCCTGGATCTTGCGCAGCGTGCCGCTGAGAATCGTCAGTTCACCGCCGCCACTGACCATGGCAACACCGCCGTGGCCGGCCTCGGAGCCGGTAGCACGGATCTCACCGCCGCCAACGGAGTCCATAATGGTCAGCTTGTCGTCTCTGTAAACCAGAACGCCTCTGCCGTTCTTACGGGTCAGGATATGGCCGTTCAGGTCCAAAACAATATCAATGTCCTTGTCTGCAACACCCACGTTGGTCTGGGAGCCGGTGGTATAGTCGGCTACCAGGTAGTAGTGACCGCTGAGCTGGGGCAGGCTACTGCCAATGTAGGGATCCCAAGTTACTGTCTTGTCGCAATGCTCACAGTAACCTGTCATGCCCTTTTCACGCATGCCACGGTTCTTGACCCACACGTACAGCTGCTCGTCATCGGAGTTTACATAACAACGGATACGATCACCGGGCTGCAGCTTTGTATATGCGCCGAACTTTTCCGCATTGGCGCTGACATCCATGATCTTGGCATTGGATGCCAGGGTAATGGTCTTGGTAACACCGGTATTTTCGGAGCCGGCACGGTTGTACTTCACTGTGACCTTGCGACCGTTTACGGACACAACGTCCCAGTTGACAACGCCATCACCGGTTACGTCCTTGGTATAGGTGCCGGATGCCACACGAAGGATCTCATCGCCCTTCAGCAGCAGTGTGAAGCCCTTTTCCAGCTCATCCACTGCGGATGCGATCTTAATATCCTTTGTCTTATAGGTCTTTGTGCCGCCATTGGATGCCAGGGTGAATACGTACCAGCCCTCTGCATCCGGCTGACGGGTCGTCAGGCCGGTGGTGCTGTCAAAGAAGCGATCCTGCTTCCAGTACATGGTGTCCATCTCACGGCTACGGACGTAGATCACCGCAGCCTCTTTCTTCATATTGGGATAGACTGTGACCATATCGCCCATTTTCAGGGTGGTGACTTCGCCCTTTTCCTTGGTGTAAACAGAGCTGATATTATAGATCTTACAATCATCTGCAATGGGCATATCCAGATACTTTCCTGTCTTCAAGGAGTAGGTCTGGAAAGTGCCGTCAGAATTGATGGCAGAGACATACGTACCGGAGGTCAGAGAGCCGCCGCCATAAATATTCTTGGGGTCAAAGGCATTCTGCACAACGCCGTCGCTGCCTACCACCATGCCCACAGCGCCGGGGGAGAAAGCATCGATCTTGGTTGCCATGGCCTTGCTCTTGGTCTTCACCGTGACAGTCTTGCCGCCCTTTGCCATGGTAAAGACATACCAGCCGTTTTCATCCGGTACACGGGTAGTTTCCTTGATGGTGGAATCGTATTTGCGGCTCAGGTTCCAGTACAGGTCGCCGTCCTTACAGGTTCTTACCAGCACGTAAATGCAGGTCAGTTCGCCGGTAGGCTTCTGATATGCCAGCACATTGTCACCCACCTGCAGGGTGGTCTCACTGCCCTTTGCTCCCACGCCGGAAAGGTCATACACCTTCAGGTCGGGATCCAGCACGCAGTTATAGGTCTTGTCCTGGGTGTAGCTCCACAGCTGCGCAAGACCGGTGGTGGCAGAAGTCACCCAACGGCCGTTACAGTTGTACTTATAGCCGTAGACACAGTTTGCATGATAGACGTATTCAATCACGCCGTTTTTGTCTGCCTTCAGACCCATTGCGGCAGGAGAGAAGCTGTCCAGGTAGTCAATTTTTGCCTTATCCTTTGTCTTGAAGGTCTTTACCTCGCCGTTGACTGCCAGGTCAACCTCATACCAGCCCTGGGCATTGGGGGTACGGGTAGATGCCTTGTTGGCGGAGCTGTACTTACGGGAAACGTTGTAGTACAAGGGGCTGTCCACAAGACGCTCGGTAATATACACCAGCACTGCGTCGTTTTCCGTATTCAGCCAAACCACAACACGGTCGCCCAGCTGGAGGGAATCCACGGGCTTACCCTGTCTTCCTTCGGACATAGCCGCCTTACTTACATCGTAAATAAGCGTATCGTCTTCCACCTTGAAGTTTTCCACGTCACCGGCATTGCTCCAGATGGTACTGGTCAGCTCAATCTCCTCATCTTCAATGTAGGTAACATCGTAGCCTTCGCCGATAAGACGTGCCTGCGCACCGATCTCGGAGTTAACGCGTCTGACAATGTAGCCCTCCTCATCAAAGATGAAGCCGAAGTGCGCTTTATAATCAGACTTATAGTCCACATACTCAACAATGGATCTGTCCTTACACTTGAGGGTCACCAGCTCACCGTTGCAGAAGAAGTCCATGCTATAGACACCGTTTGCATCGGGGACACGGGTGGTTCCGTTTTCAGAGCTGTAATAAGCCTTTTCACGCCAGTACACCGCAGACTTTTCCGGCTTTTCCACCAGGTAAACATGGGTGTTCTCCTCAAGCTCGTTGCTGTAAATGGTGACGCAGTCCATAGGCTGCAGGTCTTCGGGCTTGATCTCGCCGCCAAGGCTCTGGGCACTGGGACTCACATCATAGATCTTCGTCAGCTCTGTGACGTCCAGCATCAGCGTCATGCCGTTCATGGCGATGGAGGAGTTGACATAGAGGGTATCGTTACGGTAATATTTCACGTAAACCTTTTTACCCACTTCTGTTGCCACATCACGGACTTCCTTTGCATCCACAACGCAGCCGTCCCGGTCAAGCACCAGGTGCAGGCAGTCAAAGGTATCAATAAAGTTTACCAGCTGCTTATCCGCAACAAGATACTCCTTGGTCTCGCCCTCATAGGCAAGGCGGACATGATACATTCCGTCCTCGCCCGGTTCACGGGTAGACAGACCGCTTTCCGAATTGGCTGTGTACAGTTCCCTGTCCACATTCCAGTAAAGCTCTGCTCTGCCGCCGACGGTCTTGGTTTCCCCTTCACCGCCCAGCACCAGCATCACCACCGCAGCCGCCACTGCCAGCAGCGCCACAATGCCAATGGTGAGCCATAGCCAAAGCTTGCTCTTCTTTGTTGTTTCCTTCTTCATATTTGAAAAGCTCCTTTCTTTTTAGGAGTTGCCGTTTTTGATCTCTGTCAGCATAGAGACAAAGGTGTCTGCTGCATTTTCTGCTGTGCCACGCACCACACGGGTAACGAAGCTTTCATACACACCGTAGTCATAGGCTCGGTCCGTGGGCAGGTAGCCGTAGCTGCCGTTGGCGCAGGTGACGATGAAAGTAAAATCATAGGGAGACTGTTCCTTGATGTCCATGCCCGTAGGCGCAAACATCTCATAGGGTGCGAAGATAAAGGAGGTCTCACCGAAGGCCAGCACATTAAAGGACATTTCCGTAATTTCCGGAAGCTCATTGCGCTTCACAATGGCCTGTGCCTCCCAAACGCTGGAAAGACCGTACTTTTCCACCAGGGGATTGCACTTTTTCGTGCCGCCGCTGCTGTAGGCGCTCATGATCTCTTTTGCCTGGGGCAGCATATCCAGCTTATCCTTGTTGGTGGTCGCCTTGAAAATCACATTTTTCAGTGCGATATCGCCGGTGGGTACATCCTGCAGCTGGGGCAGGTAATCCACAATAATCTGACCCAGGGCATGACCGTATTCCTCCCAGTCAAGACCGTGCTTTTCGCTCTTGATCTTGGAATCCGGCACCTGATTGCCGCCTGCGGCAATAAAGTATGCCACCCGGAGTCCGGCTTCCTTTTCAATGTAATAACGGATAGAGCCTGGAGCATCGGAGCAAATGTACTTGTCGGAGGTGCCGCCGTTGAAGGTAGCGTGGATAGGATAGTTCACGATCAGAATATCCTTCTTATCCTCTGCCTCCCGGACAAAGCGTACCAGCTGTGCTTCCTGGTCGGGATCGTCGGGGTGACCCACCGGGTTCAGGGATGCGGCAGCATTGTTCTGCATGGTGCCGTCGGGCAGGATGTACTGACGGGAGAAGGCCATGCCCTCTGCCCAAACAGAGCCGTTTTGCACCTTGGCAGGACTACGGTCAGCCATTGCCTTTTCCGCAGCCTTCACAATGGCAGTGTAGTAGATCTCACGGTAAGCTGCCATGCCCGGAAGTTTTTCACTTGTAATGGAGGGAGCGGAGTGGGTGTGGGTGCCGGAGACCATGATATTCTCAACAGGAACGCCGGTAGCCTCGGAGATTTTCTCCTTACCGGGAATCACATAGCTGTCATCGGAATTCAAAAAATCCTGGGTGATCAGCAGCACTGTCTGATTTTTGCTGTCCGTAACCGCAATAACCGTAACATAAAGGAAGTCCAGCGCTCCCTCGGAAAGGCGGTCATGGGTACCGCTGCCGCCCAGTGTCAGGTTGCCATCAGGCATTACCTTTTCTCTGCCGTAGCCTGCCCGGAAGCCTTTTTCATCAGAACCGGCACAAGCGCCAAGGCTCAGGCAAAGCACCAAAACCAAAAGCAAGGAAATTATTTTTTTCATAATTTAAGCCTCCTTGATCATGTCAATAAAATGCTGTGCAACCTGCTCCGCAGTGCCGGGCTTGACCAGTGTCACAAAACCTTCATACACACCGTATTTATATGCCCGTTCCATAGGGAGGTAGCCCTTTGCGCCGTTGGCGCAGGAAACTACAAAGGTCATGGCGCCGGGCGTGTTTTCCTTGATATACTGTCCGTTAGGAGCAAACATTTCATAGGGAGCAAAAACAAAGGACAGTGCGCCCAGCTTCATTACCGACAGCGGCAGCATCACTGTGTCCGCTGCGTTATACCGCCGTCTGATGGCGTAAGCCTCCCACACGCTGGATAAGTTATATTTTTTCAAATAAGGCTTTACCGCTTCCCGACCCTGCTCGTTGTAGATCTTGGTCACTTCGGTAGCCTGATCAAACTCACCAATGCGTTCCTTGTTGGCAGGTGCAGCATAGTCCTGCCAAAGGGCTTTCACAGGGCCTGCATCCACAGGCTGCACAGCGGGCAGCGCCGCTATAATAAACTCTGCCACTTTTTTTCCGTAGTCCTTTACGCAAAGGCCGTGGTCATCGGGAGCCTTGCTGTTGGGGACCTGGTTACCGCCGGCGCCGATAAAATAGGCAACCAGCAAATCTGTTTCCTCTTCCAGCGCAGCGCGGATGGCGCCGGGAACGTCTGCGGAGATCAGCTTATTGGCTTCGCTGCTCATAGCCGTACCGTGAACGGGGAAGTTCATCATAAGAATATCTTTTCCGCCCTCACGGGTAAGCTTTATAAGCTGTGCCTGACAATCTGCTTCATCCCTATGCCCCACTGCCTTCTTTTTGCCGGTGACGGGGTCTTCGGCATAGGTATAGTGACGGGAGAAGGCCATGCCGGGTGCCTCTGCTGTGCCCACGGAAAGGGACGTGGGCAACAGCTCCCCAAGCGCCGTCTGCGCTGCGCGGACGGCAGAGACACGGAAAATTTCACGGTAGCTTTCCACACCCTCCAAACCATCCTGATACACCGCCGGTGCATTGTGGGTGTGGGTGGAAGAGAAGAAGATCCGCTCTCCGGCAATGCCGGTGGCTTCGCTGACGGCTGCCCGCAGCGGATGGATGAACATCTCGGATTTTAATGTATCCATGGTGTACAGCAGTGCGGTCTCCCCTGCTTCATCACGAATGGCTATGCAAGTAATATATAGTGTATCATTCACACCGGTATAATCTCTGTCCACTATGCCGTTACCGCCCAAAGGCAGCACTGTGTCCGGCATGATGGGCTCTCTGCCGAAACCGGTACGGGGTAAATATGTATTTTCCATATAAAACAGAACCTTCCTACAACTTTTCTATTGTAAATTATACACGATTGCCTGCCAAAAGGAAAGTACAGCAAATCCGAAACACTATATAAAAAATCCGAAACCCTTTGAAATTTCATTTTTTTATGTTATAATACCCAACAAAGGCGGTGATTTCATGACTTTTCAGCAATTGCAGTATTTATTAGAGGTGCGGCAGACAAAATCCGTCAGCAAGGCCGCTGCCAACCTTTTTGTGTCCAACTCCAGTGTCAGCGCTTCCATCAGCAGCCTGGAGGATGAAATGGGCTTCCCCATCTTTACCCGAAGCCAAAAAGGTCTTGTTCCTACAGAAAAGGGTCTGCAAATTTTAAACCGAGCCGAGCGCATCTGCCGTATTTACGACGAGATGAACAATGTTAAAAATGACAATATGACGGTGTTCAAGGTCAGCTTCCGTTCTTACCCTCCCTTTGCCAGGGCGTTTGCACGGCTGGTTGAGGAAAATCGCCACCGCACGGATATTTTGTTCCACTCTATTACCTTGCTTCGGGATGAAATGATTCGCAAGGTAGCAAATCAGGAGCTGGAGCTGAGTCTTATCTCCTATTTTTCCCCCCGTGTGCGGCTACTGGAAGCAAAGATCGCAAAAGCCGGTTTGGAGCATCGTGTTCTAAAAACCCTTCCGGCGACTGTGCAGGTAGGTCCCGGTCATCGGCTGTATAATGCCAAATCCGTCACACCTGCGGAACTGGAAAACGACACCATTGTGGACAGCTCCAAAAAGCCGATCGTCAGCAGTGATTTTCTCCACGGTGTTATGGACTTCAAGCCGGAGAAAGTGATCCTCTGCGATAACAGTGCAGGTACGGAGCTGATTAAGCGTGGTCTTGCCTACAGCATCACCATCATGCCCACAGAAGAGGAGCGCAGCAGCTCGATTTTCCACTACATTCCCCTGGCAGGTGTGGATTTCCAGCTGATCCTGGTCATCAATCCCGAGCGTCCCCTCTCTCCCGAAGGCAACCGTTTCCTGGAGCTGCTGGACGAGGAACTGGACAACATTTAAATTTACGAGGCTGTCTCCAAAACGAGACAGCCTCTTCTCTTTCCCGGCGATTGCAAATCCCAATCATCCATGATACAATAAGCCAAACTTACCTACGCAAAAGGAGAATCCCCCATGCTGCAGGATATGGCCGTCGGCCGTTTGGAAAATGAATTTCGCAATATTGCCGCCCGGGCAGAGGATATTATTCTCTGCTTTCACGATGGGCAGGTGCTACTCCGTCGGGATGCCGATGACGCCCTGACACTGCCCACCCTCTCCCAGCTCGGCGCTACGGAAGCGCCACGCTACGTATTCCGTCTGCAGGAAAAGAATTATTTTCTGTGGACAGACCGGGAACCTGCCGCCTGCCAGGGCTTTGTTTACGAGCCGGTACGGCAGCTGCGGCAATTGCAGAGCAAAGAGATCTGCTTTGGTATCATGACCGGCTGGCATTTGTTTAACTGGTATCGCAACAACCGTCTTTGCGGCGGCTGCGGCGCAGAGACCGTGCATGACGAAAAAGAACGGATGCTGCGCTGCCCGGTGTGCGGCAACATGATCTTCCCCCGAATCAGTCCTGCGGTGATCGTTGCGGTGACCAACGGAGATAAGCTGCTGCTGAGCAAATACGCAGGACGTGCCTACACCCGGTATGCCCTTTTGGCCGGCTACACCGAGATCGGCGAGACCATTGAACAGACCGTTCACCGGGAGGTCATGGAGGAAGTGGGCCTGAAGGTAAAAAATCTTCGTTACTACAAAAGCCAGCCCTGGGGTGTGGACGGCAATGTGCTCATGGGCTTTTACTGCGATGTAGATGGAAGCGACAGCATCCGTATTGATGAAAACGAGCTTTCCATGGCAGACTGGTTCCCCCGGGATGCGCTGCCTACCCAAGATGACGGCATCAGCCTCACCCGGGAAATGATCCGCACATTCGGTGAGGGCAAAGAGCCGAAAAATCTGTAAACCAGGCCAGAAGGAGGACGCAACGTGAAGGTCACCTATATTCATCACAGCGGTTTCCTCGTGGAAACAAAGCGTTTCTATTACCTGTTTGATTACGAAAGCGGCGCGCTGCCGGCAATGGACAGAAAAAAGCCTATCTTCGTGCTGTCCAGCCACAGCCACGCCGACCATTACAACCCCGAAACATTTTCTCTGCTGTCTGCCATGGGTATGCAGCAGGTGCAAGCTGTCTTATCCGACGATATTGCAGTGCCTGCCGGTGTAAACACCTTGCAGGTAGCGCCGGGAAAGGAATACACCCTGGGAGAAAAGCAACGCCTGACCACCTTTCTCTCCACCGACCTGGGTGTTGCGTTTCTTCTGGAGGATGACGGGGCGCTTATTTACCATGCCGGCGACCTGAATGATTGGGTATGGGACGAGGAGACACCGGAATACAACCGGCAGATGACAGAAAATTATCACCGCCAGATCGCATTGCTGGCAGAGACGCTGCAGCATCGGGTCATTGACACCGCCTTCGTGGTACTGGATCCACGGCAGGAGGCAGACTATGACCGAGGTCTACTGCATTTCCTGGCGTATATTCCCGTGAAGGCAGTCTACCCAATGCATTATTGGGACGACCCCGGCATCATTGATAAGTTTATAAAGCAGCATCCCCGTTACAGCTTTGAAATACAACATACCGAAAAGAGGTAATCCTATGAAATTCAAAATGGTTCACGAAAACTACAATGTCACAGACCTGGCAAGATCCCTTGCGTTCTACGAAAAAGCCCTGGGACTCCGTGAGGTCAGACGCATCAACGGCGACGGTTTTATCATCGTCTATGTAAGCTCCCCGGAAAATGATTTTGAGCTGGAGCTTACATGGCTGGAGGAGCATCACCAGGCATACGATCTGGGCGAGTGCGAATTCCACCTGGCCTTCCGCACCGATGATTTTGACGCCGCCCACAAGCTCCACGAGGAAATGGGCTGCATCTGCTACGAAAATCCCGCCATGGGCATCTACTTCATCACCGACCCCGACGGCTACTGGCTGGAGATCGTTCCCACAAGATAAAGAAAAAACCTGCTGCAAGCAAGCCTTGCAGCAGGTTTTTTGTTATTGGGAATTTTCCAGCAATTCTTTTGCTTTTTCCAGGAGGGCTTCTTTTTCGTTGGGGATGGCTTCGTCCAGCACCAGAGACAACAGGGTGTTCAGGCAATTACCGATCTGCAGACCGGGTGCCACACCCATTTCCAGCAGGTCGCTGCCGCTCAATGCCAGGTCCTTCAGGGTCAGGCAATCGGATTCCTGCAACACTGTCTCCAGCAGTGCCTCACGAGGGGCATAGGCTGCATCCACCTCCGACTGCGCTGCGCCGGTGGCGGCAAAATCAGCTCGCTGCAGCGCCATAAGCGCCCTGACATCTGCTTCGCCCCACTTGCTTACCTTGCGGCGCATATGCTTTTTGTCCAGATCAAACAGATCCATATGATTCTGCACCAGGAACACCACACGGTCACGGAGCGCTGTGGGGGCTTTCAGCCGGGCAAGCACTGTCTTTGCCAGCTCGGCGCTGTACTCTGCGTGTCCGTAGAAATGACCGCAGCCGTTTTCATCCTCAGTATAGCAGTGGGTCTTGCCCACATCATGCAGCAGCGCTGCCAGCCGCAGGTCGGCTTCCTTGGGCATCGCCGCCACGGTATGGGCGATATGGGTATACACATCAAAGCTGTGATGGGGGTTGTTTTGGGCAAAGTCCACGCAAGGTGTCAGCTCCGGGATCACCTGGGTCAGTATAGGACAATAACGAACAATGTCATCTGCTGTCACATGGGGCAGAAGTCCCAGCAGTTCTGTAAGAATCCGCTCTGCTGCCAGGTTATCCATCAGCTCCCGAAGGCGGAACATAGCTTCCAGGGTCTTCTTCTCCGGGGTCAATTGGAAACGCACCGCAAAGCGAACACCACGCAGGATGCGCAGCGCATCCTCCCGAAACCGTGTCTCCGGCTCGCCCACAGCACGCAGGCACTTTTCCTTCAGGTCACGTCTGCCGCCGAAGGGATCTTCATAGCCACGCAGAGGAGAATACGCCATGGCATTGACGGTGAAATCCCGTCTGCCCAGGTCTTCTTCAATCTTATCTACAAAGGTTACCTCATCGGGGTGGCGGTTGTCGGTATACTCACCTTCTGTGCGGTAGGTTGTGATCTCATAGACCTCGCCGTCCATGACCACGCCCACAGTTCCGTGCTTTTCGCCGCTGTGTACCAGCTGATAAGCGCCGAATATCTCACAGATATCCTCCGGCTTTGCGCTGGTGCAAAGGTCATAGTCATGGGGCTTCCGTCCCAAAAGGTGGTCACGGACACAGCCGCCGACCACGTAGGCGGTAAAGCCTTTTTTCTCCAGCATTTCTATGCACTTCAGCACGTTTTCCGGCAGCACCATAGGGGGTTCTGTCTCCACCTTGGAGGGTGTACCAGCCAACGCTGTCCAAAGCACCATTGTTCGGTAAAACAGTGACACGTCGTCATTGAGAGCGACCATGCAGAAGAAGGCTGCGCCGTAATTGAAGAACAGATACTGTCCCGGCTTACCCTTTCCCATCGCCAGCGCTGCACGCTGGTAGGCGGTGATCATCAAAAACACAAACGCCAGCAGCTGAGGCAAATACAGCTGCAGCTGGGGTTCAATGTTCCAGTTTCGATACCGAATAAGAAGCTGTATCGCAAAATATATGGTAATGACACAGTGCGTATAGGGATTGGTAGGCTTGCCCTTTATTCTACAAATACCCTCCAGCACAAAACAGCCGGCTGCAAGCAGTGCAACCGCCAAAGCCGCAATGTAAATAACGCCGGTGGCGATGTCCTTCAGGTAAAAGCAGCTGCCCAGGACACCTGCCGCTGCCGCCAAATTGCCGAAGAAGCCCCAATACTTAGCGCCAAAATACACATTACCTGTGTCCTTTTTCAGCATGGTCAGCAGGCAAATCAGCAAAACCAGCGGCACCAGCGCCAGCAGAATATAGCCGATCATATTTCCGGGATGGGTCGCCGACAGCAAGCCGCCACGCTCCACCCCTTCCGCAAAATACCAATACCGCACAAGCATGGCTACAATGCCTGCGATCAGGGAAAATATAGGAAAAAATGAGATTTTGTTCTTCATAAAAACGTCTCCGTAAACTGAATTATATTTATTATAGCAAGCAATGCTGACGATTTCCAGTACTTTTACAAAATTTAGACTTGTTTCCCATCAATTTCCTATGTATAATAAGAAAAGATTTTTCTTTGGAGGCAAATACTATGCTGATCGCTACCGTAAGCGCCCTCTCACTTTGTCTGTCGGCGCTGCTCTGTTTCTTTACCAACGCTTTTGATTCTCTCACCTGGCTTTGGGTGCTGCCCCTGGGCTTCCTGGGAAGCTTTCTGGTGTTAGCGGGCGTTTGGTTTCTCATGGTCTATTTTATGGCAAAGGCGGTAGACACAGAAAAAGAGATTGAAACAGACAGTCCTTTTTATCGTTGGGTCATCACCGTTACCGTACGGGCGCTGCTGACCATTCTGCGCATCCATGTTGACAGTGAGGGTCTCTCCAAGCTTCCCAAAGACGGACGTTTTCTTTTGGTGTGCAACCACCTCCACGATACAGACCCTTTGATTTTGCTGAACGCCTTCCCCAAAAGTCAGATCGCTTTTATTTCCAAGCGTGAAAACGATGCAAAGTTTATTGTAGGCCCCTTCCTGCGGCGGATCCTTTGCCAGCCCATCAACCGTGAAAACGACCGTGAAGCCCTGAAGACCATTCTCAAGTGCATTTCCCTTCTGAAGGAAGACACTGTCTCCATCGGTGTTTTCCCCGAAGGCTACTGTAGCCAAGATCACCTGCTGCACCCCTTCCGTGGCGGTGTTTTCAAGATCGCACAGAAGGCAAACGTTCCCATCGTGATCTGCACGCTGCAGGACACCTACCACATTTTCCGCAACATGAAGACCCTGACCCCCAGCAAGGTGAAGCTGCACCTGGTGGAGGTGATCCCTGCAGAAGACCTGGCAGGCCGCACCGCTGTGGACATTGCCCAGCAGGTACATGCCATTATGGCAAAAGACCTGGGGCCCGAGCTGGTGCTGCAGGAAGCAGAACAATAAAGCACAAAGCTGCGACCTCTCCGGGGTCGCAGCTTTTATTTTATCTTCCATAATTTTTTCTTATACCACCTATTCACATTTGCTTATGAATGTGTTATAATGCCTTCTATATATTCAAGAAGGGGTGATCTTTGTGAGAACATTTCAAAAAGCAAACAAACTGGATAACGTGCTGTATGATGTCCGTGGCCCGGTGGTGGACGAAGCGGCGCGCATGGAAGAAATGGGCAAGCAGATTTTAAAGCTGAACATCGGCAATCCCGCTCCCTTCGGCTTTACCGCCCCGGAAGAGGTACTGCTGGATATCCGCCACAACATTCCCGACAGCCAGGGCTACTCCGATTCCCGTGGCATTTTTGCCGCCCGGAAGGCCATTATGCAATATGCCCAGCTGAAAAATATTCCTAACGTTACCATGAAGGATATTTACACCGGCAACGGCGCCAGTGAGCTGATCCAGCTGTCCCTGCATGCGCTGCTGAACACCGGCGACGAGGTGCTGATCCCCAGCCCCGACTATCCGCTGTGGACTGCCTGCACCAACCTGGCAGGCGGCACCGCCGTTCACTACATCTGCGACGAACAATCCGACTGGTATCCAGATCTTGCAGACATTGAGAGCAAGATCACACCCAAGACAAAGGCCATCGTCATTATCAATCCCAACAACCCCACCGGTGCGCTCTATCCCAAGGAGCTGCTGGAGCGCATTGTGGACATTGCCCGTCGCCATCAGCTGATCATCTTCTCCGATGAAATTTATGACCGGCTGGTTATGGACGGACTTTCCCACGTGTCCATTGCCTCTCTTGCGCCGGATCTGTTTTGCGTGACCTTCAGCGGCTTGAGCAAGTCCCATATGGTCTGCGGCTTCCGTGTGGGCTGGATGATCCTCTCCGGCAACAAGGAGATCGCAAAGGACTATATTGACGGCATCAACATGCTGTCCAACATGCGCCTTTGCTCCAACGTTCCCGGACAATCCATTATCCAGACTGCCCTGGGCGGTTACCAAAGTGTCAACGAATACATTATCCCCGGCGGACGTGTCTATGAGCAGCGTGAATTTATCTGCAATGCCCTGAATCAGATCCCCGGCATCAGTGTTGTAAAGCCCAAGGCTGCCTTCTACGTGTTCCCCAAAATTGACATCAAGAAATTCAACATCCATGATGATCAGCAGTTCGCCCTGGACTTCCTTCGGGAGAA
This sequence comes from Oscillospiraceae bacterium, assembly GCA_017548065.1. GTDB lineage: Bacteria > Bacillota > Clostridia > Oscillospirales > Oscillospiraceae > Faecousia. The sequence continues at coordinate 60,015 of JAFYNQ010000004.1, forward strand.
GCGGGTACTGATCGTACCCGGAAGCGGCTTCAACTGGGGTCCGCCGGACCATTTCCGTATTGTCTACCTCCCCCGCTGCGAGGTGCTGGGGCAGGCTATCGAAAAGCTGGGCGACTTCCTTTCCACCTACAAACAAAAATAAAAACAAGGGTGCTACAGCACCCTTGTTTTTCGTTCTTTAATAGCCGATGGTCTCGTTAAACAGCTGCAGTGTGTCGGCGAAGCGGTCTTCTGCCTCCGGGCAGCCGAAGACGCCAATGATCAGCGTTCTTCCCTCATAGGTGAAGGCAGACAGCAGGCAGCTGCCGGCAGAGGGTGTCTGTCCGGTCTTCAGTCCGATGGCATGGGGACAGTAATAGGGACTTTGGGGATCAATAAGGGCATTGGTATTTTTCCATGTGACAGAACCGCTTTGCAGATTCACTCTGTCATTTGCCATGCCCGTATATTCCAGAAGCACCGGGTCCTGCACAGACAGTGCGCCCAGCAGTGCCAGGTCATCAAAGGAAGAATAGTGGTCTGCCTGATGGATGCCGTCGGGATTTGCAAAATGGGTGTTCAGCATGCCCAACGCCTTTGCCTGGCGGTTCATTTCCGTCACAAAGGTATTTACCGCATCTGCCACGGAAAGATTTTCCCCACCCATGGCTCGTCCTGCCTCCACAGCCAGCACATATGCCGCATCGTTGCCGCTGGGCAGCATCATGGCTTCAATCAGCTGACTGACCGTCAGACTGTCGCCCCTTTGGAGCTCCGCCACGGAAGAACCGGGATACACCATATCCAGGGCATCTCCCACAGTGACCAGCATATCCTTCCGCAGGCACTGGCCTGCCACATAGGCTGTAAACAGCTTGGTGATGCTGGCAGGATATACCTTCTCCCCCGTCTCCCCGGAGGCATTCACAAAGCCCTTCTCCGGGTCATACACAAAATACTGGGAGGCTGTCAGCTCTCTGTCCGCAGAGAAGGTCAGCCAACCGGCATGGGATGTCGGTGCAGTATCCGCAGTCTGCTCCGTTGTCTCCGGGGGCAGCGCCTCTGCCTCCGGGGCTTTTGCCGGCTGATTTACCACCATACTCAAAATCAGCAGCACTGCGGCAAGTCCGTACAGCAGCCAGGTAATGGGCTGCATACCCTTCGGCTCTCTGCGCCCCTTCTCACGCTGGCGCTTGCAGTAATCAAAATAGCTCTTCGTCTGTAGCAGTGCCAACAGCAGCAGCAAAATTGCCGGGATCAAAAGCAGTACAGACCACACGCTGCCGCCCTTTGCGCCACAACCAGCCAAAGACAGCGCCAGCATTGCCGCACCGCTGAGAACAGTATATCGTTTCATGAAACCACCTCTTTGCCTAGAGTATACCATTATTTCTTTCCCCAGGCAACTTTTATTTCTTTTTTGGCAGCAAAAACGGGACGGCGCTTATGTCCGTCCCGCTTGCAAGCTTTATGCCCGTTTATTCTTTTTATAGAGAATGTTCAGACCCTTCAGCAGAAGATCCTTTTCCAGGATCACCTTACGCTTACACAGCGGCGCAACAAACTGCGCCATGCCGCCGGTAGCGATCAGGGTAGCGCCGTGACCCAATTCCTCTTCCATTCGCTCCACAAGGCCGTCGATCATGGCGGCTGTGCCGTACATCACACCGCTTCGCATGCAGTCTGCGGTGTTCTTGCCGATCACCTTTTTCGGGGTGTCCAGGCTGATGCCCGTAAGCTGGGCCGCACGGTTGATCAGCGCATCCAGTGCGGTTTTTACACCGGGGATGATCACACCGCCCATATAAATATTATCCGGCTCAATGACCTCAATGGTGGTTGCGGTACCAAGATCCATCAAAAACAGCGGTGCTTTGTACTCTGCCAATGCCGCCACCGCAATGACGATGCGGTCACTGCCCACCTGGGCAGGGTTATCCATCTGGATGTTCAGGCCGGTCTTCAGTCCCGGGCCTACCACCATAGGCTGTTTGCCGATGATCTTCAACACACCGGTCTTCACAGAGTTAAACACCGGCGGCACAACGGAAGAAATAATGCAGTCCTGAATGTCATCCTTGCAGACACCGAAGGCCTCCAGCATATTCTTGATCTCCACACCGTACTGGTCGGAGGTTCGGGTGCGGTCGGTGGCAATACGTGCTTTGAACAGGATCTCATCGTCACGGATGCAGCCCATCACGATATTGGTATTGCCGATGTCAATGGCAAGCAGCATATTATTCTCCTCCGATCAGCTTCAGCTTCTTCAGTGCTGTACAAACTGCGCCCACCACAACTGTAGCAGCCAGCATTTCCACCAGGGCATTGATGCCCACGAAGGTGGCAATAAACACCAGGACATTCCGTCCGGCGATCAGCTCCTGCAAATATTCCGTGTTGCCGAACAGCAGCACCAGAGCTGCCATAAACAAGACCGTGTTCAGCAGCGCTGCGCAGAAGCCTGCCAGGTAAGCAGAGATGCGCAGGGGACGCTTCTCCAGCAGCCTGTATATCACGCCGGTCAAAAAGCCTGCCAGCACACGGGTAACCAGGCGCTGCACAATGGTCAGCACCGGGCTGATCTCAAACAAAATGACACCCATGGCACTGGTTCCGCCAATGCCCACGCACTGCAAGCAGCTGGTGATGCCAAACACTGCGCCAAGGAAAGCGCCGCCTCCCGGTCCCAACGCAACTGCGCCGATGGCTACGGGGATCATGTTCAGGGAAATGGCCAGCGGGCCGATGTTCAGATATCCCAAAGGCGTATAGGACATGACCAGCAAAATACCGCTGAGCATAGCCAGCAGCACCAATTGTCTTGTGCCCATTTTTTTCGTTTTCATATTCAGTTACCTCCTGCTGCCGTTTCGCCTCGGCGAATACAGCGCAATCTTGCCCCTTGGGGCAATTTCATTATACATAAAGCCAAATGTGATTTCAAGAGATTTTTTAACTTTACATGGCGCACTTTTCCGTCTATAATAAAGAAAAGCAACCTTTTAAGGAGGACTCTCTATGCTGAAGGGAAAAACTGTACTGCTGGGCGTTACCGGCGGCATTGCTGCCTATAAGGCCGCTGCCCTGGCCTCTGCCCTTGTAAAGCTGCATGCCTGCGTGGAAGTGGTCATGACCAAAAACGCCACAGAGTTCATTGCGCCGCTGACCTTTGAACAGCTCACCGGCAACCGCACCATGATCGATACCTTTGACCGGAACTTTGTCCATCAGGTGGAGCACATCTCCCTGGCGCAGAGAACCGACCTGGTGATCATTGCCCCTGCCACTGCCAATGTGTGCGCAAAGCTTGCCCACGGACTGGCAGATGACATGCTGACCACCACTGTTCTTGCCTGCAAATGCCCCAAGCTGATCGCTCCGGCAATGAACACCAATATGTACGAGAATCCCGTGACCCAGGACAATCTGCAGCTGCTGCGGAAATACGGCTGGAACGTGATCACACCTGCCTCCGGGCGTCTTGCCTGCGGCGCTGTGGGTGCCGGCAAGCTGCCGGAGCCGGAGGACCTGGTGCAGTATATCCTCCGTGAGATCGCCCTGCCCCATGACCTGGAGGGCAAGACAGTGCTGGTCACCGCCGGCGCCACCCAAGAGTCACTGGATCCCGTGCGCTACCTGACAAACCACTCCACCGGCAAAATGGGCTGCGCCATTGCGGAAGCTGCCATGCTTCGCGGTGCAAAGGTCATTTTGGTCTGCGGCGCTGTCAGCGCCAAGCTGCCGCCCTTTGTGACAGTGGTGAACACCGTTTCTGCCCAGGATATGTTTGAGGCAGTGGCACAGTATGCCAAGGATGCCGATTTCATTTTCAAGGCTGCCGCTGTGGCTGACTACACCCCCACAGATTACTGCGACGACAAGATGAAAAAGCGTGACGGCGAGCTGTCCATCCCCTTGAAGCGCACCACAGACATCCTGGCATGGCTGGGCGAAAACCGTCGGGACGGCCAGGTGATCTGCGGCTTCTCCATGGAGACAAAGGACATGGTGGAAAACAGCCGTGCCAAGCTGGCAAAGAAAAAAGTGGACATGATCTGCGCCAACAACCTGAAGCAGGACGGCGCAGGCTTCGGCGTGGACACCAACATTGTCACCCTGATCACCAAGGACAGCCTGCAGGAGCTGCCTCTGCAATCCAAGCAAAGCGTAGCCCATGCGATCCTGGACAAGGCTATGACACTGTAAAGGCAATATACAAACCCCCCGATCCTCGCAATTGCGACGGTCGGGGGTCCTTTTACAGCTTTTCTGTGGTTTTTGTTAATGTGCGGAACTCTGTGGGGGATGTATTCTGATGGGCTTTGAAAAAGTTACTGAAATAATATTCATTGGCAAAGCCGCAGCTTCTTGCGATCTCCTTTATGGAAATGTCGCTGTCGGACAGCAGCTGCTTTGCCTTTTTCAGCCGCATTTCGGAAATATAGGTTTGCACCGTCATGCCCATGGCCGCCTTGAAGCGACGGGAGAACTGGACATAGGACAGAAAGGCCGCTTCCGCCAGCGCAGGAAGGTGCAGCTTCTTGTGAAGATTTTCGTCAATCTTCGCCACAGCTGCGGAGATCACCGGGTCCCGTTGCGCCAGGGGCGGCAACTGCCGTGGATTTTCCAGGCGGTATTGGTTGATGATATCGTTAAACAGTGCCTGCCGGAACTCTGTACCGTCAGCATCCGAAGCATCCACAGACTGCAGCAGTCTGACCGTAGAGGCTATGCGCTGGGTGTCCTGAAAGGTCAGCTTGCCGGAGGGCAGTATATTGCTGCCGCCGGGATAGCGGAATAAGTACAGCGCCACCGGCTCCAGCACCTTACGGTGGTATGTCTTTCCCTCCCGGAAGCAGACTGCTTCCATGGGTTTTACCACCTGCATACCGCTGCCGTCATCCACCTGAAAGCTGCCGCTGACCACCAGCGCCAGAATATCATTTTTGCCGGAATAGGTTTCGTGATCAAATTTTTCACGGAGAACATATTTGCAAACCAGCAACGTCTGCCCCATACCGCATCACCTCACAAATCCGCAACAGAAGCAGTGCCGCCTCTGCAGGCGGCACCGTTTTTGTCAATATCAATAATTTTCTGCGTTGACCTCAAAGTAGCTCTGGGGATGTGCGCAGGTGGGGCACAGCTGAGGAGCCTTGGTGCCAATGACCAGATGACCGCAGTTACGGCACTCCCAAACCTTGACCTCACTCTTTTCAAAGACCTGAGCGGTCTCTACGTTCTTCAGCAGAGCACGGTAACGCTCCTCATGGTGCTTCTCAATAGCAGCCACAAGACGGAACTTGGCAGCCAGCTCGGGGAAGCCTTCCTTCTGAGCCGTCTCAGCAAAGCCTGCATACATGTCAGTCCACTCATAGTTCTCACCCTGGGCAGCAGACAGCAGGTTCTCAGCGGTAGAGCCAATGCCATCGAGTTCCTTGAACCACAGCTTTGCATGCTCCTTCTCGTTATCAGCAGTCTTCTGGAACAGAGCTGCGATCTGCTCAAAGCCTTCCTTCTTTGCCTTGGATGCAAAATAGGTGTACTTGTTTCTTGCCTCAGACTCACCTGCAAAAGCAGCCATCAGGTTCTTCTCAGTCTGGGTACCAGCATATTTGTTTGCCATAAAAACATCCTCCTAATGTTAATTTGGGATAGGAACACTATAACATGATACAGAATATTTTTCAACTATCTGTTTAAAAAATATACGCCAAAATTCAGATAGCCTGCAAAGGTGACCCACAAAATATAAGGGATCAGCAGGTCACCTGCAATCTCATCCGTCAGGGCAAACGCCTTTATACTGCGGTAGATCACCGCCCACATGGCAATGAGAATAAAAAATGCCACCAAGAACCAACGGAGTCCGAAAAATACCGGTGACCACAAAAAATTCAGCGCCAACTGAATGCCGTAGAGCACAAGCGCCGTGTTTTTCTCCTGCCGGGAGGCGCCTCCCGTGACCACACGGTAGCTGGCATAGCCCATCAACAGATACAATATGGACCACACTATGGGAAACACCCAGCCCGGAGGCGAAAGAGGCGGCTGCCGCAACGCACCGTAGCTGTCCATACCGCCGCTGACAAGGGCTGACAAGCCGCCCACCGCCAGGGGAATTGCCAGGCACAGCAATAATTTTTTCCAATCCGTTTTCTTCATAAAAGCACTCCCTTCAAAAACCACAGTTCCCTCAACAGTTTACGAAGCTGACGGCATTTTTATCCGCAGAATTTTATTGCAAAAAATCCCAATTGGGGTATAATAAACCGGAAAGGAGGTGCAGTTCATGGGATGCAACGGAAATTGCGGCAGCTGCGGTGGCTGCGCAAAAGAACTGACACTGGCGCCCCAGGAGATCCTGATGCTGAAAAAACTGGGACAGATCCCCTTCCTGCCCGTGGCACGAAAGGCAAGCGATATGATTCCCGTCTACCTTGAGGACGAAGACTGCACTGCAGAAGAATACAGCCTGGTTTTACAGCTTTTGGAGCGAAAAGCCCTGATTTCCATTGACTATCGCAGTCCCCTGAAGGGCATGGATATGCAAGCCTACAAGGGATATCCCGTCCACGGCAGTTTTGCCCTGACCGAAAGAGGACAAATTGTTTTGGATATGTTGGAAATCCAGGGAATTTCCGACTAAAACAGAAAACAAATATTCCCTATTGACATTTTTCTCAAATACTGTATACTATAAAGGAACAAATAAATACACCCTATGAAGCGTACCGGGAAAGCGGCAGCTGCCCACCGAAGGATTAACAGTCTCAGGTATCCATTCCAGGATAAGACCGGAACGCGGAGGACTCTCTGGAGAACACATTCAGTTGTGTGCCGAAGGTGCAAGGCACGTTGTGCCGAATCTCTCAGGCAAAAGGACAGAGATGCAGCATACAGAAATAGTACAACTATGTCTATCTATGCGGGCAGTCCTCACTATGGGACTGCCCCTTTTCTATATTTGGGTGTGTTAAAATTAAGAAAGAAGGAACAAAATTATGCTTGGAAAACCCATTGACTCTATTAACTTTGTTGCCCAGTTTGACCCCGAACTGGCTGCCATGATGGATCGGGAGTTCACCCGTCAGAAGGACGGTCTGGAGCTGATCGCATCTGAGAACTTTGCTTCTCCTGCTGTCATCGCTGCCATGGGCTCCATCCTCACCAACAAGTACGCTGAAGGCCTGCCCGGCAAGCGTTACTACGGCGGTTGCCAGTACGTGGACGAAATGGAAGCACTCTGCATCCAGCGTGCAAAGGATCTGTTCGGCGCTGAATTTGCCAACGTGCAGCCCCACTCCGGCGCACAGGCAAACATGGCTGTGCAGCTGGCTATCCTGCAGCCCGGCGACACCCTCATGGGTATGAGCCTCGCTAACGGTGGTCACCTGTCCCACGGCAGCCCTGCCAACATTTCCGGTAAGTACTACAACGTTGTTTCCTACGACGTGAACCACGAGACCGGTCTCATTGACTATGACCAGATCCGTGACCTGGCAAAGAAGAGTCAGCCCAAGCTGATGATCGCCGGTGCTTCTGCTTACCCCAGAGCTATTGACTTCAAGATCTTTGCTGACATTGCTCACGAGGTGGGCGCTGTGTTCATGGTAGACATGGCACACATCGCAGGTCTCGTAGCAGGCGGCGCACACATGAGCCCCGTTCCCTACGCTGACATTGTTACCACCACCACCCACAAGACCCTCCGCGGTCCCCGTGGCGGTCTGATCCTGGGCCGTGAGGAGTTTGCCAAGAAGCTGAACTCCGCTGTGTTCCCCGGCACCCAGGGCGGTCCTCTGGAGCACGTCATCGCTGCCAAGGCTGTGTGCCTGAAGGAAGCTATGAGCGACGATTTCAAGACCTACGCACACAACGTGGTGGCAAACGCCAAGGTTCTGGCAGACAGCCTGCTGGAAGAAGGCTTTGACCTGGTTACCGGCGGCACCGACAACCACCTGATGCTGGCTGACCTGCGTCCCATGGACATCACCGGCGCTGAGCTGCAGACCCGTTGCGACGCTAACCACATCACCCTGAACAAGAACGCCATCCCCGGCGATCCTCAGAAGCCCTCCGTCACCAGCGGTGTCCGTATCGGTACTGCTGCAGTGACCACCCGTGGTCTGGGCGCAGAAGAGATGAAGCGCATTGCACACTGCATTGCTCTCACCGCCAAGGACTTTGAAGGCACCTCCGAAGAGGTCAAGGCTACTGTTGCAGACATCTGCAAGAAGTTCCCCATGTACGTGTAATAAAAAGCAGCAAAGAAAAGGGTTGCCGCAAGCTTTGCGGCAACCCTTCTTTATTTATTTGATCATATCAGGAAGCCGAGAAAGTGTCTTTTCAAAGCAGACACCCATACGGGGATCCCGATTTTCTTCCATGGTGGCACGAATGGTCTCCCAGGTGTAATCCGTTGCCACCTTTACGGCATGAGACCAGTCCTTTTCCAGGACAAAGCAGGCTGCCAGGGCAGCGGCAAAAATATCGCCGGTACCGTGGAAGCTACGAGGCAGCTTTTCCCGGCTGTAAGAAAAGTATTCCTTTGTCTTTCCGTCTCTTCCTGCCACGCCCAGCTGTTCCCCGAAGGAGACACCGGTGATCAGTACCGTGCCGGCGCAAAGATTTCCCAGCTTTTCCAAAAGCATTTTGGCAAACGCTTCATCGCACGCCCCCACCGGTTCAACACCTGCCAGGCAGCAAGCCTCTGTCACATTGGGCACGATCACCTGCGCCCGACGGCAGAGGTCTTTCATTTTTTCCACGAAGCCCCGGGTAATGCGGCTGTACAGCTTTCCGTTGTCTCCCATAACAGGATCTACAAAAAGAAAACTGCCGAATTTCTCATAGATCGCCGCCACCGCTGTCGCCTGCTGCTCCGAGCCCAAATAGCCGGTGGCGATACAGTCAAAGGCAATGCCCATTTTCTGCCAGTGGTCAGCCATCACCGCCATATCCTCTGTCAGATCACGGAAGGCAGGTGAAGGGAATGCGGTATGGGTGGACAGCACCGCCGTAGGCAGCACCGCCGCTTCCACCCCAAGGGCAGAGATCACCGGCAGCGCCACCGTAAGGGAGCATTTTCCCACGCAGGAAATATCCTGCACGCTTAAGATCCGTTTCATGGTATCACTCCAGCATTTTCTGAATGCCCTTGGGCAGGTAGGGAGACACATCCTGACCGTAGGTGTGCAGCTCCTTTACCATAGAGGAAGACACCGCCACATTTTCCGCACGGAAATACACATATTCCATGTCGGGGTTGATCAGCTTGTTGACCTCGGCAATGTTTTCCTCATAGTTATAGTCCATGTTATTGCGCAGACCACGGATCATATACTTGATGCCGTTGGTCTTGGCATATTCCGCAATCAGTCCCTCATGGGCTGAAACATACGCATTGCTGATGCCCTCGTCCCGGAGAACGCTTTCAATGGCAGCGATCATTTTCTCACTGTCAAAGGTTCTTCTCTTTTGGGAATTGATACCCATGACGATGTAGACCTCGTCAAAAATAGCAGCGGATTTCTTCACGATATCCAGGTGACCGTTTGTAAAAGGATCAAAAGATCCGGGGTAGATCGCTTTCTTCAGCATACTGACCCGCCTCCTTTTTTTCTGTTTCACACTATAGCATAATTGCCTTTATTTTGCAATCACCTATTATTCACATACCTTGAATTTCCACAAAGATGCTTGTATAATAATAACAGAAACAAAAAAGGAGCGAGACTATGAAGCTGGTACATTTGTCCGACTTGCATATTGGCAAGCGGTTTAATGATTTTTCGCTTATGGAAGACCAGAGCTATATTTTGGATCAGATTCTGGAGATCATTGACCGGGAAAAGCCCCAGGCTGTGCTGCTGTGCGGCGATATCTATGACAAGTCCACACCCTCTGCTGAGGCGGTGAGCTTGTTTGACGATTTTCTCTGCCGTCTTGCCCGGCGCAACACCACTGTGCTGATCATCAGCGGCAACCATGACAGTGCCGAGCGCCTTGCCTTCGGCAACCGTCTTTTCACAGAAAACGGCATTCATATCTCCCCGGTGTACAACGGTGATATCAAGCCCGTCACCCTGGAGGACGAATGGGGCAGCGTGGATTTTTGGCTGCTACCCTTTGTCAAGCCCATGCATGTGCGCCGCTTCTTCCCCGATGCCCAAATTGAAAACTACACCGATGCTGTCCGTGTAGCCATTGAAAATATGCCCATGGACAAGACAAAGCGGAATGTACTGCTGACCCATCAGTTTGTCACCGGTTGCTCTGCCGTCGGCTCCGAGGAGCTTACGGTGGGCGGCACTGACAATGTAGATACCTCTGTTTTTGAGGATTTCTGCTATGTGGCGCTGGGACATATCCACGGTCAGCAGAATCTTGGCGGCAGCAATCACATCCGCTACTGCGGCACGCCCCTGAAATACTCCTTCTCCGAAGAATCGCACCACAAAAGCGTAACGGTAACAGAGCTTGACGGAGACGGCGGTGTCAAGGTCACCCTTTGTCCCCTGACGCCTCTGCGTGAGGTGCGCACCATCTGCGGCACCTTTGCTTACCTGACCGACAGCGCCAACTACATTGGCACACCCACCAAGGATTACCTCCGTGTTTTCCTCCATGACGAGGACGATGTGCCGGAGGCCATGGGCAAGCTGATGCAGATCTATCCCAACATTATGGAGCTGCGCTATGACAACACCCGCACCCGTGCCAATCAGGTGATTGAAGCAGCGGAAAATGTACAGGAGAAGACACCTCTGCAGCTGTTTGAGGAGCTGTACGAGAAGCAGAACAACCAACCTATGAGTGAGGAGCAGCGCAACCTTGTGCTGGAATTGCTTGACGGCATTGGGGAGGGAAATGTATGAGACCTCTGAAGCTTACCATGTGCGCCTTCGGTCCCTATGCCGACGAGCAGGTGCTGGATTTTGAGACTTTGGGTACCGGCGGACTGTACCTGATCACCGGCGACACCGGCGCCGGCAAGACCACCATTTTTGATGCCATCACCTACGCCCTTTTCGGCTCGCCCAGCGGCGACTCCCGGGATGCCGGCATGCTGCGCTCCAAGTATGCAAAGGACGAAACCGACACCTTTGTGGAGCTGACCTTCTCCTATGCCGACAAAATCTATACCGTGAGACGCTCCCCGGATTATACACGTCCCAAGAAAACCGGCGAGGGTACACGAAAGGTGTCCTCCACTGCCGTGCTGACGCTCCCCGACGGCAGCATTGTGGACAGGATCAAGGACGTCAACACCGCCATTAATGATATTATTCACCTGACCCGGGAGCAGTTTGCCCAGGTGTCTATGATCTCCCAGGGTGAATTCCGCAAGCTGCTGCAGGCAGACACCAAGGAGCGCCAGGAGATCTTCCGCGGTATTTTCAAAACCAGCATCTATGTTTCCCTTCAGCTGCGGCTGCAGGAGCATGCCAAGGCGCTGCGCACGCAGCAAGAGCAGGCAAACATGAGCATCCGGCAGTATATTGCCGGCATTCTCTGTGAGGACGGCTCCCGTTTTACAGACGATGTGCAGTCTGCCCGTGAGGGAAATCTCCCCATCGGCACAGTTATGGTATTGCTGGAAACCTTTTTGCAGGAGGATACCGCCGCCCAGGAGGCGCTGCTGCAGGAAGCTGCCGAAAACGATGCACTGCTGGAAAAGGTCAATTCCGGTCTGACCCAGGCAACGGCATACGAAAATGCAAGAAATCAGCTTGCCTCCCGGGAAGCTGCCGCAACAGAAACAGAAGCCCGGCTCACAGAAGCCCAGGCAGCGCTTACGGAAGCCCAAAAGACTGCGCCGGAGCAGGAAGCCCTGGCAACAGAGATCACAAAGCTGACACTGCAGCTGCCGGAATACGACGCTGTGGAAGCAAAAGCCGCAAGCTGTGTCCAGCGCAAGAAAGAGCTTATCCTTGCGCAAAAAACAAGGGATACTGCAGAGTCCCGGCGAGCAGAGCTTGCCCGTGAGATCGAAGCTCTGCGCACAGAGCGCAAGACCTACGAAGCGCTGGGCGCAGAAAGAGAACGAATCATGGCGCTGGGTCGTGAAAAGAAGGAGCAGTGCCAGCAATATAAAGACCTGGTGGCACTGGCAGATACCCTGCAGAAGCAGCAGCAGGTACTGATTGAAAAACAGACTGCCTACACCCAAGCCGCTGCCCACTCCTCCCGTTTGCTGCAGGAATACGAACAGACAAATAAAGCCTTTCTGGACGAGCAGGCAGGCATCATTGCCGCCACCCTGACAGCGGGTATGCCCTGCCCGGTTTGCGGCTCTACAGAGCATCGCTGTCTTGCCACGCTGTCCGAGCATGCACCCACAGAAGCCGACGTAAAGGCCGCCAAGGCTGCCTATGAAAAGGCCCAGGGTGTTACCGAAAAAGCCAGCAGTGAAGCCAGCGCCCAGAAGGGCACTGTGACCACCACCCAGGCAACTCTCTCCAAGCAGGCAGCATCCTTGCTGCCGGGCATTGCTGCCGACAGCATCCGGGAAAGCGCCGCACAGCAGGTGCAGCTACTGACCGCCCAGCTGAAGGAACTGGTGGCAGAGCTGAACGCTGTGGCAGAAAAAGAACAGCGTCGGGATCAGCTTGACGAACAGCTGCCCCAACGGGAATCGGCGCAAAAGCAGGCTGAAGAGACCTTCTCCGGCGCTGTGCAGACCGTCAGCAGCCTGGAAACTGCCATTGCAGAAATGGAAAAGCAGCTGACCGAAGACCGCGCCAAGCTTCCCTTTGAGAGCAAAGCTGCCGCTGCGGCGCAAAAAAGCAGCGCCACCGAACGGCTTGCCGCTTTAAAGGCAGCTGTTACCAATGCGGAAAATGCGCTGAACGCCCACGCCACAGCCCTTGCCGGTCATCAGGCCGCCATTGCCCAGCTGAAGCAGCAGCTGGAAGCAGGACAGTGCGGTGATATTCAGGCGCTGGCAGAAGAGAAGACCCGTCTTACAGAGCAGCGCAAGCAGATCGCCGAAAAGCAAAAGGAGCTGCACACCCGACTGACCACCAACACCGGCACCCGGGACAATGTCTCCCGACGTTTTGCCGAGCTGGAGGCGCTGGAGCAGCGTTACGCATGGGTAAACACCCTGGCGCTCACCGCCAACGGCAGTCTCCAGGGCAAAGACCACATCATGCTGGAGACCTACGTGCAGATGACCTATTTTGACCGCATCCTGAAGCGTGCCAACAAGCGGCTGCAGAAAATGTCCGGCGGTCAGTATGACCTGAAGCGAAATACAGATCCCCGGTACAGAGGACAGAACGGTCTTGACCTGAACATCATTGACCACATCAATGCCTCCGAGCGCAGTGTCCGAACGCTCTCCGGCGGCGAAGCCTTCCTCGCCTCCCTGGCTTTGGCGTTGGGTCTGTCCGACGAGGTACAGATGTCCTCCGGCATCCACCTGGACACGCTGTTTGTGGACGAAGGCTTCGGCTCTCTGGACTCCACGGCTTTGGACAAGGCCTACCAAACACTGGCAGGTCTTACGGAGGGCAACCGTCTTGTGGGTATCATCTCCCACGTGGACGAGTTGAAGGAACGCATCAATTCTCAAATTGTGGTTACCAAGAACCGCTCCGGCGGCAGCAGTGCAAAGATCACTTTATAATCTGCGAGGGTGCGCTGAGCGCACCCTCTCTTTTTGCTTAAAATACCCAGGTCTTTCCGTCGGAAAACAGTTTACTTTCTTGCAAAAAAGTGTTATAATGTTTTTATCTATTGTTTAAAAAGGAGGTTATGAGATGAGAAAGCTTTTGCTGCGGTTAGTGGATGCTTTTAAAAAGGGCGACCTGACGCTGCTGCTTCTGTGTTTTGTGGCAACCGCTTTTGGCTGCATTATGATCTACAGCACCACCAATGCCACCTCCACCGGTCCTCTGCGTTATCTTCTGGTGCAGATCGGCGCTTCCGGTGCCGGCATCCTGGCGTATCTTTTCATATCCTCCATTGATACGGAAACCCTGGCAGAAAACCGCATAGGATTGATGATATTCAACATTTTTCTGCTGCTGCTTCTGATTCCCTTCGGCATCAACGTTGCCGGTAACCGAAGCTGGCTCCGTTTCCCTTTCCTGCCCTTTAACATCCAGCCTGCAGAGATCTGTAAGATCACCTACGTGCTGATCATGGCATCGGTTATGGTGGCAAGGCAAAACAAGCCCTCGTCCATAGCTTCCATTCTCCACATGGTAATGCACCTTGGCATCGTGGCAGGTCTTAACTGGGTCATTTCCGGTGACGCCGGTGTTTCCCTGATTTTCGTTGCCATCTTTGTGGGCATGACCTTTGCCGGCGGTGTGAACATGATCTGGTTCATCGGTGCCATTGTTGGCGGCGCTGCTTTCTTTCCCATTCTGTGGCCTTTCCTGGGTGAATATCAGCAAGAGCGTATCGCCGTGCTTTTTGACCCCAGCCTTGACCCCAACGGCACCGGTGTCCGCTATCAAACCGTCCGTGGTCTGCGCTCCCTCACCGGCGGCGGCATGACCGGTCAGGGTCTGTTCCAGGGTCACCGCACCCAAACAGACGGTGCGCTGTTCGCCCAGCATACAGACTTTATTTACTGCGCCATCGGCGAAGAGCTGGGCTTTATCGGCTGCGCCGTTGTGCTGATTCTGCTGTTCCTCATCGTTGCCCGCTGCATTTGGGTGGGCATCCGTTCCCAGGACCTTCTGCGGCGCCTGGTTTGCTTCGGTGTTGCCGCATCCCTGAGTTTCCAGATCATCGTTAATGTGGGTATGTGCCTCGGCGTCACCCCCGTTATCGGCCTGACACTTCCCTTTATCAGTTACGGCGGTTCTTCCATTATTACGCTGTACACCATGCTGGGTCTTGTGTCCGGTGTCTATGCCCGACCCAATGCCGCCAGCCACGAACGCTACATCCGTCCGCCGCTGCATCATATCTAGGAGGAATATTATGAAAAACTTTATGGATAAGGACTTTTTGCTGGAGACAGAAACTGCAAAGCATCTGTTTCATGACTACGCTGAAAAAATGCCCCTGGCAGACTACCACTGCCACCTGAATCCCAGGGAGATCTACGAGGATCGCCGCTTTGACGATCTTGTGCAGGTCTGGCTGGGCGGTCTAGAGAACGGTGTGCTGGCCGGCGACCACTACAAGTGGCGCATGATGCGCTCCCACGGCATTGAGGAAGACTACATCACCGGCAACAAGCCTGCCTACGAGCGTTTCCTGAAGCTGGCAGAGGCACTGGAAATGGCTATCGGCAATCCCATGTACCACTGGTGCCACCTGGAGCTGCAGTTCTTCTTCGGTGTTACCGAGCCTTTGACCTCCGAAAGCGCTCCCCGTATCTGGGAGCATTGCAACAAGCTGCTTCGCGAAGACCCCGAGCTGACCGCCCGTGGCATGATCCGCAAGGCAAACGTTGCCTTCATCGGCACCACCGACGATCCCATTGACACCCTGGAGTGGCATGAGAAGATTGAAAAAGATCCCACCATCACCTGCAAGGTGTGTCCCTCCTTCCGTCCCGACAAGGCTGTGAACCTGCACAAGCCCGGTTTTGCTGACTACATCCGCAAGCTGGGTGAGGTCGTGGGTAAGGAGCTGACCTGCACAAAGGACGTGTGCGAAGCACTTGCACAGCGTATCCGTTTCTTCTACGAGCACGGCTGCCGTGCCAGTGACCACGGTCTTGACTACGTTCCCTTCCGTATTGTAAGCGATGCAGAAGCCGATGCTGTTTTCTCCAAGGCAATGAACGGCGAGGCTGTCACTGCCGCAGAGGCTGAAGGCTATCAGACCAAAGTGCTGCTGTCCTGCGCAAAGCTGTACCGGGAGCTGGGCATCGTAATGCAGCTTCACTACTCCTGCCTGCGCAACACCAATGCCCGTATGTTCAAGCTGCTGGGCGCCGATGCCGGCTTTGACACCATCGCACAGAACAGCTGTGGCAACAACATTGCCGCCTTCCTCTCCGCCATGGATGAAAGCGGCAATTGCCCCAAGGTCATTCTCTACTCCCTGAATCCCGTAGACAATGAGCTGCTGGGCTCTCTCATCGGCAGCTTCCAGGGAACAGAAGTCCCCGGCAAGATCCAGCACGGCTCTGCCTGGTGGTTCAATGACAACAAGACCGGCATGGAGCAGCAGATGATCTCCCTTGCCAACCTGGGCATCCTGGGCAACTTTATCGGCATGCTTACCGACTCCCGTTCCTTCCTCTCCTACACCCGTCACGATTACTTCCGTCGCATACTGTGTAATCTCGTCGGCAACTGGGTAGAAAACGGTGAGTACCCCAATAACGATGCCGCCCTGAAGAAAATCGTGGAGGGCATCAGCTTCCTGAACGCAAAGCGTTATTTTGACATCTGACAAAACCCCCCGAAAGGCTAAGCCTTTCGGGGGGTTCTTTTGCTGTCAGCGGATATGGAATGTAAAATCAATGGTCTTGTCGGTGACACGGTATTTTTCAATCAAGGGCACCACACAGCTGCCGGAGCCGATGCCACGGTTCTTGTAGCTGATGATCACTTCCGTGCTGTCAGGCTGGGGAAGCTCAAATGCGTGCTGGCATTCATACAGATCCTCCACCTTATGGTGCAGTGCAGAGAACTCAAAGGTAGATGCGCCACGGAAGGTGACTGCCTCTTCCCCACTGCGCAGTGTTGCGTAGGCAGTGCGGATGTGGTTGCCGTGATCCTGGGGCATGATGTAGGGCGTGTACTCCTCTGTGACCGTACTCTTCCACAGACCCATCTTGGTATAGTGGCAGAAGTCCACATAGCTCTCGCCGTCACCCATGCCGAAATACTCCAGGTCCTCAAAGTCCTTGCGCAGCGCAAAGCGCATGCCGAAGCGAGGCACTTCCCGCATCTGGGGAATGAATTTCCAGGTAGTACCGTTGGTATAGTAATCACCGAAATCACGCTGGGCATTGGCAAGCTGCATGTTCATGTCTGCATGCATAGTCACTGCTAATCCCTCTTCCGTGAAGCGGTAGGTAATGGCGCCGAAATAAATAGGCACGGTGCTGGGAGGGCCGTATGCGCCTTCACAAATGACGGTGTAGGCTTTTTCCTCTGCCTTGATCTCCACGTTTTTCACCTTGAAGAAGGACTTATGAACGTGGTACTTCAGCCAGAACTCCTTTTCCTGCTTGTCATTGTCAATCAATGCACGCCACAGCATCAGGTCAGCAGGACGGGCAAGCAGCTCCTTGCCGCCACGCTTCATAGATGTCAGCATGCCACGTGCCGTATCCAGGGTATAGGTGCCGCTCTTGGTTTCCACGGTAATATACCGCTTGCCCGCATCCACAGAAACGGGGAAAGCAGCAGGCATGTAGGGCATTTCCACGGGTACGGGAAGCTGCAGCTGCGCCCAGGCCACATTGTGACCTGCCTCGCACCACGCAGTAGCCTCCCGGCGGTTCATGTAAATTTCCAGATATGCGCCCAGGCCGCAGCCGTAGGGCAGCGTGTAGGAAAGCTGCAAGGTGGTCTTTTCGTGGGGCGCAGCGGAAACACGGAAGCTGCCCATAGGGATCACCTTGTCATCCACACGCAGCTGGTATGTAAAGTCATACTCGGAAAGATCCGTAAAATCGCCACGGTTTTCCAGTTCCACCAGACCACGCTTGGCATCCACCCAGCGGACTGCCAAAGGCTCAATGACCTTCTTATACTCCAAAAGGCCGGTGGACGGTGTTCTGTCCGGGAATACCAGGCCATCACAGCACCAGTTGCCGTCATGGGGGAACTCGCCGCTGTCGCCGCCGTAGAGATAACCGACCTTGCCGTCGGGCAGCTCCTTAATGGCAGCATGGTCACACCACTCCCACACACAGCCGCCGATCAGACGGGGGTAGCGGTAGATCACATCCCAGTAGTCCTGCAGATCGCCGGGGCCAACACCCATGGCATGGGAGTATTCGCAAAGGAAATAGGGACGGGGATCTTTGGTAATGCCGCCCTGGATCTCCACAAAGTGGGGCGCAGGGTACATACGGCTGACCATATCCACGCAGTCCGGCACCGGCATTTGATTCTCATCAAAGCATTTGTTGAAATAAATTGCATGCTCGTAATGGATCAGGCGGGTATTGTCACGGGCTTTGGCATACTCGGACATTTTCTCATGGTTGCAGCCAAACTGCGCTTCGTTGCCCAAAGACCAGGAGAAGATACAAGGTGCATTCTTGTCCCGTTCCACCATACGTGCCATGCGGTCCACCATAGCGCCCTCCCAATCGGGATTGTCCACAATAGATTTTGCCGCTGCCACAGTACGCATGCCCAGGGCATACTCTGCGCCGTGGGTCTCCACGTCGCACTCGTCCATGACGTACATGCCGTACTTATCGCACAATTCATAAAATTCCGGGTGGTTGGGATAGTGAGAGGTGCGGATGCAATTGATATTATGCTGCTTCATAAGGAAGATATCCTTCAGCATATCCTCCCGGGATGCGCACCAGCCCTTTCCGGGGTAGGAGTCATGGCGGTTTACACCCTTCAGCTTCACGGAGACACCGTTAATCAGCAGCTCGCCCCGGTCACTGACCGCAATGGAGCGGAAGCCGATGCGCTTGCTGATAAACTCTCCGTTGCACTCCAGCACAAAGGTATAAAGAACCGGCTTTTCCGCAGACCAGAGAACGGGGTTCTCCACACGGTCCACACAGCTGCCGTCGGGCATCACCACATAATAAACATAAGGCTGGGGCTGCCCCTTGAAGGTTGCCTCCACCTGAACCTTTCCGTCCAGTGCCGGCTTGATATAAATGTCCTGAATATGCTCCATGGGACGGTTCAGGGTATACACGTCACGGAAAATACCGTGGTAACGGAAGTGATCCTGATCCTCCAGGTAGATCTCCGCATTGTTGGTATAGACCACAGCGGTCAGGGCATTGCTGCCGGGAGCAACAAACTCTGTCACCTCAAACTCTGCCTGCAGGTGAGAGCCACGGCTCATGCCAACATATTTGCCGTTGACATACAACTCCAGGTAGCTGCTGACACCTTCAAACACCAGGTAGGTTCTGCCCTCTGCAGCGGTAAATTCCCGCTGATAGACACCCACACCGTTGATGGGAGAGGTAAAGGGCGGCTCATACTGGAAGGGGTAGTTACGGTTTGTGTAATGGATCTGTCCGTAGCCGTAGCATTCCCAGCAGCCGGGAACGGGAAGGGTGTTTTGGAAGCAGATCTCGCCCAGGTCATCGGGAAGATCCTGGGGTGTTTCAAAATAAGCAAACTGCCAATCACCGTTCAGGTCACCGTAAACAGAGGAATTGTACTTTTCTCCCGTAACGGCACTTTCCCGGGTGGTATGGGGAATATAATAGGCACGGGGCTTCTCCCGGTTTTCCAATGTCAGGGACAAATCATTGTATTTTTCCATGAAACCGCCTTCTTTCATTTTCGTTATCCATCATTATAGCAAACCAGGGTTTATATTGCAACTTACTTTTTCCGTATCCCCCTATAGGGCTTGCAACTTTTGACAAAATCGGTTATGATATAGAAAACAAAGGAATTACAGAAGGAGAGCAAACCATGGCTTCTCACAATCACGAACACGATCACAACCACACATTTATGCATGCCCACGGCATCGCCCATTCCCACGGTCATGTGCATGAAAACCAAAAGGCAGTGGTCAACCGCCTGGCACGTGCCATGGGACATCTGGAAAAAGTGAAAAGAATGGTGGAGGAAGGCTACGACTGCTCCGAGGTGTTGATACAGCTGGCAGCAGTACGGTCCGCCCTGGACAACACCGGCAAGGTGATCCTGAAGGATCATATGCGCCACTGCATGGTGGATGCCGTTGCCGCCGGTGACGAGGATGCCATTGACGAGCTTTGCGATGCCATTGACAAGTTCATGAAATAAAGAACGTGCTGCTTCCCCCGTTGGAAGCAGCACGCTTTTCTTATTTATTCGCCCTTCATTGTTTTCAGCATGTTCAGATACTCTGTAACCAGCTCTTCGCCAGTACCGGGGGCAACCACGGCAACATAAGATTCGTAGCAGCCGTAGTCAAATGCCTCCTGGGAGGGGATATAGCTATTGGAGCCCTGGGAGCAGGATGCCACAAAGGTAATGTCATAGGGTGTTTCCGTGCGCAGTGCATGACCGTGATTTGTGAACATCTCATAAGAAGCAAACACGAAGGAAATATTGTCACCAACCGTCAGTGCCGTCATTTCCACCTCGTGGATATCTGCGCTTCCGGCTCTCTTAATAATGGCATTTGCCTCCAGGAACTGGTACAGACCATACCGGCTGGCCAGTGCGTTGGCAGCATCTCTGCCCTGGGCATCGTAGACCGCTCTGACCTCATTGGCCTGGGCCAGCATGTCCAATCTTTCCTTGTTGGCACGAGCCTGGTAGTTCTGATTCTGCAGCTGGATGGCATTGCCGGTGGCAGGCTTCAGATTGGGCAGCGCCGCCAGGCAAACCTGGCCCAGCTTCTCGCCAAACTGGCGATAGTCCATATTGTGCGCTTCCTCACGAATGCTGGAGTCAGGTGCCTGGTTACCTGCGTCACCGGTGAAGTAACCTACGAGGTAATCGCCCTGGGACTCAATGTAATCACGGGTAGGTCCGGGGAAGTCTGCAGAGATCTGATCATCTGTGGCACCGCCGTGGAAGGTGGGGTGGGAGTTCCAGCTGATAAGCAGCACGTCCTTCTTGCCCTCTTCGGGACGGGTAAAGCGGATGATCTGCATTTCCTCGTCTGCCTCTGTGGGGTGGCCTACGATCTTGGTAATATCCGTAATACCGGAGGAAGCGGTGATCTTGCCGTCATCGTGGACGTAGTGGCGCACAAACACCTGTTTTTCCGTAAAGGTGCTGCCATAGGAGATCTCTGCATAGGACAGATCCGCAAGAGCATCCACGGCTGCCTTTTCTGCACCAGCAAAAAATACCTTTTTATACTCTGTTGCGCCAGGATAGGTACCGGTCATAGCCGGAGAGGAGTGGGTATGTGTGGCAGAGAAAATTATATTTCCCTCCGGAACACCGGTCTTCTGTGCCACCTGGGGGCGCAGCTCATCAATAAACGGTGAGATGACGCCCAGAACATCCAACGTATACATCAGCACCGTATTGCCCTGCTCATCACGAAGAGCAATGCAGGTGGCCTTGATATAATCCAAAAAGCCGTTTGCCTTACGTCCGGCAGTATCTGTGCCGTTCAAATGAACATTCTGCGGATTCTCCGGCATGACAATTTCTCGTCCAAAACCTACCTGCAATCCCTTGGGTGTCTCCTGCGCCGTTTCACCGCCACCGCAGGCACACAGTCCCAGCGCCAGTGCAAAACACAGAACCAGAGAAATTATTTTTTTCATAATTTACCCCTTTTAATCAATGTCAAACCGATTCGTGAGTTCATATTCTCTTCGGATCACATCACCCTGCAGTTCGGTTTCGTTTACAGTCTTATAAATTCTTGCCACTTCCTGCTCCAGGCGCTGCTTCTCCTTGCCCTCCAGGGTCTTGTACAGCTCGTCCACCGGCCAGGCGCAAACCTGTCCGCTGCCCTTGGAGCGCTGCATGCGCATAATGGAGAAGGTGGTCTTTACGATCTTCTTGTCCTCCACATACAGATGCATGGCAATGCCGTAATCCGGCAGATACTCGTGCAAAATCAGGCTGGATTCGGGATCCATATTGAAATTGCCCAGGCTGTAGGCGCAGGGAACACCGTGGTTCAGCACTGCCTTCTGCAGCATGTGGGAGTGGGATGCCAGAATAGCATCTGCACCGGCCTGCAGACCCTTTTCCATCACGTACTCGGAAATTGCGCCGGGATGGGGGTTGAACTGACCGCCCACGTGGGGGTAGAACAGCACCAGGTCGGCATTTTCCTTTGCCTTGCGGATATCTGCCTGGAATTTGGCAACGTAAGGCGCCATGGTCTTTTTGTCCAGTCGGTCATCGGCACGGGGTGTATTGGCAGGCATACCGAAGAATTTCTTAATATCGCCACGCTTTTCACCACGCATTTTGGGGAACAGCTTATCCACCCAATCCTTCTGCGCCACACCCACCTGGTACACCGTTTCCTTCTGGGGACGAAGCAGATTCACCGTTCCCTCGTATTCCCCTTCTGCCAGGCACTTTCTGCCGCTGCTGGGGTAATTGGTGCCGTAGGTGTAGGCGATCACTGCCACCTTCACGCCGTCCTTTTCTATGTAGAAGGCTTCCGGGTGGTCGCCGCCCTTGTGGAAGGAACCATGGTGACCGATGCCTTTTTCCTCCAGCACACGCAGGGTGCGCTCCGCACCTTCAAAGCCACGGTCAAAGGTGTGGTTATTGGCGGTGGAGATCATATGGAAGCCGGCCTTCTTCACAGCGTCTGCGTAAGCATCCGGCGCATTGAAAGCATAGTAGTGCTGGGTATACAGCGCCTCCTCGCCTGCCAGGGGTGTTTCCAGGTTGCCCACAAGGATATCTGCCTCACCCAAAAGCGCCCGGGCATAGTCAAACACCTCGTCAAAATTATAGCTGCCATCTGCCTGCCGTGCGCTTTTCAGCACCTGAGGCTCAATCATAATGTCGCCAACAAATGTGATCTTCATAAAAACACTCCTGTCTAGTTCATTGTTCCCTGGGATCTTTGGAACAGCGTGCCGATGCGGCTGCGCAGCGCCATAGCTTCCGGGGTTTGTGCAGTACCCTCCGCCTCGATCCATCGGGCAGATGCCTGCTGCGCTTCTTTCAGTGTCTGCAGATCGCAGCTTAAGGATGCCACACGGAACACCGGCAGACCCGACTGTCTTGCCCCGAAGAAATCACCGGGGCCACGAAGCTTCAGGTCTTCCTCTGCGATCTTAAAGCCATCGGTGGTGCTGCAAAGAGCTTTCAGTCTTCCGTTGGTGTCTGCATTTTTGCTGTGGGACACCAAAATGCAGTAGCTCTTTGCGCTGCCTCTGCCCACACGGCCACGAAGCTGGTGCAGCTGAGACAAGCCGAAACGGTCTGCATCCTCAATGACCATCAATGTGGCATTGGGTACATCCACGCCCACCTCAATCACCGTGGTGGCTACCAGCACATCTGCCTCCTGCCGGGCAAAACTGCCCATGACGGCTTCTTTTTCTGCGCCCTTCATCTGTCCGTGCAGCAGCGCCACACGCAGATCCGGGAACACCGTCTTTTGTAACGTCTCTGCCCACACAGTGGCAGCGGTAATATCCAGGTCGCCGTTTTCCTCCACCGCAGGACACACCACATAGCACTGGTGACCCTCCGCCACCTGCTTACGGATGAAGGCATTGATCCTGGCTCGGTAGCTCTCGCCCACCAGGAAGGTGTCTGTCTGCTGCCGTCCGGGAGGCAGCTCGTCCAAAATGGACACCTCCAGGTCGCCGTACATCAAAAGCGCCAGAGTTCGGGGAATGGGCGTGGCAGACATCACCAGCAAATGGGGATCTGCGCCCTTCCCGGAAAGTGCGGAGCGCTGCCCTACACCAAAACGGTGCTGCTCGTCAGCGATCACCAGCCCCAGATCGCAGAACACTGTACTCTCCGACACCAGAGCATGGGTGCCTACCACAAGGTCCGTCTCGCCTGCTTCAATCAGGCTTCGGACTTCTTTTTTATTTTTCGGTGTAAGCGAGCCGGTAAGCAGGCTTACCCGTACACCCAAGGGTGTCAAAAGCTTGGAAAGGGATTTATAATGCTGCTCTGCAAGGATCTCCGTGGGCGCCATCAGCGCCGCCTGCTTGCCGTTTTTCACCGCAAGGTACGCTGCGGCGGCAGCTACCATAGTCTTACCACTGCCCACGTCGCCCTGCACCAGGCGGTTCATGGGTGTGCCACGCTTCAAATCGTTTACGATCTCCCCGATGGCACGCAGCTGTGCGCCGGTAAGGGAGAAAGGCAACGCCCCGTAAAAAGCCTGCAGCTCTGTGTCTTTATAAGGGGGCAGCTTTTTGCCTGCACGGGCAGCACGCATCAAAGACAAGCCGGCAGAGAACACGAAAAACTCCTCAAAAATCAGCCGTTTTTTTGCCAGCTCCGCCTCTGTCATGGAAGCAGGCTGGTGAATGGCCTGGTAAGCCCGTTCCGCCGGGAGAATGCCGTACTGTGCCCGCACAGACTCCGGCAGCACCTCACCGGGTGTGGGGCAGATCGCCAGCGCCTGCTCCACTGCCTTCAGCACCGATGCATTGGAAAGTCCCGCTGTCAGCGGATAAATGGGCATCACCCTTCGGGTGAGTATCGGTGGGCTGTCAAGCTCCTCAAACACCGGGGAGGTCATGCTGTAGCCCACATAGTCCCCGGTCAGTGTGCCGTAGAAAATATACTCTTTTCCATAGACCAGGCGGTCTGTGGTGAATTTTTGATTAAAGAAGGTCAGGTTCAGCCGTGCCGTATGGTCAGCTACCCGTACCTTGGTAATATCCAGCCCTTTGCGAACCTTGTGGGTCTGGGGTGTTCCCATCACCATGGCACGGAAGCAGGCAGGCTTGTCCACCTCCAATTTATCAATGGTGATCAGCCTTGTGCGATCCTCATAGCCACGGGGAAAGTGACACAGCAGATCCTCAAGGGTGAAAATATTCAAGGTTGCAAACTGTTTTGCTTTGCTGGGACCCACACCCTTCAGCACGGTAATGGGATCTGTAAGCTTCGCCACCGGCGACACCTCCCTGCTATTACTTCTGCTCCATTGCCACTGCAGTGTCCAGGGCGATCTTCATCATGGCAGTAAATGCCGTCTGCCGCTCCTGGGATGTAGTCTCCGTGCCCTTCAGCACATGGTCGGAAATGGTGCAGATACACAGCGCACGCTTGCCATAACGGGCAGCGTTCATGTACAGCGCCGCAGCTTCCATCTCCAGCGCCATAACACCCATCTTCTTCAGTCCGTACACGCTGTCCAGTCCCTCCGGCACACCAACGTGGTCTCCGTAGAAAACATCGGAGGAATTCACATTGCCCACATGGTAAGTGGCGCCGTTTGCCTTTGCCGCCTCCACAGCGGTGGACAGCAGTTCAAAATCTGCAATGGGAGCAAACGTGCCGGGCAGATGGAACTGGGCGGCAAAATTGGAGTCTGTGCAGGCGCCCTGGGCAATGACGATGTCATATAGCTCAATATGCTCCTGAATAGAGCCGGCAGAGCCTACACGGATGATATTTTCCACACCGTAGCCGTTGTACAGCTCGTGGGAATAAATGCCGATGGCAGGCATGCCCATGCCGGAAGCCATGACGGAGACCTTCACGCCTTTATAAGTGCCGGTATAACCCTGGACACCACGGACATTATTTACCAGCACCGGGTTTTCCAGGAAATTTTCCGCAATAAATTTTGAACGCAGAGGATCGCCGGGCATCAGCACAGTCTTGCCGAAATCACCGGGCTTTGCTTCAATATGAGGCGTAGGTGTAGTTAACATAACATTTTCCTCCTCCACTTAATAGGTTCCGTCGTTTGCCAGTCCCTTGGCAATTTTTACAATACGGGAGGTTCCCAGGCGGTCTGCGCCCAGGGCGATAAATTTCTCCGCATCCTCCAAAGAAGAGATGCCGCCGGCTGCCTTGATCTTCACCTTGGGGCCGATATGCTTGGCAAACAGCTCCACATCGGCGAAGGTAGCGCCGCCCTTGGAGAAGCCGGTGGAGGTCTTGATGTAGTCTGCCTCTGCTTCCGTCACTGCCTTGCAGGCTGCGATCTTCTCTTCCTCTGTCAGCAGGCAGGCTTCAATGATCACCTTCAAAATCCTGCCGCAGCAGTGACCCTTTACCTGGCGGATCTCCTCTGTCAGCTGCTCCCAGGCGCCTTCCTTTGCCATGCCGATATTGATCACCATGTCCACCTCGTCAGCACCGTGGGACACGGCATCATACGCCATAAAGCATTTGGCGGCGGTGGTGGCATAGCCGTTGGGGAAGCCGATCACCGTACAGATCTTCAGCTTGTCCCCCACATACTGCTTTGCACGGGTGACGAAAGCTGCCGGGATGCACACGGAAGCGGTATTATATTTCATGCCGTCATCACAGATTGCACGGATCTCCTCCCAGGTTGCGGCAGGATCCAGCAGGGTGTGGTCGCATTTTCTCAAAATTTCAGTCAACTCCATAGGTTACACTCCTTCCATTGTATTATCATTATATACGCACCGAAAAAAATATGCAAGCATCTTTCTTTTTTTAAACAAAGGTGTTATAATGATAAAATAGAGAAATTTGGGGGTATGCGACTTATGGCAGATACAGCGCGACAAGAGCAACGAAAACGGCTCATGCTCACAGAACCCGTGGGCAAGGTGATCTTCAAAATGGCAGTGCCTACCATCATTGCTTTTTTGATCAACTCCATTTATTCCCTGGCGGACACCTGGTTCGTCAGCGCACTTGGCACCAATGCCACCGCCGCTGTCAGCGTCAACGCTTCTCTGGATCAGCTGATCATGATGTGCGGCTCCATGCTGGCAGTGGGCGCCAACAGCTACATTGCACGCCTCCTGGGTCAAGGCAACAACAAGAAGGCCAGCCAGGTTTTGTCCACAGGCTTCCTGCTGGCGCTGGGTCTGAGCCTGCTGCTGACCATCTTCGGCAATATTTTCATGAAGGAAATGGTGGTTCTTCTGGGCGCCACCGAGACCTGCATGGAGTATTCCATTGACTATGCCACCTATGTTCTCTTCGCTGCCCCCTTTATGGCCACCAGCTTTGTGATGAATCAGTGTCTCCGCAGTGAAGGCAGCGCTACCCTCTCCATGATTGGCATGGGCTTCGGCGGTATTCTCAACTGCTTCCTGGATCCCATCTTTATCAACGGCTGGGAAGCCCTGGGCATTCCTGCCATGGGCGTTGCCGGTGCATCCCTGGCAACCATGATTTCCAAGATCGTCAGCTTCCTGATTCTGATTTTCCCCTATGTCACAAGAAAAAGCCTGCTGCATCTGTCTGTGCGTAATTTCTGCCCCTCCTATGACATTGTCAGCAAGATCGTCAGCGTCGGCTCTTCCTCCATGTTCCGCAGCGGCCTGGCAGTGGTTGCCGGCATCCTGCTCAATGACATGGCTGGCAACATTTCCGACTCCGTGCTGGCCGGCATCGGTGTCTCCACCAAGGTCATGATGTTCCCCTTCAGCATTATTTTGGGCTTCGGTACCGGCTTCCAGCCGGTGGCAGGCTTCAACTGGGGCGCAAAACGGTTTGACCGTGTTTCGGAGTGCTATAAGTACGCTTCCAAAATGGCATGCATCGGCTCCGGCATTATGGCTGCGCTGCTGGCAATTTTCGCAAAGCCGGTGATCATTGCCTTTGCCGGCAACGATCCCCAGATGCAGGAGATCGGTGCTTTGTGCATCCGCACCCAGTGCCTGGCACTGCCCATTCACGCCTGGGTTGCCATTGTGAATATGCTGTGCGCAGGTCTTGGCAACGCCGGTGGCGCTTTGGCGCTGTCCACCGCCCGTCAGGGCAGCTGCTTCCTGCCGATCCTCTACCCCCTGGTGTATTTCTTCGGAGCTTACGGCATTGCCTCCGTGCAGGCCGTTGCCGATCTGTTCAGCCTTGCTTTGGCCATTCCCATTGCTATTTACATGCTCAAAAAAATCCGCAACGCAAAAGCCCTTCACGAAGCCGGTCAGTTGCAGGACGAATAACCGAGGTAACAAGATGTCAATTTCCATGAACAGCACTTGCTTGGAGTGCTTCCTTTCCAAGCGCCTGGAGCAGGTTCGTGCCCTGGGTACTGATGAACAGTCCACAGAAATGGCAAAAAAGCTGGCTATGCTCTATGCCCAGTCCGATGCAGATATGGACTCCGCCGTTTTGGGCGGTCTTGCAGAGGACCTGATCAACGAATACTACAGCATTGACCCCGACAGAATGCGGGAAGAAAAAGAAATGTCCAACCGCTTCGTACTGGAGCGACTGGACAAAGTCCGCAGCCGCATAGCGGCAGCAGAGGATCCCATTTATGCGGCGCTGCAGTATGCCGTGCTGGGTAACTACCTGGACTTCTCCGCCCTTTACGGTCAGGTCAGCTTTGAGGACATGGACAAGATGCTGGACACAGCCTTTACCATTGACCTGGACAAAGCCTGCTACGCACAGTTTTTGAAGGACCTGAAAAACGGCAAGCGCTTTTTGTACCTGACAGACAATGCCGGTGAGATCTGCTTCGACCGTGTGCTGGCAGAGATCATTGCAGAAGCCTTCCCCCAGCTGGAGATCACCTTCTGTGTCCGTGGCAAGCCCATCGTCAATGACGCCACCCGTGAGGATGCAGAAATTGCCGGCATCCGTTTCCCCATCATTGACAACGGCATCGGCATTGGCGGCACCCCCATCCACATGATCGGCGCAGAAGCCAAAGCCGCCCTTGATGCGGCTGACGTAATTCTGGCAAAGGGCATGGGCAACACAGAGTCCATGTTCGGCTGCGGCTACAACATTTACTATGCTTTCTTAGTAAAGTGCGAACGTTTTATGGAGTTTTTCCAGGCGCCCAAAATGAAGCCCCTGTTTATTCGGGATCATACATAACAACGCGTGCTGACACCATCAGGTGTCAGCACCTTCTTTTTCGCTGTCACACAGATATCGGTTCACTGCGCCGCCGCAAAAAATAATGGACACGCAGCAATACAGCCACAGCATACTCAGCGCCACCGCATACACAGAGCCGTAGACCACCGACAATTTAGCAAAATGCTCCACGTAGACAGAATAGAGATCCGAAAATACCAGCCATCCCATGGATGCCAGCAAAGCGCCGGGAACAGAGTCTGCCAGCTTGTTTTTGCGGTTTGGCAGCGCCATAAATATGGCAGTAAACAACACTGTCTGCACAAAAAGCAGCAGAAAGAACCGCAGGTCTATAATGCGCTGCCACAGAGAACCGCTCTCTATGGCAGGCAGCCATTTCAGCAGCGACACCCCGAACACCTGCAGCACCAGTGTCAGAACCAGCACCAGTAGAAAACCGAAGGTATACACAGCGCACATAAGACGGGTGCGGAAGTACCCACGGCTCTCCGTGACGCCGTAAACGGTGTTCAGCCCGTTGCACAAGCCCAAACAGCCACGTCCTGCCGACCACAGTGCCGTCACCGCAGAGACAGAGACCAATGTGCCGGTAGTGCTGCGATAGGTGTTAACGATCAGCTTTTCCGCCGAGGGCAGCAGCGCTTTGGGCAGGATCCCTTCCAACAGCTCCGTCAGGTACTCCACCTGAAGACCTGTGTACCGCAAAAGCCCCAGCAGCAACACCAGGGACGGAAACAGCGACAGCACAATAAAGAACCCCGCATGGGAAGCATACACCGGGATGTTCAGCGACGAAAAATAGCGCACAAACGAAACAATGCGTCGGATTCCCTTTCCCATAGCATGCTCCTTTCCGTTTTCGGATTATTGACCGTTGCTAACGCACATATTTACGCCAAAAGAGGGTCGTCACAGTGTTATGTGACGACCCTCTTTTGTGTTGTTTATTCTGCGGAGATCAGGTAGTAGTAAACCGGCTGACCGCCACGGAGTAAGTTTATGTCTGCGTCGGTGCAAATATCCGCAAAAATGTCTGCGGCCTTCTGCGCCTGCTTTTCATTGATGTCCTCACCGTAGTAGATGGTGATATATTCCTTGCCCTCTTCCTTCACCTTTTCCGCCAGGGACTTCAGCACAGCCTTAATGTCCTTGTTGGTGCCAAAGAGAGAACTTCCGTAAATTGCCAGGTAATCGCCCTCGTGGATATCGTGACCGTCAAAGTCGGAATCACGGGCAGCGTAGGTGATCTGCATGGTATCCACAGTGTCCAGTGCTTCGGTCATGGCAGCTTCGATCTCCTCTCTGTTCAGGTCGGGAGCAAAGCTGAGCATTGCGGTAATGCCCTGGGGAACAGTCTTACTGGGAACGACCACCACATTCTTGGGAGCCAGCGCATCCACCTGCTGGGCAGCCATAATGATGTTCTTGTTGTTGGGCAGCACGAACACGGTCTCTGCAGGTACCTTGTTGACAACCTCCAGGATATCCTGGGTGCTGGGGTTCATGGTCTGACCGCCGGAAATAATGCCGTCCACACCCAGATCCTTGAACACGTCTGCCAGACCGTCACCGGCGCAGACAGACACAACGCCGAAGGTCTTCTCCGGCTCTGCGATCTTGGGAGCAAGCTGTTGCTCGCTCATAACCTTCTCGGTATGCTGCAGGCGCATATTCTCAATCTTCACAGTAACGAAGGAGCCGTAATCAATGGCCTCGTGAAGTGCCTTGCCGGGATCGTTGGTATGCACATGCACCTTGATGATATCGTCATCCTCCACCAGCACCAGGCTGTCACCCAGGCTGTCCAGGAATGCACGCAGAGGCTCAACGTCCTTATCGTTCTCTCTGTCAATAACAAACTCGGTACAATAGGTGAAGTTGATCTCCTCATCACTGATGTCACCGAAGCTTGCCTGCTCACGGGTATCGCCATCTGCGAAGCCCTCGGGAACCACAATATCCTCACCCTGCAGGGAGCTGAGCATAGCCTCCAGCACAAAGAGCCAGCCCTTACCACCGGCATCCACAACACCGGCCTTCTTCAGCACGGGGTTCTGATTCACGGTGTCAGCCAGTGCCACCTTTGCAGCCTCAATGGCGGCAATATGCACATGCTCAATAAAGTTATTCTCCTGGGCGGCCTTGATCGCAGCGGCAGCTGCCAGGCGGGAAACGGTCAGGATGGTGCCTTCTGCAGGCTTCATAACTGCCTTATAAGCGGCATCCACACCGGCCTGCAGTGCTTCTGCCCAGGTAGTACCGTCACATTCCTCAATGCCCTTCAGTCTCTTGGACATGCCACGGAACAGCAGGGACAGAATGACACCGGAGTTACCTCTTGCGCCACGGAGCATAGCAGAAGCGGTAATGGCAGCTGCCTTCTCCAGGGTGGGGTAGTCGATCTTCCGCAGGTCGCTTGCAGCGGCATTGATGGTCATGGACATGTTGGTGCCGGTATCACCGTCCGGCACGGGGAAAACGTTCAAATCGTTCAGCTGCTGCTTGTGAATCTCCACAGAAGCGGCAGCGCTGATGGCAAGTCGGCGAAAATCTGCGCCGTTAATCGTCTGTCTCAATGGTTGTAACCTCCGAATCTCCCACGAATCAACCGTTCATGGAATCAATAAATACGTTGACGGCACGAACCTCGGTATCGGTACACTTGCGTACCACATAACGAACTTCAGAAATGATAGATGCGCCGACGGCTGCCAGATTGACGCCGTTATCTACGATAATGTGCAGGTCAATGGTAATGGAGTCATCTCCGTGGAATTCCACACGGACGCCCTTTCCCATAGATTCCTTGCGAAGCAGATGGTACACACCATCGCTCACAGAACGGGCAGCCATGCCCTTAACGCCGAAGCAGTTGCTGGCGGCAGTGCCTGCAATGTCCGTATATACGCTGGTGCTGACATTTACGCTGCCGCTTTCATTTTCGTGACGGATCATAATCAGTACCTCCTAATTAAAAATCAGATCATGCTGCTTTCCCAGCACTCGGGAGCAGCGATACCCATCATCTTGACAACAGTAGGTGCCACATTGGCCAGACCGTACTCGCCGTCTACCAGCTTCCAGTCATTGTCCTTGTCATAGATGATGAAGGGTACGGGGTTCAAAGAGTGGGCAGTTCTCACAGAGGTCTTGCCCTTCTTGGTCTCGGTCATCTGGTCAGCATTACCGTGGTCAGCAGTGATCAGCACAGTGTAGCCGTACTTGTCAGCAGCCTCCAGGACAGCCTTCAGGGAAGCATCCACACACTCCATAGCGTAGATGACCGCATTCATGTCACCGGTATGACCCACCATATCGCCGTTGGGGTAGTTGCAACGCAGGAAACCGAACTTCTTGCTTGCCATAGCCTCCAGCATTGCCTCGGTGATCTCCTTGGACTTCATAGCAGGTGCCTGCTCAAAGGGGATCACATCGGAGGGGATCTCCAGGTACTCTTCCAGTGCCTCGTCCACCTTGCCGGAGCGGTTGCCGTTCCAGAAATAAGTGACGTGACCGTACTTCTGTGTCTCGGACACAGCAAATTCCTTCACACCGGCAGCGCACAGCACTTCGGTGAGGGTGTTGGTAATAACGGGAGGCTTCACCAGGTAGTTCTCGGGGATGTTCAGGTCGCCGTCATACTGCAGCATACCGGCAAACTTCACACCGGTGTAGTCGCCACGGTCAAACTTGTCAAAATCCTTGCTGTCAAAAGCAATGGAGATCTCCTGGGCACGGTCGCCACGGAAATTGAAGAGGATCACGCTGTCGCCGTTTGCGATCTTGGCAACCGGTGCGCCATCACGTGCCACAACGAAAGCAGGCAGATCCTGATCAATGCAGCCGGTCTCTGCACGGTAGGTCTCAATGGCCTCCTTGGCGGAAGCGAACTGACGGCCAATGGCCTGCACGTGGGTACGCCAGCCGGTCTCCACCATGCCCCAGTTGGCTTCATAGCGGTCCATGGTGACCACCATTCTGCCGCCGCCGGAAGCGATAGCATAGTCGCAGCCCTCGGTATTCAGCTCTGCCAGCACAGTCTCCAGCTGCTCCACATACTCCAGCGCAGAGGTAGCAGGCACATCACGGCCGTCCAGCAGGATGTGGCAGTAAGCCTTCTTCACACCGGCAGCCTTGGCAGCCTTCAGCAGAGCGATCAGGTGCGCAATGTTAGAATGGACATTGCCATCGGACAGAAGACCCATAAAGTGCATAGCGTGGCCTGCCTTTGCATTTTCCACCAGCTCCTGCCAGGTCTCGGAAGCAAACAGTGTTCCCTTCTCAATGGACTCTCCTACCAGTTTTGCGCCCTGGGAGTAAACCTGGCCGCAGCCGAGAGCGTTGTGACCAACCTCGGAGTTGCCCATATCCTCATCGGAAGGCAGACCGACGGCTGTGCCGTGTGCCTTCAGGTAAGTATGGGGGCATTCTGCCAGCAACTTATCCAGTGTGGGAGTCTTTGCTACGGTAACAGC
This sequence comes from Oscillospiraceae bacterium, assembly GCA_017548065.1. Lineage (GTDB taxonomy): Bacteria > Bacillota > Clostridia > Oscillospirales > Oscillospiraceae > Faecousia. The sequence continues at coordinate 93,010 of JAFYNQ010000004.1, forward strand.
ATCGCCGCTGCCGCCGTCGCCCTTACCGACACCGTCCATAACGATCAAAACAATGGGTTTTTCCATTTCAATTTCCTCCAATATATACATATATAGAAAAGTGCATTTTACTAGTCATACTATTTTACATCATTTTCAGCAAACTTACAACCTTTTTTTAAATTTTTTATTTTTTCTGTTGACAAATTCTTTTCCCCGTGTTATACTCTAGATGTAAATAAGAATCATTCGCATCTAGAAAGACGAGGTGAGTACATGGCAGTCAGCCAAAAGCACTTTCCAAAGCGGGATGCCATCCTGCAGCAGCTTCGTCAGTCAAAGGCGCACCCCTCCGCAGAAACGCTGTTTCAACTCCTGAAGCCGGAGATCCCCGACCTGTCAATGGGTACGGTGTATCGGAATCTGAATATATTCCGGCAGCAGGGTCTTGTCATCAGCGTGGCGACAGTAAACGGTGTGGAGCGCTTTGACGGCAACACTGCACCCCATGTTCACTTCATCTGTGATGACTGCGGCGCAGTCATTGATTTGGAGTCCATGGAGATCCCCGACTCCCTCCCCCGGGCAGCAGAAAGCTGTATGGGCGGACAGGTCTCAGGCTGTAACCTGAGTTTCAACGGCAAATGTAAAAACTGTATTTGAAATCTAAATTTAAAAAACATTTTTGGAGGAAATTATTATGAAGAAGTTTGTTTGCAAAGTTTGTGGTTACGTTCACTCTGCTGAAGAGCTGGCTGCGGATTTCCGCTGCCCTCAGTGCAACGTTCCTGCTTCCAAGTTTGAGGAGCAGTCCGGCGAAATGAAGCTGGCCGCTGTTCACGAGTACGGTGTTTACGCACAGACCGTGAAGAACAACCCCGACATCACTCCCGAGGACAAGAAGTATATCTTTGATCAGCTGATGGCTAACTTCAACGGCGAATGCTCCGAGGTAGGTATGTATCTGTGCATGGCTCGCATCGCACACCGTGAGGGCTACCCCGAGATCGGTCTGTACTGGGAGAAGGCTGCTTACGAAGAGGCCGAGCACGCTGCCAAGTTCGCAGAGCTGCTGGGTGAGGACCTGGAGCCCAACATGAAGGCTACCACCCGTGACAACCTGGCATGGCGCGTTGACTGTGAGTTTGGCGCTACCCAGGGCAAGTTCGACCTGGCTCTCTGCGCCAAGAAGAACGGCCTGGATGCCATCCACGATACCGTCCATGAGATGGCTCGTGACGAGGCTCGCCACGGTGTCGCCCTGAAGGGTCTGCTGGAGCGCTACTTCAAGTAAGAAAAGCCGCATAAACAAAGGGTTTATACGGGAGAGCTGAGTGAGCAATTTGCTGGTGGGTGCAATTCCCACTCTCTCCCACCTTATATAAGCCTATATTTGTTTCGTGATGAGGCTCGCCACGGTGTGGCTCTGAAGGGTCTGCTGGAGAGATATTTCAAGTAATCTGCAAGTTGCAAAACAGCCTGCTTTATAGGCAATATTCAAACAAAACAACCCAAAATGTGACCGTTGGTGGATCCCACCAGCGGTCATTTTTTCTACATAAGTGTGTACTTTTGTGTGTATCATTTTGCCACCTGTGGGATTAAAAGTGTGTATGGAAAAGTGTGTATGGTATTGAGAATACATTCTATTTGTGATATGATAAAAACAGTTAGACAAACTTGAATTTTTGGAGATGATATTGTATGTGGTTTGTACTCGCATTACTGTCTGCAATATTTGCAGCACTTACATCTATATTGGCGAAGGTAGGTATAGAAGGCGTTAACTCAAATCTTGCAACAGCAATAAGAACCGTTGTTGTAGTTGTTATGGCTTGGGGAATGGTTTTCCTCACGAATGCACAAAATGGAATTGCTGAAATAAGTAAACGGAGTTGGTTGTTTCTTGTTCTATCGGGATTGGCAACGGGAGTCTCGTGGCTTTGTTATTATAAGGCATTACAGTTGGGTGATGCATCCAAAGTTGTTCCAATTGACAAGTTAAGTGTTGTAATCACGTTGATTTTGGCGTTCGTGTTTTTACACGAACAGTTTACAATGAAATCGTTGATAGGTTGTATAATTATTGGAATTGGAACTATGGTAATGGTTCTTTAAATCCTTTATCAAACAGTTCGATAAATTCCAATTTGTCTAACTGTTTTCGGTTTGAATGTAGGGGCGACTATTAGTCGCCCGCGGGCGGCAGATTGCCGCCCCTACAATACCGATTAGATAAATTCCAAGTAATCAGCAAAAACAATTACACAGCTGTCGGTGGGTCTCCACCGGCAGCTTTTTTGCATTTGCCGTATTGAGAATGTCTCTTTTTCGTGATATGATAGAAAAAACGTGTTTGCAAAGGAGGTAACAATGAGAACTGCACTGATCATCCGAAAATTGGTAACCGCAAGCATCGCTTTGCTCATATTGCTGTATTTCGTACAGAAAACCACCAGCCCAAAAATCATTTTTGCTCCGTTTTTAATTTGTTCCCTTGCAAGCATCGGCAAAAATCTCGGACTACTGTTTAACCGGGAGAAAATCGCAAAATTTTTTGACTGGTTGTTCAAGGTCATCTTTTTCCTGGCTTGGTTCGCTTTCCTTATCGTTGCCTGTTATATTGCAGTAAGGGACGGCAATTACCAGATCATCCTCTTCTCCTTACCCTTTTGGGCAGGCGGACTCTTCTTTGCCAAACGAAAGCTGTTCAACAAAAAAGAGAATGCGTAATCTGAACTGACCGTCAACGAACAACGTCACTTTGGTGTACCGCAATAAAAAAACATTAAATTCCAACGCTGTAAAGCTCATAGCCATTATTGCTATGACAATTGATCATATTGCCTGGATGGTATTTCCGGGATATCCCCACAGCTGGCTTCCTCTGCTTCTGCATACCATCGGTCGCATTACCTGCCCGATCATGTGCTACTTTATTGCAGAGGGCTACCACCACACAAAGAACATTTCCCGGTATACCTTCCGGCTGTTTGCGTTTGCTTTCATTTCCCATTTTGCCTACATATATGCTTCCGCAGATTTTGTGGATTGGCGCTCCTTCCTCCCCTTCTATTACGGCGGCATTCTGAATCAGACCAGTGTTATGTGGTCTCTTGCCTGGGGTCTGGTCATGCTCCGTGTTGCCGACAGTGAGAAAGTAAAGGAACCCCTGAAGCCCTTACTGATCATTCTCATCTGCCTGATCACCTTCCCCAGCGATTGGAGCTGTATCGCCAGTCTCTGCATCCTGGCTTTTGGCACAAGCAGAGGAAATCTGAAAGTGCAGATGCTTTGGATGATTTTCTATGTTGCGTTGTATGCCGCCGTCTATGCCCTTGCCCTTGATTTAGTTTACGGACTTTTGCAAATGGCGGTCATTTTTGCGATCCCCGTTATTATGCTGTACAACGGAAAACGGGGACAAAACCAACGATTGAACGAAATCATGAAATACGCATTTTATCTTTACTATCCCCTGCACCTTTTCCTGATTGGCTGGCTGCAATCCGGAAAATAATGCGTTTAGCCCGCATTTTTCACTCTACCTGCGGTTTACTTCTCCCTACGAAACCGCCGGTAGGTGTTGTTTCTATGTTTGACAGGCTATACTGAATGCGAAAGGAGGCACACAATATGGATCAAACAAAAATCGGCAAATTCATTGCCATGCGCAGAAAACATGTAAACCTTACCCAAATGCAGCTGGCAGAAAAGCTTGGGATCACTGACAAAGCTATCTCCAAGTGGGAGCGTGGCATTGCCATGCCCGATACAGCCATTATGCTTGAACTGTGCGATATTTTGAATATCACCGTAAATGAATTATTAAGTGGGGAGAAAATTGATATGGAAAACAACAATCAGAGAAACGAACAGCTTTTGCTGGATATGGCAAAAGAATTGGAAGCAAAGAACAAAACCATCTGGACCTCCATGAGCGCCATTATGATCGTAAGCATAATTGGTCTGCTGGCAGGCATTTTTATGGCTGCCTTTTTGATACCCGAGGGTATATGGCAGCTTGTCACGATTCTTGCTGTTTGTGCTGTATTTTTGATCCCTTGCTTCTATGCCCTGAAGCTGGAGGTCAGCGTGGGCGCTTACAAGTGCAAGGATTGCGGTCATGAGATCGTACCTACCTACACAGAGGCGCTGAACGCAATGCACATGGGCTTTACCCGTTACCTGAAGTGCCCCAAGTGCAACAAGCGCACCTGGTGCAAAAAGGTGCTTAAGAAGTAAAATTCCCAATTTAGCGAATAGATCACCATATAAAAGCCTTGCGCACAGCAAGGCTTTTTGTTATATGGAATAAAAACCGCAAACCATTTGTATTTCCGTCCCACGGAGGGACTGTTTTTAGGGACTATGGATGATTCATCGGTTTTTTGGGGGTTGCTCCATTGACAACGGGTGCGGTCTGTGGTATATGTATGGCAGATCATTTAAGCAGAGAGGATGTTTATTTATGGCAGGTATTGCGGATGGTCGCAGGAAGCTTCATTTGGAGCTTTTGCGGGTTATTGCCATTATTCTTGTTTTATTCCATCACACCGAATGGCGCGGCTTTATGCTTTTTCTATATTGTGACGGATTAAAAAGCGATATTTACTTATTTATGTCCATCGCCTGTGAAATTGCTGTGCCTGTTTTCTTTATGATTTCCGGCGCTTTGCTGCTAAAAAAAGACGATCGTATTAAAAACATCTTATTAAAACGGCTTCCCCGTTTTATTTTTGTTCTGTTTGCCATTTCCGCAATTTATTATATTTACGATGTGCTGTTTAACGAAAAGGCATGGGGCGGCTTCATGGGAATCCTGAATGCCTTTATGAACAATGCTGCATCCGGCGCTTTGTGGTATATGTATCACTATATCGCCCTGATCATGATGCTTCCCTTTTTAAGAAGCATTGTAAAAAACGCAACAAAGCAGCACTATCTGTACTTGATCGCCCTCAATCTTTTCCTCGTAGGAATCTTACCCATGCTCTCTTTCTTCCTGACCGACGGAAAATATTATTTTATCAACACATTTAATGTTGTGCTGGCAACTACCATGTCCTTCTTTTTCTTCCTTATGGGACACTTCTTTGAAAATGTTCTGGATGAAGATTTTTACAACATTAAAAATTGCGCTCTGCTGTCCGCTGCGGCGTTGGTGGCCATCATCGCCTGTGTTTTTCTAACACAGAAATGGGTTCCGCTGCGCGGTTTTGCCGACAGCACATCCAAAGGCTTCCATTATACACTGGTTGCTCTTCCCACATTTGCAATATACGCATGGGCAAAATTCCTTTTCAAAAATATAACCGTATCCAAGTGGGTAGCCGCCACCATTTCACAATTTGGTCAATGTACCTTTGGCATTTATCTTTTTGAAAGAATATTAAGAGAGCAAACAATGTTTATTTTCACATGGCTTGACAGTTACCTTCCAACCATGGTTTCCTGTTGCATCTGGGTCGTAGCGATCGTAATCATCGGCACCGGCTTTATGTCCATACTGAAACTGATTCCGGGTGTTAAAAAACTTATCTAAAAAGAACAATCACTTTTTGCAAAATTTCAGGAGGCGGTTTTATGGCTGACTATCTTGTTCTGGTAAACGGCGAGCATCGGTTGCCGGAGGGCTATGAAAATACGGTGGAGCTGGTTACGGTGAAGAACTGTATTGGCAATGCGTACACCGTTGAAAAGAAGACCTATGAGGCTTTTTGCCGCTTGCGTGAGGATCTTTTGGCGCATGACGGCATCCAGGCAGAGCTGATCTCTTCCTATCGCACCATCGCCCAGCAGCAAGGCTCTTTTGATAACTATTTAAACAAATTCGGTCTGGAGTATGCCAACAAATATGTGGCAAAGCCGGGTCATTCCGAGCATCACACAGGGCTTGCTATTGATGTGGGTATTTTGCATGAGGGCAAGGTGCTGTATATTATTGAAGACCTGATGTCCGTTGACCATCTGTTCCAGGTGATCCACAAAAAGCTTCCCAAATATGGCTTTATTTTGCGCTATCCCAAGGATAAGCAGGCTGTCACCAAAATCGGCTACGAGCCCTGGCATTTCCGCTACATTGATTCCCCGGAAATTGCCACGCAGATCGCAGAGCAAGGTATTTGCTTTGAAGAGTATTTTTAATTCCACCCCCGGAAACGTAAAGTTTCCGGGGAATTTTATTGACCGGCGCTTATTCTTGTGCTATGCTTGTTTTATGAAAGTCAGGAGGTGTCTTGTATGCGGATCGCCATTGGTGGTTTTTGTCATGAGACAAACTTTTTCAGTTATGTAACAGTAAGCTGTGAGGAGATGACCGCCTCCACCCGTGAAGGTACGGCGCTGATTGCCGGCTGTACCGGCGCACACAGCTATCTTGGCGGCTTTATTGACGAGGCAAAGGTGCAGGATGTGGAAGTGATCGGCACCTATTACATGAGCAGAAAGCCCTCCGGTCCTTGCGACCCGAAGGGTGTTGCCTACAGCCATCAGCGTTTGCCCCAGCTGCTTTGGGAGGCCTACCGGGAAGAACCCTATGACGGCATTGCGCTGTTCATGCATGGCGGCGGTGCTGCAGAGGGTTTCCCCGACCCGGAAGGCACGATTCTGGAGGAGATCCGCAAAAAGCTGGGATATGACATTCCCATTGGCGTGGCGCTGGATCTTCACGGCAACATCACAGAAAGAATGGTAAAAAACTGCAACCTGCTTATGGGCTGCAAGCACTACCCTCACATTGACGAATATGACGAGGGCAGAATCATGTTCCGTCTGTTGGTAGAAAAAATCCGTGGTGGCTACCCCACCTACCAAAAGCTGATCCAGCTGCCCTGGCTTATGGTACCGGCAGAAGGTGTTACCACCGCCGGCGCTGCCCACGATGTGCAGCAGCTTTGCATTGCAAGAGAAGCAGAAGACCCCGACCTTCTGCAGGCAAGCTTTTTCCAGGGTTTCCCCTATTCCGATGTGCCGGATTGCTGTGTCAGCGTGATCACTGTGGCAAAGACCCAGGAGTCCGCTGACCGCCAGGCTTCGGAGATCGCACACTATGCCTGGAGCCGCCGGGAGGATTTCACTGTTCCCAAGTATTCTGCGGAAAAAGCAGTGGATATCGCCCTCTCCATGGGTGAAGGTCCTATTCTCATCAACGAAAGCTCCGACAACCCCGGCAGCGGTACACCCGGCGATGGCACTTATCTGCTTCGGGAGCTGCTACGCAGAGATATCCCCTCTGCCTACGGTTTTATTTATGATCCCGAAGTAGCAAACCAGGCGGCAGAAGCCGGTGTGGGGGCTACCATTTCCTGCCGTCTGGGCGGCAAGACCGATAAGCTGCACGGAGAACCAATTGAGATCAAAAATGCCCTGGTGCGCTGTGTCAGCGACGGCAGCTTCGTGCAGCAGAACCGCATGGGACTCGGAAACAAGAACTGCCTGGGCACTACGGTCTGCCTTGTGGTTGGCAACGTGGAGATTGCCGTTGCCTCTTTCCGCACCCAAACCTTTGACGAAGGCCCCTTCGTCACCGCCGGTATCGTATGGCGAAACAAGCGGTTGCTGGCTTTAAAATCCGCCCAGCATTTCAAGGGCTGGTGGGCAGACAAAGTAAATGGCATCGTCGCCTGCGACTCCCCCGGTGTGGGCAGCGCAGACCTGACCACCTTCCGGTTCAAGCTGGCAAATACCGACTATTATCCCCTGAAGGACGCACACTGGGAAGGATAAAACAAAAATGCTGTTAAGCCTTAATCTCACAAGGCTTAACAGCATTTTTTATTATTCTTTATTTTGCTCCAGCCAAATCAGCAGCACTGCCACATCAGAGGGGCTGACGCCGGAAATACGTCCGGCTTGTCCGATGGACACCGGGCGAATGGCCTCCAGCTTCTCTCTTGCCTCCAGGCGCAGACCGTGGATGGAACTGTAGTCAATATTTTGAGGCAGCAGTGTCTCCTCTTCCTTGCGGAACACCTCCACCTGCTTTTGCTGACGGGCCAGGTAGCCTGCATATTTCACCTGGATCTCCACCTCTGCGGTCACTGCTTCGGAAAGTGCAGAACGGTCGGGATCAAACGGTGCAATATCTTCGTAGGTCACCTGGGGACGGCGGAGCAGGTCTGCCAGGCGGGCAGAATTTGTCACCGGGGCAGATTCACGAGCTGCCAGCATACGGTTCAATTCTTCGGAAGCCGGAACGCCGCAGCTTTCCAACCGTGCCATTTCACGTCGGACAGCCTCGTATTTTGCCTCCACCTGTGCCAGCCTCTCGGGACTTACCAGTCCCACAGACGCACCAATGGCGGTCAGCCGCTGGTCGGCATTATCCTGGCGGTGCAGAAGGCGGTACTCGGAGCGGCTGGTCATAATGCGGTAAGGCTCTTCCGTGCCTTTTGTTACCAGGTCATCGATCAGCGTGCCGATATAGCTGGTATCACGGGTCAGCACCATGGGCGCTTTTCCCTGCACCTTCAACGATGCATTGATGCCTGCCACCAGTCCCTGGACAGCAGCCTCCTCGTAGCCGGAGCTGCCGTTGAACTGACCTGCGCCGTAAAGGCCGGAGACGGATTTTGTCTCCAGGGTGGGCAGCAGATGGGTGGGGTCTACGCACTCATACTCAATGGCATAGGCAGGGCGCATCATTTCCGCATTCTCAAGACCGGGAATGGTGCGCAGCATGGCCAGCTGCACATCCTCAGGAAGGCTGCTGGAGAAGCCCTGGATATACATCTCCTCCGTGTCCAATCCGCAAGGCTCTACAAACAGCTGGTGTCGCTCCTTTTCCGCAAAGCGGACGATCTTTGTCTCAATACTGGGACAGTATCGGGGACCGACACCGGAAATCGTGCCGTCATACATAGGACTACGGTGGAGATTCTCACGGATAATGCGGTGTGTCTCACTGTTAGTATAGGTGAGATAGCACACTGCGCAGTTCTCTGGGGTATGCTCTGTGCGGAAGGAGAAGGGCTCCGGCGTCTCGTCACCGGGCTGCAGCTCCATTTTGGAAAAATCAATGGAGCGGCGGTTCACACGGGGCGGTGTGCCGGTCTTGAATCGGCGCAAAGGCAAGCCCAGCCGACGAAGGTCATCAGCCAAGCCCAAAGATGCGTGCATGCCGTCAGGACCGGAAGGCACAACAGACTCACCGATAACAATGGTACTGTCCAAAAATGTGCCGGTGGCAATGATCACCGCTTTGGCGCTATACTCTGCGCCCAGCTGGGTGCGGACACCGGTAACAGCCCCATTTTCTGTGAGAATGCCGGTGATCTGCGCCTGCTTCAGCTCCAGGTTTTCCTGCTTTTCCAGGGTGTGCTTCATCACCTGCTGGTACTTTCTGCGGTCAGCCTGGGCACGAAGGGAGTGAACAGCAGGTCCTTTGCCTCGGTTCAGCATGCGGTACTGGATGCAGGCTTTGTCTGCAGCAATACCCATTTCTCCGCCCAAGGCATCCAACTCACGCACAAGGTGTCCCTTGCCGGTGCCGCCAATGGCAGGATTGCAGGGCATATTGCCCACCGCATCCATATTGATGGTAAACAGAATGGTGTGCAGCCCCAATCGGGCAGCGGCCAGGGCAGCTTCAATGCCTGCGTGACCGGCGCCGATGACAGCTACATCACAATCTCCTGCATGATATGTCATACCTGCTCCTTTTTCTTTTCCTCGGGAGGAAGCACAAAGGGCTTACAAACCACTTCGCAGCGGTTGATGGGTGTGCCCAGTGCGTGGAATTTCTCTTCATAACCGGTCATAATGCCCACGATGCCGTTTTTGTGCAGGTTACGGGTCAGGTTATTCACCTGCAGACCGCAAGCGGCAAACTCCTCCACGGAGAACTCGAAAAGGGGTGCATTGTCGGTCTTGAAATGGAACTCGCCGCCGGTACGCACCACACGGCAATACTTGTCCAAAAAGCCTCTGTGGGTCAGACGGCGCTTGGCGTTTTTCTTTCTGGGCCAGGGATCGGGGAAATTGATAAACAGACGGTCAATCTCTTCGGGCGCAAAGATCTCTTCAATCTTTTCCACGTCCATATCAATGTAATACACGTTGGTAAGGCCCATTTCCTTTGCCTTTTCCATGGCCACTACCATTGCCTCACGGCAACGCTCCACAGCGATCAGCAGCACATTGGGGTTTGCCTGGGCTGTTTCGGCGGTAAACTTACCCTTGCCGCAGCCCACCTCCACCCAAAGGGCTTCTGCCTCCGGCATCAAAGAGCGCCAGTCGCCTTTTTTGCTCTCCGGCTCTGCGATCCGCAATGCGGCGCACTTTTCCATTCTGGGCTCCAGGTTTTTCATTCTGCGCATTCTCATAGTATTATCACTCCTGACAGGATTCTTTACTTTCAGCCTTATATTATAGCAGAAATTTCCCGTTCCGTCAATTTCCTGATCCGTGATTTATTTTTCTTGCTCTTACGGCAGTTATATATTATAATGTAGAAAAACCCCCGCAAAAAATTTGGAGGTCTAAACATGAAACGTACAGATTATATCAGCTGGGATGAGTATTTCATGGGTGTTGCCAAGTTGGCTGCCCACAGAAGCAAGGATCCCAACACCCAGGTCGGTGCCTGCATCGTATCTCAGGAGGATATTATCATCTCTACCGGCTACAACGGCATGCCCAAGGGCTGCTCCGATGACGAATTCCCCTGGGGCAGAGACGGTGACGAGACCAAGTACCCCTATGTTGTCCACGCAGAGCTGAACGCCATTTTGAATGCCAACGGACGTGATCTTCGTGGCAGCCGTGTGTATGTAGGTCTGTTCCCCTGCAACGAGTGCGCCAAGGCAATTATTCAAAGCGGTGTGAAGGAGGTTATTTATCTGTCCGATAAATATGCCAACACCCCCGGTGTCCGTGCTTCCAAGCGCATGCTGGATGCTGCCGGTGTGAAATACCAGCGTTTGAACGCAAAAACCAAGTCCATCACCATTGACCTGGTGGCAGAAGAAGATAAGTAAACAAAAAAGGAGCTGTCTCACATGAGACAGCTCCTGATTTTATTTAATTACTTGCCAGCGCCGGCGATCTGTGCAGCAACCTCTTCTGCGAAGTTGTCTTCCTTCTTCTCAATGCCCTCACCCTTGATGTAGTGAATAGCATCAACGAACTTAACGGAACCGCCCAGCTTCTTAGCAGCATCAGCAATGTAGCCTGCAACGTCGCCCTTGAACAGGTCGGAGCGGACGAAGTCCTGCTGCAGCAGGCAGCTCTCCTTGTAGAAAGCAGCCATCTTACCGGCAGCGATCTTGGTCTTGACCTCTGCGGGCTTGGAAGCCATCTTGGGATCGTTGTCCATCAGAGCGACCTGAACAGCCAGCTCCTTGTCAACATCCTCCTGGGGAACCTGTGCCTTGTCCCAGTACTTGGGGTTCATAGCAGCGATCTGCATAGCGACGTTCTTACCGATCTCGGTAGCGTCCACGTCAGCTTCCAGGTTAACCAGAACACCGTGGGTACCGCCCATGTGAACGTAAGCAACAGAAACATTGCTTGCGAAACGGTCAAAACGGCGGATCTGCATATTCTCACCGATGGACATGACC
>JAFYNQ010000001.1 GCA_017548065.1 Oscillospiraceae bacterium
AGCGGTGAACTGACCCTTGTAGCCCAGAACCACGGTCTGGTCATTGGGGTTCTGCACGTCAGTGATGAAGGTGTTAACAGTCAGCTTTGCAACGTCGGAAACCAGAACTGTGCCGTCAGCGAAGGTGATGGTGCAGCGGTAGCCGTAGCCGTTACGGGCGCCGTTTGCTGCAACTGTCAGGGTGTCGGTGTTGTAACCGGTCATGGAAGTGTTGAAGAACTTCCAAACCTTACGGTACTCCCACTTGTAGGAGACAACGTCGCCTTCAACCTCAACCTTGAACTGCACAGTAGCGCCGGTGTCAACAGTGACAGACTCGGGCTGCTGCACAATGGCATTTTCTGCCTGCTGGGGCAGCTTTGTGCCTTCGTGGCGCTCGGTCTTTTCTTTGCCGCAAAGGGTGCAGGTATAGGTGGTGAAGCCGTCGGCTTCGGTGGTAGGCTCGGTGTAAACACCGGCATCCCAGGTGTGGTCAGCGGACATGACCTGCAGCTGACCGTTTACACCCACGGCATAGCCCTGGGTCATGGTCTCGCAGACCAGTGTGCCGGTGAAGCTGCCGCCGGAGGTGAATACACCGTCAACGGTGCTGCCGCAGACACCGGAGGTCTCTGCCACCACAAGATTTTCTGTCATGGTCAGGTTTGCCCAGCGGACACCGGCGGTGCCGGCAAAGGAATTGTCCACCTGCAGCTTGCCGCCGCTTGCCAGGTAGATGCCCTGGGACTGGGAAATGGTTGCGTTGCCTGCAATGGTCAGGGTAGAGTCATCGTAGATATAAGCGCTGTTGCCGAAGCCGCCGTCGGCGATGGCGGCTTCCACTGTGCCGCCGTTCATGACCATGCTGCCTTTGGAATACACAAAGATGCTCTTGCCATAGGTGCCGTTACTGCCTATGATACCGCCGGAAACGGTGCCGCCGTTCATAATAAACACACCCTGGTTAGTGACGCACACATTGCCGCCACGGCGCACAGCCTCGCCGTCTGCAACCGTGCCGCTGTTCAGTGTAACTGTGCCGCCACGGCGCACGTCAATGTTGCCGCCGTAGGTGCTGGAATTCAATGTCTTGCCGCCACGGATGGTACTGTTGTTCAAAATCACCGTGCCGCCGAAGGACTCCACGTTACCGCCGGCAGCACCGGCTTCACCGTTTTCAATCAGGGCATCGTTTACGATGATCTGCGACATCACGTCAATGCCGTAGGCATACAGATTGCCGCCTCGGCTGGTAGCCTTACCTGCGGTGACGGTACTGCCGTTGATGACGATATCGCCGCCGTTGTAGGCTTCAATATTTCCGCCGTTGGTGGCAGAGCCACCGGTGACCAGCGCCTTTTCATAGAAGACAGCATTGCCCTCATTCACAACATATACGTTGCCGCCACGTCCCGTGGCTGTGCCGCTTTGGATGGTGCCGCCGAACATATTCAGCTGGCACTCGTAGGTATCGCTGCCGTCGGTAGCTTCCCCGGTCTTGTAGCCCACGTGGAAGTTGCCGCCGTTTTCTGCACGACCGCCGGTGACAACACCGCCGTGCATATTAAAGATGCCCTGCACCAGCAATACATTGGGGGTGTTCACGTCCTCTCGTCCCTGGACAGTGACACCGTCATACATATCCACACGGGCATAGAAGCCACGGGTGGTGATCACCGGGAACTCCATGGCCTTGTTCAGCTTGTAAGTACCGCCGAAAATATTCACACGGCCGAATACGTCCAGAGCTGCGCCCTTGTAGGTGGTGGCATTTGCGCCTGCTACAGTACCGCTGCCCATGATATTCAGGGTGGTGTCTGTGGGGATCTCAAAAACACGCTGCTTGCTGGTGATGGTGTGACCGTTCAGATCCAGGCACACCATGGTACCTTCCTGAGAGAGACGGTAGAACTTGGTATTGGAAATGTCCTCTGCCAGGTAGTAGTGCAGATGCTCACCGGTAAGATAGACGATATCGGCATTACCGCCGGTCATAACCTCCCAGGTAATATCTGTAGCGCCGCACATGGGGCAGGTCGTGCCGCTGTGATCCACAGTGCGTTCCCGGACAGGAACCCAGTTATAATCAAAGTCACGGACGGTGATCTCCTGACCGCCGGTGAGGCGGCAGACCACCTTGCAGTGGTAAGTGCCGGCAGGCAACACGTAGGGATTCACATAGCCCTGCATGGTGTGGTAGCCGTCATTTACAAACTGGCGCATATTGAAGCCATAGAAGCTGGTGTCCGACAGACGCTGGGTGAAGACAGAACCCTGCTGCAGCACCTTGCCCTGGGTGTCGGTGATGGTCATGGTGGCTTTGTCAATGATGCGGTTGGAGGAGATGATGCCGTCCACGATGGTATCCGCATCCGGCTGCGCCACAGAGTCCTCAATGTACATTTCGGGGATGGGGCTGGGGTCACGCAGCTCCTTGCAGGTCACCGGCAGGTAGTCGGTATTATACAGCTTTTCAAAGGTGAACACATCGTCCACGCCGCAGATCTGGTACACCTCTTCCTGCAGCCCCTCATGGAAATAATGGGCTTCCTCGGAGGTGTTGCAGTAGCCACGGGACTGATGCACCGTGGTGACGGTACTCAGCTTGGGGTCAATTTTGCCGTCTTCGGTGTAGACAACGTCCACATCCACGATCATCATGGTATGTCCGCCGCCCTTGTACTGAACGATGGCATCCGCAGGCTGAAGCTGGGTATAGGCCTGATACATGACCTCCTTGCCGTTCTGCTGGCAGATGGCTTCCGTACCTTCCACACCGCTGTCCAGAATGTAGGTATGATAGTCCGTCACACCGAAGGTATCATAGTCACCCACCGGGTAATAGCCGTGGGCGGCGGTGTACTGACGGGTCTTGCAGAAATCATTGGAAGCGCCGAAGCGACCCCAGGCATGATTCAAAGCGCCGGAGCAATCATTGCCGATACGGGAGGTATAGGCAGAGTTGCCGTGGAGGGCACGCCAGGACAGGCCGGAGATCTCGTAGATGCCGTCGCCGTCCTCGTCAGTGCCAAAGTCCAGGAAGCTCTCGCCGGTGGAGCCGGAGTAGGAATAGGGAATGCCCTGATACAGTCTGCCTGCCACCAGGGTAATACGGGAAAGTCCCGTGCCGGGCTCCACATCGTTGGGATCTTGCTTAATGGCGGTGAGGTAGTCAATATCCTCCGTGGCACGCCAGATCACCGTTGCCATTTCACGCATGTAATCCATGGCGATCTGCCGCCGCTGCTGCAGGATCTCCTCGTCAGTGGGTGTGTCAGCCACTGCTCCCACCAGGAACACTGACACCATTAGCCCCAAAAGGATCAATACACTTAAAAACCGTTTCATACCGTACTCCCTTCAAAATCTGCTTTAATGGGTTCATTATAGTACGCTTTCCACGGAAATGCAATAAAAAACACATCCACCGGCGAAGCCGGTGGTTGTCATTTAGGGGTATAACCCCTTATTCCTCGCGTAACGCGTCAACGCGTAAGTACGATCCGCCAACTGCGTAAGGCCCCCTTGCGACTCGCAAAGAGCCGCTCTTCGTGCGCTGGTGCGTAATGAGGAAAGCTTGCACCGCACCAAGGCCCCCTCTGACGAGGG
>JAFYNQ010000041.1 GCA_017548065.1 Oscillospiraceae bacterium
AAGCCATCAAAAGTTTATGTTTTGACGGTTTGAGGGTTCTTTGCTACACCGGTCGGGCGCCTCTCCGCGTTATGTTAACTCGGTGATAAATAAACATGCCCCCAAGCCATCAAAAGCTTGCGTTTTGACGGATCGGGGTCTTTGATATACCGGTCGGGCGCTTCTCCGCGTTATGTTAACTCAGAAATAAATAAGCATGCCCCCAAGGCATCAAAAGCTTGCGTTTTGACGGTTTGAGGGTTCTTGGATACACCGGTCGGGCGCCTATCCGTGTTATGTTAACTCGGTGATAAATAAGCATGTCCCCAAGCCAGCAAAAGTTTATGTTTTGACGGCTTGGGAGCTATGACAAACTGACCGGGTGTTTGCCTTGGTCAAGGCAAGCACCCGGTTTCTTTTATCGTTTCATGTGTTCTGCGAAGATCTGGCAGTAGCGGTTGCCGACGGCGCCGCCGGTGCCACGTTCGTAGCGGGTAATGCCGTACTCGTAGAACTTATGCTCGCAGCCGATCTCATTGGGGAAATACAGCTGGTGGTCTTCCGAGCAGGTGACCACAAAGGTAAATGCCATGGGGCTGTTTGCCTTGATCTCCTTACCGAAGGTGCTGAACAGCTCGCCGGGGAAGAAGGTAATGCCCACGTTGCCGATGGCCATGGCATGGATGGGGAAAGAACCGGACTCCGGTGCATTGGCACGGCCCACAAGACCGGATGCCTCAAAGTTGGTGTGGAAACCGTACTCCTTCACCTTTGCCACAACCTCCGGAGCTCTGTGGCTGCCGAACTTGGTACGCAGCGCCAGCACCTCTCTTGCGTGGGCAAGGCGAACTTCGTCCTCTACGCCTTCCTTCATGCGCTTGGCAGTATAAATCTCACCGTAAAGGGTCACATCATCGCCTTCTGCAGCGGTGAGGTTGTCCAGCTGATCCACCACGTATTCACCCAGACGTGTACCAAACGCATTGGGATCTTTTCCGTAAGGAGACAGCCCCATGCGGCTGTTGGGTGTGGAGTCGCCGCCGGCTGCGATGAAATAAGCGCAGTGGGCATCCGTGTTCTTTTCCACATAGGTACGGACATAGTAGGGAAAGTCAGCAGACAGCTTTGTCTTCAGGTCCTTGCCGCTGCAAATGGTGGCGTGGGCAGCCAGATTGATCATAATGATGTCCTTCTTGCCCTCTGCAGGACGTGTAAATTTCAGGATCTGGCACTCCGGGTCACCCTCATACATGTGGGACTTAAAGCCGGGGGCAACAGAACCGTGACCGTTGCCGTAGGAAGAACCGTCCAGCATCCAGTAGTGACGAACAAAGGTCATGTTTCTGGTCTGTGCGCTGCCGTAGGACAGACTTGCTTCGCTCAGGTCAGCAATGGCGGCTCTTGCCGCATCCACACAGGCAATTTTGAATTTGGCAAGGTATTCCTCCTTACCGGGGAGGTCATTTTTTATGGTCGGCGCAGAATGGGTGTGGGTAGCATTGAGAACGATGTTCTCACCGGGAACACCGGTGGCTTCGGTGACCATCTCCTTGATGTGGTGGTAAAAATCGTTGATCGTTACCGTGTCACAGGTATATATCAAATAGGTCTTTCCACCCTCCTGCAGAGCGATGCAGGTAACAGCCAGCTCGTCACGCAAGCCGTCAACGGAAATATCGGTTTTTGCGTCATTGCCTGCAATATGCGCCACCAGATTATCCGGAAGGCACACGATTCTGGCAAATCCTGCCTGAAGTTTATTGCTCATAATCAAAACTCCTTTTCGCTTTTTTCTTTATTTTACCACCACACAGCAGTAAAGGCAAGCACTGAAATAAAATCATTCTTCTGCAACAATAAATTTTGTGTTGGGGTATCTGGACTTTGTGGCTTCGGGGAATTCAAAATCAGAGATCACACCGGAAAGCTTTGAGAAATCGCAAAGTATCTTGTCCATCTGCTGGGTGATTTTGGTCTTGTCTGTTAAAAAATAAGCCTCGTCACTATTTTGCAGCATGGTTTTATACAATAAATAATAGGTACTGTGGATTTCACCGTCCAAGGTCACGCTGTCCACGGAAAAGAACATTTTATTTGCCCGGTAATGCTGGGCGTTCTCCACGGTTTCCTCGCCTGCCAGCACATGGGGACGCTCCGCAATACGTCCGCCCAGGCAAGTGACCTCCATATCATAGCCGCCCAACTCAATGGCAAGGCGCATATTATTGGTGATCACGTGCAGGTTCTTTTTCTCCGAAAGAAACGGCAGAATGTACTGCACCGTGGTGCTGCCGTCCAAAAACACTGTGTCCCCGTTCTGTATCAACGCTGCGGCAGCCTTTGCCACCCGGCGCTTTTCTTTTTTCATGTAAAACTGCCGCTCCTGCAGCGCCGGAAGATTACCCCTTTTGGCAATTTCCACGCCGCCGTAGCTTCTCTTTACAAGCCGCAGCGCCTCCATGGCATTCAAATCCCGGTTAATGGTGGCAGAGCTGTAGTGCAGCCGCTCCACCAAATAACGAACGGTTACATAGCCTTGTTTTTCCAATATGTGCAGGATCTGATCCTGCCGTAATTTTTGTGACATAGCGCAGCCCTCTCATGAGAAAGTTTGAGAAAGTTTCAAAATATCAAACCTATATTGACACAGTTTGAGAAAGTGATAAACTTATGGTAACATTTGCCCCGTTCTGTGTCAAGGAGGCGCAACCATGAAATTCACAAAAAATCTCACAGAGGGAAATACCTACAAAGCCTTTCTCGGCTTTGCCTTCCCCCTGCTGCTTTCCTATTTGCTGTCCCAGGTCTACAGCACTGTGGATGCGGTGATCGCAGGTAAGTTTATCAGCCAGTACGCCCTGGGCGCTGTCAGCGCCACCGGCTCTTACGAAAACGTCTTCCACTCTCTTTTCAACGGCTTTGCCGCAGGCTTCGGTATTTACATTGCCCAGCAGTTCGGCAAGGGTGACCACGCCGCCGTCAAACGGGATATTGTGAGCAACGGCATTTTTGTGGTTGCCGTTTCCTTTCTCATCAGCATTCTCTCCGTGACCTTCCGTGATCCCATTATGGACTACCTGAAGGTAGACCCCATTTTGCGTGCAGATGCGGAGCGCTATTTCATGATCTTCACCATGGGTTACATGCTCACCTATGTGAACATGCTGCTGGTGCAGGCGCTGTATGCTTTGGGCTGCACCTCCTTCTCCCTCTACGTATCTTTCATCGCCGCCATATTCAAAATCGGCGGCAACCTGCTGTCAACGCTGGTACTGAAGCTGGGTGTGGGTGGACTTGCCTTTTTCACCGTACTCTCCAGCGGTGTGTCCACTGTGTGCTACCTGCTTCTGCTCCGTCGGGTCTTCAAGGAGCTGCCCACGGAAAAGCAGGCCTACCGCTTCCGGTTTTCCGGCGTCAAAGGCTCCCTTCGCTATGCCATTCCGGCGGCGGTGCAGCAGATGGCCTTCCACGGTGTGGGTCTGCTGATCGCCCCCTCCGTCAACGCGCTGGGTGCCGATGCCACCACCGCTTTCAACATTTCCAACAGACTCTACAACATTGCCACTGTCAGCCTTTGGGCCGTTACCAATGCCTTTACCAGCTACACCTCCCAATGTGTGGGCAAGGGCGATCACAGGAAGCTGCCCCGGGGTGTCCGCATCGGTTTTCTTCTGAACTGCTTGATGCTGCTGCCCTTTGTTCTCATCCCCTGCATTTTCGCCAAGCCCATTACCACCATCTTCTTCCCCTCCGGGGTTTTGGGGGATGCTTATAACTACGCTGTCCGCTATGCATCGTTCTATCTGCCCTTTGTGTATGTACAGCTGATCGGACATATGTATCATGCCTACATGCGCAGTCTCGGCTCTGTGACCACAGTTTTGGGCATCACCCTGTTTTGCAGCGCCATCCGTGTTGCCGCCACAATTCTGCTGGTACCCACACTGCACTTAGAAGGTGCTTTTTGGGGACAGATCATCAGCTGGGCAGTGGATGCGGTGGTTTCCTTTGTTATTGTATTTTTCTTCTTCCGCACCCCGGAGCAGCTGAAAGCCATTGTTGAAAAGGTACGAAACCATTCAGCGCAAAAACAAAAAAGTGAGGTATAACATGAACTTTCCTATCTCTGTTTGGCTTCCTTATTTTAATACCATGTCTGTGAGAGAAGCCATTTCCAGTTTGGTAAAAGCCGGTTTTTTTCATGGTGAACTGTCCACCGAGCATTATTGGGAACTACTGAACAGTTGCGGCGACCCGATTGCTGCCGGTAAAACGCTGAAAGAATACGCAGACAGTGTTGGCTACAAGGTTTTGCAGGGACACCTGACATTCAACGGCGGTCTTTGCGACGATTCTGCAATGGAACGTTTAAAGCCGGAAATGGATATGTTTATGGCTGCCGGCATCCGCAGTGCGGTGCTTCATGTCAACGGCGGCAACGAGCTGTCCCCGGAGGAGCGGTACAACCGCTGGATCTGTTATCTGGGAAAGCTTGCAGACTATGTGGATGGCTCCGGCATGACCCTTTGCATTGAAAACGTACACACCCTCCCCTATTGTTACGATGCTGCCAAAATCAAAACGCTCATAAACGATGCCGGCGGCAAAAACCTCGGCATCTGCCTGGACACGGGGCATTTGCACCTGACCCGTACCGCCGGACACACGGAGGAATCCTTCCGGGATTTCATTCTGGGTGCAGGCGATTTGCTGCAGGCGCTGCACATTACGGACAACAACGGCACCGAGGACAGCCATCAAATGCCCTTCAGCGCCCGTCGGGGTGTTCCCTGGCAGGAGGTCATGCAGGCTTTAAAGGACATTGACTACAAGGGTCTGTTCAATTTGGAAATCATAGGTGAGCGTTATGCCCCCCTTGCCATCAAGCTTCAAAAGCTTGCTTTTGTTCGCAGCATGTGTGATTACATGATGAGCGAAGAATTTCTTGCTATACCCCCCGAAGCCTATTTACCGCCCATGGAAAGACGTTAAAGGAGGAAAACCCATGAAAAGATTACTTGCGCTGATCTTATGCATCACACTGTCTTTGAGCCTTTTTGCTGCTTGCGGAAACACGGGAGATTCCACGGCTATAACCGAATTCTCCGTAGGCTATGCCAAAGCCGATATCACCCCCACCGATCCCGTACCCCTCCGTGGCTACGGTGATGCCATGGAGCGTATCTCTGAGGGTTATTTGGAGCCCATGTACGCCACCTGCGTGGCTTTTGCCGATACCGAAGGAGAGATCGTTCTGCTGATCTCCCATGACCTGACCAACAGCGATAAGTTTGTGTTTGATACATGCCGTAAGCAGATCTCCGAGGAAACAGGCATTCCTGTCAGTCACATTCTCTTTACCGCCTCCCACTGTCACAGTGCTCCCGACTATTCTCAGGATCATCCCAATATTGCGCCCTATCTTCTCCTGGTTTGGGAGCAAGTCCTGAAGGGTGCGAAGGAAGCCATTGCTGACCTAAAACCCGCCACCATGGAGACAGGCTTCACCCGTGTTGACGACACCAATTCCGTTCGTCACTGTCTGTTGGCAAACGGCACCTATCAGGGTCATAATTTAGGCCCTGTTCCCCAGGATCAGTTCATCGGCCATGCAACCAAAGTGGATAATCTGTTGCAGGTAGTCAAGTTCACCCGTAAAAACGACAAGGATGTGATTCTCGTCAACTGGTGCGGCCACCCCAAAGCCGTTGATAAGAGCATCTACTATATGGCAGGCCCCAACTATCCCGGCATTCTCCGCAGTGAACTGGAAGCCATGTACGACTGCGAGGTTTCCTTCGTCCTCAGCGGCTCCGGCAACGTCAACAACCACTCCCATATTGATGGCGAATTCGTCTCCAGAGACTATGTTGAGCTGGGCAAGCACTTGGCAAGCAATGTCTCCAACGTGATTGAAAACAGCCTGACGCCCGGCAAACTGGATAAGATCCAACTGAGTGAAAATCTTTGGAAAACGCCGAATAAGGATGGCTCTCCCATTACTGTGCCTCTGTACGCCTTCTCCATCGGTGACTGGGCCTGTGTCACTGCTCCCTTTGAAATTTTTGACACCAATGCCATGGCAGTCCGTGACGCTTCCCAGTTTAAGATGACATTCTATGCATCCTGCGCCAACGAAGCGCAAGGCTACCTTCCCACACCGGCCTCCTACAGTTGGGCTATCACCTACGAAGCACCCATCAGCAAGTACCCCGCCGGTACTGCCGAGCTTCTGCAGGAGCAGCTGATCGGACAGCTATCTACCATCTTTGCCGCTTCCGGTAACGAAGTAGCGGACAAAGGAGATGACTACAATACGCCTGAATTTATTCCCGCCTCCGATGGTGCCACCTACTTGAACCCCTCACCCGGTAAGCCTGCTACAGCCGTTGCCAACGGTTTCTACCATGTGGTTCTATATAAGAACGGCACCGAGGTCAAGAACATGCTCTGCATTGACGAAGCCACTTCCCAAAAGGTCGCAGCCGCCGCCGAGATGGAACTTATACTGAACGAGCAAAATGTTATCGTAGATGTGATTGCCAAGTAAGCGCAGCCCACAATACCCGACAAAGGAGCGATTTTTACGAAGCCTGATATTTCTAAAATGACACTACGGGAAAAGCTGGGTCAGACCGGCATTCCCAGTCCCTCTGCACTGGCCAAAGCAATTCCTGCCCGGGGAGGCTATCTTGCCTGCTTCACCAAGTACCCCTACAGCGGTCTTTATGTCAATGGCAGCACTTTGATACAAGATGACGGCACACCCCTTGCCACCCCGGCAGAGGCAAACGCTGCCTTTTCCAAGTTGAATGCACAGCTTCCCATCCCCCTGCTGATTTCCGGCGATTGTGAGTACGGCGCAAATACGCTGTACCCGGAGCTGCATGCCTTCGGCACGAACATGGCCATGGGTGCGGCAGGTTCTGAAGCGCTGGCTTACAAGCGCGCTTATTATTGGGCAAAGGAAATGCGCTCCATGGGTGTGAACTGGCCCTTCAGCCCGGTTGTTGACCTGCATACCAATTTCTTCTCCACCGGCGGCATCCGCAGAATTTCCGCCGATCCGGAGATCGCCGCAAAAATTGCCGCACCCCTGATCAAAGGCATCCAAGATGTTGGCGTTGCCGCCAGCGCCAAGCATTTCCCCGGCTCCAGCAAGGATTACCGTGACCCCCATTTCTGCAATAATTGTAATCGAAAGACCATGGAAGAGTGGAACGCAAAAGACCGAAAAGTCTGGCAAGCCGCCATTGATGCCGGTGTGCTTACTGTTATGACTTCCCACAGCGCTGTTCCGGCCATGGACGATTCCATCACTGCCAACGGCCTCCCCCGTCCTGCTTCTGCATCCAAAAAGGTCATTGACCTGCTGCGCAACGACCTGGGCTTCCAGGGTCTTGTGGTCACGGATGCGGTGAGCATGAAGGGTCTGACCGCCGCTTTCTCCCACGAGGATATGTATATTGAGTGCTTCAACGCCGGAAATGACATTATCCTTTTCACCGATATGGATTACATTGACGTGATGGAAAAAGCAGTGGAAACCGGGCGTGTTACCATGGAACGGGTGGACGAAGCTTGCCTGCGTGTGCTGGAACTGAAAGAAAAGATCGGTCTTTTCGGGGAGGAAACCTTTGTTCCCCTGACAGAGGAAGAGCAAAAAGACATTCCCCGGGTATCCTATGAGATCGGCAAGCATGCCATGACCCTGATCACCAACCGTGGCGAGCTTCTGCCCTTTGACCCCAAGAAAGTGAAAAAAGCCGCCATTATTAACGTATCCCCCGATGCGGTATTTCTCAAATCCTTGGAGGTCATGAAGGAAGCCTTTGCCGCCCACGGCATTGAAGCCGTCATTTATGAGCGCCTCTCCGGCAAAAAGCTGCTGCAGGAGATCAGCCAGGCGTGCGATATTATCGTGTATGCCGCATTCCTTGCCCAAAGCCGTCCTCTGGGTATGTCTGTATTCTCCCGAAAGGAAGACTTGAACACCTTGTATCACAGCCTTTCCTTCGGCGCAGAAAAGTCTGTGGGCGTATCCTTTGGCGCAACTTCTATTTATTATAATTATTTTGAAAGCATCGGCGCTTTCATCAATGCCTATTCTCCGGATCATGACACCATGCGTGCCTTTGTAGACGGCATTTTAGGTCAGTTCCCCTTCACCGGCAAGACACCCGTGCCCTTGTTTCCTGCATTTAAAGACGAATAAAACGCAGCCTCCCATGGATAAACCATGGGAGGCAGTTTTATGTTCCGTTTATCCTGCGGCTTGGTGCAGGAGGGTTTTGAAAATATCCCAAAAGGTAAGACGGGAAACGGAGACTTGGGAAACCAAAGGGATCTGCGCCAGTATTTTATCCCCAGCCTTCACTGTGGCTGTGCCAAGGCGCTGTCCTTTGGACACGGGGGCTGTGACAAACGGCTCCAGTGTCAGCTCGGTAGTAACAGAATCCCGCAGAGATTTTTCCAGCAGGACGGGCGTATTTTGGGACGGCACAGCCATCACTGCCTCTTCTTTTCCCATTTTCACCGCCACACTGCCGTCTGTGACCTCCGGGCGGTAAACGCAGTAGTTGGCAAAGCCGTAATCCAGCATGGATTTGCAGGCAGAAAACCGTTTTGCCGACGTCTCCGCCCCCATGACCACGGCAATCAGCTCCGTGCCGTCACGCTCTGCCGCAGAAGACAGACAGTAGCCTGCCCCGGAGGTGAAGCCGGTTTTCAGTCCCGTACAGCCCTTATAAAACCGCACCATTTTATTGGTATTGGAAAGACCGAAAGTGCCATCCCGCACGGTGTCCATCCAAATGGTGGTATATTTTTTAATGTCCGGGTGGTTCACCAGCAGCTCCCGTGACATAAGGGCAATGTCATACGCCGAGATCAGATGGTCCTTTGCCGCCTGGTCATCGTCCAGCCCGGTGCAGTTGACAAAGTGGGTGTTTTCCATCCCCAGCTCCTTTGCCCGTTTGTTCATCAGCTCCACAAATCCCGCCTCACTGCCGGCAATATGCTCCGCCATGGCGCAGGCGCAGTCATTGGCAGAGCTGACAGCGATGGATTTGACCATATCCTCCACGGACATCGTCTCCCCTACTTTTAAGTAGATCTGACTTCCGCCCTTTTCCGCTGCTGTCTCCGATGCGGTGACCGTGTCTGTCATTTTGATCTTCCCGGAATCCACCGCCTCCATAACCAGCAGCAAGGTCATCACCTTTGTGACACTGGCAGGCGGCAGCGCTGTGTGGGCATCCTTTTCATACAGCACCGTGCCGGTGGCGCTGTCCATAAGCACAGCGCTTTTCCCCTCTATCTGCAAGTCCACTGCCGCCGCACCAAAGGGCAGCGCAGAAAAAAGCAGCAATACTGCCATAACAAAAGAAACCGTTCGTTTCATTCTGACCCCTCCTTGAAAACAGCCTATGCAGCACGTCCCGGTCGTATGAAAAAACGTGTCATTGCGGTGGCAAAATTCCCGTAAGCAAGGGGATTGCCATGCCTTGCTTTGCAAGGCTCGCAATGACACGGATTTTTATTTATTGAAAAAGGCTTTGATCTCATTTCTCGTAGCTTTCACGCTGCCCTGGAAGAAGCCGGGCTTGCCGCCGCCTCTGCCGGAGAGGGCTTCGTTGAGGGACAGTCCCAAAGCTTTCACATCCCCGGACTTGTTCACCAGGGCGAAGCTGTAGCCTTCTCCGTCCTTGCCGGAAAATACAGCCGCCGTACCGCCGCAGGAATCTGCGATCTTGTCTGCCAGCTGCCGCACAGTGGCAGAGTCCAGCGCCTCGCCAAAGTAGACCACATCGCCCTTGTCCC
This sequence comes from Oscillospiraceae bacterium, assembly GCA_017548065.1. GTDB lineage: Bacteria > Bacillota > Clostridia > Oscillospirales > Oscillospiraceae > Faecousia. The sequence continues at coordinate 9,802 of JAFYNQ010000041.1, forward strand.
GGAAGGACCGGGCAATGGCATCAAACAGCCGCCGCTCCAGGCTAACCGCACGGAATTTTTCCTCCGAAAATGTCTCGTTCATCCGCTGGGCGGCGCTGCCGGTCTCCAACAGCTTTGCGGAAAATGCCTGGCTCACCAGCCGGTTTTGCTCAAAAATTTTACCCATGTAAGTAACCGCTCTGCCGCCGCAGATCATTTCCATACGGACACCCTCGTGGAATTTAATGCAGGACAAGATCTTGATATAGCCGATCTCACCGGTATTTGCCACGTGGACACCGCAGCAGGCGCAGGTGTCAAAGCCGGGGATCTCCACAATGCGTACCGGCCAGGGCAGCGCCTTTTTGGTTCTGTACTGCACCTGGGGCAGTTCCTCCGGGGAGGGGTAACTGCACAGCACCGGCAGGTTCAGAAACACCGCCTCATTGGCCTGCCGCTCAATTTCCGGCAGGATCTCCAGGGGGATGGGGGCATCAAAATCAATGGTCACCACGTCGGAACCCATGTGGAAGCCCACGTTATGGCTGCCGAACATTTTATGAATGATGCCGGACACGATATGCTCGCCGGTGTGCTGCTGCATCAGGTCAAACCGCTTCTCCCAGTCCACACGCCCTTCCACTATGGTATCCACCGCAAGAGGGCTGTCGCACAAATGGAGGACAATGCCCTCCTCTTCCCGTACTGCCAGCACACGGGCTGTTCCCAAAATGCCGGTATCGTAGTCCTGACCGCCGCCTTCGGGGTAGAAGGCGGTGGCATTCAAGGTCACCCAAAAGCCCTCTTTTGCTTCCCGACAAGAAGTAACAGTGGAAATAAATTCCCGTCTGTGACAGTTTTCATAGTATAATTTCAAAGTTTCCATAAGGCACCTCACTTATTTCAAATATTGTAGCACAATACCGCTTTCTTTGCAACGTCATGGGAAGATTGTCCCTGTTTTTTTGAAGCTTGCTTCCTGATTCGTGGTTTTTCTGTGGCCTTTCGGTGTAAACTGGTAGCACTACCCAATAGGAGGATGCGCCATGCAATGTCAAAAATTGAGAACCTATATGGAAACCGGTAGAGTGGTGTTCCTGCCTGCCAGAACCATTCGTGCCAATCCGGCACAACCACGGAAAATTTTTCGGGAGGAATCTCTTTCGGAGCTGTCCGAGTCCATCCGTCAGCACGGTGTGCTGCAGCCCATTTCCGTGCGGCGCATGGGTGTTTACTATGAGCTGATCTCCGGGGAGCGGCGCCTGCGTGCCGCCATACAGGCAGGCCTGTCGGAGATTCCCTGCATCGTCATGCAAATGGATGACAGCGAGTCTGCCATGACCGCACTGGTAGAAAATCTCCAGCGGCAGGATCTGGATTATATTGAGCTGGCACGGGGCATCAGCCGTGTAATGGAGGAATTTTCCATGAGCCAGGAGCAGGCGGCACGGCTGCTGGGAAAAAGCCAAAGCGCCGTGGCCAACAAGCTGCGGCTGCTGCGGCATTCTGCGCCGGTTCTGGAGCAGCTGCGAAATCACGAGCTGACAGAGCGCCATGCCCGTGCGCTTTTAAAGCTTCCCACAGAGGAAATGAAGCTGATTGCCATTGAAAACATTGCCAGGGCAAATATGAGTGTGGCACGGGCAGAGCAGTACATAGCTTCCTTGCTTACAAATCCCACCCAGCGGCCTGCAAAGACGGACATTATCGGTTTCCTGAAAAATGTGACCCAGGCGCTGTCCCGTTTCCAGCAAAACGGCATCCCGGCCATTTCCGAGCGGAAAGAAACGGAGCATCAGATCGTATTAACCATCACGATACCAAAATAAAAGCACCGTCTGACGACGGTGCTTAAAGAAGCGCTTTTGTTTTTTCGGCGTCTTTTTGGATCTGCTGTTTCAACGCTTCCAGGGAGGGGAACTTTTCTTCCGGGCGGAGGAATTTGCGGAACTCCAGGGAGACGGTCTTGCCGTACAAGTCCCCTTCAAAGTCCAGAATCCAGGGCTCTACGGTCACGTGATCCCCGTCTACAGTGGGACGCATGCCCACATTGGTCACCGCCTTGTATTTTTTTCCCTCCACATGAATATAGCAGGCATACACACCGAAGGCAGGCTGTACCAGCCCCTCCGGCAGCGCCAGGTTTGCGGTGGGAACGCCGATGGTGCGTCCCAGCTGCTTGCCGGCGATCACCTGCCCGGTCAGCACATGGGCATGACCCAGGTAGCGGTTTGCCTCTTCCACGTCACCCACAGCCAAAAGGCTGCGGATATGGGTGGAGGAAACACGGACACCGTCCAGCTCCTGCTGGGGTACGATGGCGCAGGGCAAGCTGCGACTTTCACAAAAGCCCTGCAGCTTTCGGGCCGTACCGTCGCCACCTGCGCCGAAGCGAAAATCGCTGCCGCACACAAAGCCGGCGGCACCCTGCTCCACCAGGTCAGTTAAAAACACAGACCAGTGGGTGGTCATCAGCTTCTTGTCAAAGGGCAGTGCGATCACAGAATCCATGCCGCAGCCGTACAGCAGCTGCGCACGCTGCTCCACGGTGTTGATCAGTTCCGGTGTCTTGCCGGACACAAGGCCGTCGGGGTGGGTGGCAAAGGTCACCACACCGGCACGGCAATTATTCTCTTTTGCCAGTGTCAGGCAGGCACGCAGCAGCGCCTGGTGACCCAGATGTACCCCGTCAAAGAAGCCCAGGGCATAGATGCATTTTTCTTTCATAGTTATCCCACTTCAAAGAAGCTTTTAATGGTTGACATAACATTTTCCTCTACCTTGGCAAGCATGAGGAAATTTCCTTCCCCGTCATAGGCACGGTAAGTGCCGTCGGGAAGCGCAATGGTAAAGCTGTTTCCGTTACGGCAGCGCAGCGCCTGCTTTTCCGTAAGGGTGACTGCCGTATACTCTGTGAACATGGTGTCCACCGGGCGCAGGAAGCGCTCCGGGTCGGCAGCTTCCACCAGCTGCTGCAGCGGCACTGCCTCCGCAATGGAATAAGCGCCGGCAGCTGTTCTGCGAAGGGACTCCATGCAGCCGCCACAGCCCAGCGCCGCACCGATGTCTTTGCACAAGGTGCGGATATAAGTACCCTTGGAGCAGCGCACACGAAGCGTTGCCTTCACACCGTCAAAGGACAGCAGCGTCAGCTGATGAATGGTCACGGGACGGGGCTTGCGCTCCACCTCTTTGCCCTTCCGGGCCAGGTCGCACAGCTTTTGTCCGCCGATCTTAATGGCCGAATACATAGGAGGGGTCTGAAAAATATCTCCACGGAAATTTTCCAGGGCTGCCTCCAGGTCAGCCTCTGTCACCGCCACCGGAGACTCTGTCAGCACGGTGCCGGTGATATCCTCGGTGGTTGTGGTAATGCCCAGGCGCAAAACCGTTTCGTAGGTCTTTTCCGCATACTCAAAGAACTCCACGCCACGGGTGGCACGTCCCACAAACACCGGCAGCACGCCGGTGGCCATAGGGTCTAAGGTACCGCCGTGCCCGATGCGCTTTGTGTGCAGCACACCACGGAGCTTGCTGACCACGTCCTGGCTCGTCCAGTCCATAGGCTTGTCTATAATTACAATTCCGTTCATACTTTCACCGCTTACAGTTTGGGCATGGCATTAATGACCGCCTCCACCGCTTCCTCCATGGTCATATCCATGCTGGCACCGGCAGCGCCACGGTGACCGCCACCGCCAAAGACGGCGCAGACAGCGCTGGCATCGTACTCGGGAAGAGCACGGACAGACAGCTTCACAATGCCGTCCTCCTGCTGCCGCAGCGTTGCGGCGATCTTCACACCCTCAATGGACCGGGGGAAGCCGGAGATGTTCTCCATATCGTCCTCCGACAGCTCCATTGCCTTTTCCACCGCCAGGGGAAGGGCGCAAATGGCAATTTTGCCATCTGCCAAAAACTGCAGATGCTCAATGATCCAGCCCTGAAGCTTCAAACGCTTCAGGGAATTTGTTTCAAACAGCGCCTGATTCAGCATGGGCAGATCCTTGCTCACCGCTGCGCAGGCTGCCGCCACCTCAAAGGTGCGGCTCTGGGTGTTGGCATAGCGGAAGCAGCCGGTATCTGTGGAGATAGCTGTATAAAGGGCATTTGCCATGGGGTTATCCAGGTGGACACCCATTTCTGTCATAATATCATAGATGATCTGTCCGCAGGCTGCTGCCTGGGGATCCACCAGTTCAAAATCCGTAAAGCTTTCGCTGGAACGGTGGTGGTCAATACGCAGGTCAATGTGACCCAGCAGGTGGGAAAATGCTGCCGGCAGCATGCCGGGGGAAGCCACATCCACAGAAATAACCACGTCTCCCGGCTGGGCGGCAGGCTTGGAGATTCCCTCCAGCAGATGGGCATACTTTACCGTCACCTCAGGATTGTAGAGAACATGGGCAGACTTACCGATGCTGCGCAGCGCACGGCACAGCGCAGCGGCACTGCCCAACGTATCACCGTCGGGACGGCGGTGTGTCACAATGGCAAAGCCGTTGCGACCCAAAAGATAGGCGGCGGTTTCAGCTCTCGTCAGACTCCTCATCGTTTTTTACCTCTAAAGAATTGATAAGCTTCAGCATTTTTGCGCCATAGGTAATGGAATCGTCTGCTTCCCACACCAGCTCCGGTGTGTAACGCAGCTGCAGGCTTCTGCCCAGCTCACGGCGCAGGTAGCCACCGGCGGACTTCAAGCCCTTCAGGGCATCCGCTGCACGCTCTTCCTGCAGGAAGCTGACGAAAATTTTTGCATAACGCAGGTCAGGTGTTGCCTCCACATGGGTAATGGAGATCATGGTGTCCTGCACTCTGGGATCTTTCAAATTGCGGATCAAAGAGGACAGCTCCTTCTGGATCTCCTCATTGATACGTCCAATACGATTGGATGCCATGTTATAGCCTCCTTATATGGTAGATTTCAAATATTGTGGGAACAGCCGTGCCGGGGCGCGGCACGGCTGATGGTTTTATCGCTTGACCTCTTCCATGACGAAGCACTCGAAGACGTCGCCTTCCTTGATGTCATTGAAGTTCAGGATGCTCATGCCGCACTCGTAGCCGGCGGTGACTTCCTTGGCAGCGTCCTTGAAGCGCTGCAGAGAGCCAACCTCGCCCTCGTGAATAACAATGTTATCACGCAGCACACGCACCTGGGCAGCACGGGTAACCTTGCCGTCCTTGACCATACAACCGGCAATGGTGCCCACAGAGGAGACCTTGTAGGTCATACGCACCTCGGCATGACCGATGACCACCTCTTCAAAGGTGGGTGCCAGCATACCCTTCATAGCAGCCTCAATCTCGTTGATGGCATCATAGATGACACGGTAGAAGCGCATATCCACAGCGGTACGCTGTGCGCTTGCCTGGGCGCCGGAGTCGGGACGGACGTTAAAGCCGACAATGATCGCACCTGCGGTGGATGCCAGCAGAATATCGGACTCGTTGATCGCGCCGACACCGGTGTGGATCACACGGACACGAACCTCCTCATTGGAGATCTTCTCCAGGGATGCCTTCACAGCTTCTGCAGAACCCTGCACGTCAGCCTTAACGATCAGAGGCAGTTCCTTCATTTCGCCCTCCTGCATCTTGGCAAAGAGGTTATCCAGAGTGACCTTCTGCATAGCGTTGGCTGCATCGTCCTTCATCTTCTGCTTACGCTGCTCCACCAGCTCACGAGCCATACGCTCGTCGGTAACGGCGTTGAACTCGTCACCGGGTGCGGGAACCTCTGCAAGGCCGGTGATCTCCACGGGCACAGAGGGACCGGCAGTCTTCACGCTGCGACCCTTATCATTGGTCATAACACGGACACGACCCACAGCGGTACCGGCAATGACGATATCGCCCTGGTTCAGTGTGCCGTTCTGCACCAGCAGTGTTGCAATGGGGCCACGGTTCTTGTCCAGTCTTGCTTCAATAACCGTACCCTTTGCACGGCGGTTGGGGTTGGCCTTCAGCTCCTGCACCTCGGCAGTGAGGATGACCATTTCCAGCAGCTCATCCAGACCCATGCCGGTCTTTGCGGAAATGGGAACGATGATGGTCTCGCCGCCCCACTCCTCGGGGATCAGCTCATGCTCGGTCAGCTGCTGCTTGATGCGGTCGGGGTTTGCCTCGGGCTTATCCATCTTGTTGATGGCAACAATGATGGGCACTTCGGCAGCCTTGGCATGGTTGATGGACTCAATGGTCTGGGGCATGATGCCGTCATCGGCAGCAACCACCAGAATGGCGATATCGGTGCTCTTGGCGCCACGGGCACGCATAGAGGTAAAGGCAGCGTGACCGGGGGTATCCAGGAAGGTGACCATATTGCCGTTTACGTCCACAGTGTAAGCACCGATGTGCTGGGTAATGCCGCCTGCCTCGCCCTTGGTGACAGAGGTCTTACGGATGGCGTCCAGGGTAGATGTCTTGCCGTGGTCAACGTGACCCATGACAACCACAACGGGCGCACGGGTGACCAGCTCTTCATCGGTATCCACGTGATCGTCAATGATCCGCTCCTCAATGGTAACGGTGACCTCACGCTCCACCTTGCAGCCCATTTCCACAGCCACAAACTCTGCAGTGTCGCTGTCAATGACCTGGTTGATACCTGCCATAACGCCGTTGGTCATGAGGCACTTGATGACCTCACCGGCAGTCTTCTTCATACGGGAAGCCAGCTCGCCGACGGTAATCTCGTCGGGGATCTTGACGGTAACGGGTGCCTTACGGGCAACCTCCATCTGCAGGCGACGCATCTTCTCCTGCTCCTCGTTACGAGCCTTGTTGCCACGGAACTTGTTGTCCTTGCGGTTCTGCTGACCCTTCTTACCGAACTTCTGCTTACCGCCCTGGTAATCCTGCACACGCTCGGAAACCAGGTTGTCCACATCGTCAAAACGGCTGGTGTTCACCTGCACAGCAGAGGTGTCCACAACACGGCGCTCACGCTTACGCTCCGGCTCCTTGGGAGCAGCGGGCTTTTCAGGTTTCTTCTCCTGCTTGGGCTCTGCCTTGGGAGCAGCAGTCTTTTCAGCCTTCTTCTCTTCCTTGGGTTCTGCCTTGGGGGCTTCCTCCTGCTTCTTCTCCTCTGCCTTGGCAGCTGCCGCAGCAAAGACCACCTCAATGGACTCGATCTGGTGGGTCTGGGTGATATAATCAAAAATCACATTCAGCTCTTCATCCGTCAAAACCTGGGTGTTGGACTTGGGCTTCTCAAAAAACTTCTCCATGATCGCACTGATCTCCTTGGTAGACATACCAAAGTCAGTTGCGACCTCCTTCAAACGATACTTCATACTCATTCAAGCACCTCCTGTGATTAGTTACGCTTGGTACGGCCAAAACGCTTATTCCGCTGATGCGCCTTTTCCTCGGTCTGCCGCTGACGGATCCTCTGGGTACGCTTGTCCAGGTTCTCCATCACCTCACCGTAGGCTTCAGGATCATTCAGCGCCTTCAAAAAGGCAAGGGCCATTGCCGGGTCTGTCATGGCTGCGATGGCAAGGCTTGTTCTGCCCACTGCCATGCCCATGTCATCCTTGGTAAAGGGGATCTTCACGCACTGCTGATTGGTGCCTGCCACAAAGCTTTTGGCTCTGCGCCAGGTGTGATCGGATGCATCCGATGCCACGATCACCAGTCTTGCCTTCTGGGCTCTTGCCGCACCGCCTACGGGCTCTTCGCCCAGCTCAATGCGACCGGCCTTTCTTGCCAGTGCCAGATAATTGAGCGCTTTATCCATTGGTGCCATCCTCCATTTCCTTTTCCAGGCGGTCATAGACCTCATCGGGGATAGGAACCTCCAGGCTGCGCTCCAGGCTCTTTGCCTTCCGGGCACGCTTCAGGCAATCTGCCAGGGGGCAGATATATGCGCCACGTCCGTTCAGCTTGCCGCTGAAATCCAGACTGACGGTGCCGTCGGTACCACGGACGACCCGGATCATTTCCTTCTTTGCCTTTCGCTCACGGCAGCCCATGCACTGCCGCTGAGGGATCTTCTTTTGCATAAGACTACCTCCTTGTGTTGGTTATTCTTCAGTCTCCGGCTCTACCTGGCTCTCGGCCTTGATGTCAATCTTCAGGCCGGTGAGACGGGCTGCCAGACGGGCGTTCTGACCCTCCTTGCCGATGGCAAGGCTCAGCTGATTGTCGGGAACCACAACGCTGTAGGTCTTGGTGCCGGGAACAGCGGTGACGCTGATAACTTCAGCGGGGCTGAGGGCAGCACGGACATACTCGCAGGGATCTTCGCTGAACACAACGATATCGATCTTCTCGCCATGGAGCTCTCCCACCACAGCGCCAACACGGCCGCCACGGGGACCAACACAAGCGCCCACGGGATCCAGGCCTTCCACAGCGGCACGGACTGCCACCTTGCTGCGGCTGCCGGGCTCACGGGTGATGGAACGGATCTCCACCTGACCGTCAGCGATCTCGGGGATCTCCAGCTCAAACAGACGGCGCACCAGGTTGGGATGGGTACGGGAAACCTGCACCAGAGGGCCACGGTTTGCCTTGTGTACCTCCAGCACGTAAACACGGATCAGGTCACCGGCATTGTAGGTCTCGCCGGGGATCTGCTCTGCGGTACGCAGCACAGCATCGTTCTGCTCGTTGCCCTGACCCACACGGACGAAGATGTCACCGGTGGGATCTACACGCAGCACAGTGCCGGTGAGCATTTCCTGGGCCTTGGAGGAGTAGCTCTCGTAAACAGCGCCACGCTCTGCCTCACGGATGCCCTGGATCACCACCTGCTTTGCAGTCTGGGCAGCGATACGACCAAACTTCTGAATGTCCACGGGGATGCGGATCACATCGCCAACCTTGGCATTGGGCTCAACGGTCTTGGCAGCGTCCACATGGATCTCCAAAGCCAGATCCTCTACCTCTTCCACCACGGTCTTCAGCTGGTACATATACAGACCCTTTTCGGACAGATCCACTTCCACATTCTCTGCGGAAATATCACGGTGATCCTCACGGTCCTTGCGGTATGCGTTGGTCAGTGCCTGCTTCAGGCGCTCCACCATGTAATCAACGGGAATGCCCTTCAGCTTCTCAAGATCCCGCAGGGAAGCGAAGATCTCTGCCCCGATATCTACCTTGGGGGCTGCGGTTTTCTTGGCTCTTGCCATAATTTCCTCCTTTGTCTGTTGTCAGACTGTTTATATATTGGATAACTTACTTACTTTTGAATACGGATTAAAATTCCACCCGCAGACGAACCAGTGCCACCTCGGATTTCTCAAAGGTGATGGTCTCCTTGCCGGCTTCCACGGTGACCTTGCCCTCTTCGTAGCCACGAAGCACGCAAGGGATCTCCTTCAGGCCGTTCCGGGGACGGTACAGCTTCACGGTGATCGCACTGCCCATGAACCGCGCAAAGTCGCCGGGTCGCTTCAATGCACGCTCCAGGCCAGCGGAGCATACTTCAAAGTGGTAGCTCTCGCTGATGGGGTCATGCTCGTCCAGCACCGGGTCAACAGCGCGGTGGATCTTCTCACAATCCTCAATGTCCACGCTGCCGTCCTTGTCGATATACAACCGCAGGAACCGCTCGGAGCCTTCCCGGACGTATTCCACGTCCCAAAGGCTGCAGCCGAAGCTTTCCACGATGGGCTGGGCAAAGGATGTGACAAGCTCTGTTACTTTCATTTTTGCACCCTCTTCCATGAAAAAGAGAGGAGCGCTTGCTCCTCTCTTTCGTAAAGTATACTTAGATTACTTGCATTATAACACCGTTTTGTCGGTTTTGCAAGTGTTTTTTGAAGATTTCCGAAATTTTATCTTTCCAGAACGATCAGTGCCAGCTCGGTTTCGGGCAGCTGCACGGTGATCACGCCGTCCTTCAGCTCCACATCAATGGGCTTGGGCTCCGGTGCCAGCTCGGTCAGGACGCTTGCCTTCACAGTTTCGCCTTCCCACTTGATGCTGACTGTGCCTTCCAGACCATGCTCCTCGCCTGCTGCGATCAGCTTGCCGTTATCAATGTTGTAGCTCTTGATCCACTTGTTCTCGTCTGCGCCGATGAGATCCACCTGGTCACGGAAAATACCGTGGCCGTAGCGCTTCAGCCATGCTCTGCGCAGAGCGTTGGTCTTGATGAGACGTGCCTGCTGCTCGGGGTCTCTGCGGAAGGTGTTGTCACCCTCCAGGTCATAGCACCAGAAGTAGGAGCCCATGACGAAGGACTTATACAGCAGCCATGTGGACTTTCTTGCAATATGCTCTGCACGCATGCCGGAGTGGCGACGGGGGTTGAGCATATCGGTGAGCACCTGCTTGGGGAAGGTGTACTTATAGACCTCACTGTACACACCGGTGAACGGCATACGCAGTGTGGAGATCAGCTGTGCGGCAACACCGCTGCCGTAGATATCGCAGCAGCCTTCGTAGAGAATAACTGCCTCGGGGTTTCTTGCACGGGTCTCCTCCAGCAGCTGCTCATAGCCATTGTTCCAGATGGCAGGGTTGCCCTTGTGATCCTCATGGTCGGGGTGGTAGCACAAAACAGCGGGAGACATGCCCAGCTGATCGTAGTACACGCCGTCCAGACCCATTTCCTGGATCATGTAGGTAACGTTGTCCACCAGGTCCTTACGCCAGGAGGGCTCGTTCATGCAAAGGCTTGCAAAGTTGATGTCCTTTGCGCCATAGTTTTCGATCTTCAGAGAGCCGTCACGGTTCATGGCGCAGCTCTTCTTGGTACGCTCTGCGTTTTCGGGATAGCCCACGTTACACAGACGGGAGTTGACATAGAAGGTGACGTGACCGCCGTCTTCCTTGATGGCCTTCACAGCAGCCTTCAGTTCCTCCTCGGTACCCAGCTCAGGACTGGGACGGTACAGGGGGAAGCCGTCATCAAAGCCGTGGATATTCCAGCCGGAGATCAGCAGGTGGTTGAAGCCCTGCTCCTTGGCATTGGCATAAATTTCGGGCAGATCCTTGAACTTATGCACGATCTTGCCGCCCTGGTACATGAAGTCATAGTGCGCAGACAGACCGGGAGATTCCTTGAACCACTGGGGCATGGGATCACGGTCCAGCTTGGGCTGGTCAATGGCCTCACGGTAAGCACGGTACTCGTCTGCAGCCCAGTGCCAGTCGCCCTCATGGAAAGCAAGCACACATTCCTCGCTCTCCCAGATACCCTTCTTCATGCAGGGATAGTGGACGACGCCCAGACCGATACCGGGGTAATACTTGCCCTTGGACCAGGCAGCCAGACCCTTGGTCAGGAACTTTTTGTCACGGCAGGTGATGTAGATACCGGTGTTCTCCTCACGGCTGTACAGATCCATCCACAGCATGGAGCAGCCGCCGGTGTAGGTACGCTCCATGATATAAATGCCACGGTCATCCTTCACACCGTTACGGTTGGACAGACGGTTACCATGGAGATACTCCTGCCACTTCCAGGTGGTCATGACAGCAGGCTCTGCAATGGTGTTGGTGGGGTCTTCAATCAGTGTGCCGGAGATGCCGGGGTAGATCAGGCGGTCTTCTGTCCAGTCCTCACCCAGCCACAGGCCGTTGATCTGGGGGAAGTTCACGCTCTGCACCTCATACTCGGTGCGGTTTTCCAGGGTCAGGAACCAACGGGTACGGCAGTCATCCTTGGGGATGATCACCTTGACCTTGGCGGAGATATCGATCTTCTCGCCGTTTGCCATCAGGTAGGGGTACTCCAGCTCAGCATGTGCCCAGCCGTCCTCCTGGGTGACAGTGACAGTAGGCTTCAGGGACTTGTCCTCCTGGATCTGCAGGTAACGGGGAATGTTCAGGTGCTTCTTCTCGTCGCCCACGAACACAACACCGTCCAGAATGCCGGTGCCTTCTTTATAGAAGTTCTTGGAAGCATTGTCCGCAGTCTCCTCACGGACGAATGCCAGCACCTCACCGTTGAGGGCATCAAATTCAATGGATACCAAATCGTTGGTGGCAAAAAGTCTGGAAATATACATCTTTATTTCGCTCCTTCCACAGTTTTACGAATGTTCCAATCGTTCTGCTCCAGCAGTGCGATCGCTTCTTCCTCGGGACAATCCAAAATTGCAGCGGTGATCCGCACCACTCTGCCCTTCAGCTTCTCGTTGGAGGGCTTCAGATTTACCATTAAGTTCTCATACACCTTGCCGGTTTTGATCATGGCGCAGGTGGAGAGCATATTGAGGACAAATTTTTGGGAGTTACCGGCCTTCAGTCTTGTGGAGCCGGTGACCACCTCGGGACCGGTATCACAGACGATGGCAATATCTGCCACCTTTTCAATGGCAGTGTCGGGGTTGGAGCTGACGGACACGGTGACACAGCCCATTTCCTTTGCCTTTTCCAGAGCGCCGATGACGTACTTTGCGCCGCCGGCTGCGGAAATGCCCACCAGCACGTCGCCGGGATTCAGCACCTTTTCCACGTCGGCTACACCGTTTTCGTATACATCCTCGGCATTTTCACCGGCCTTGAACATCCGCTCGGGACCGCCGGCGATGATGCCCTGCACTGTGTCATGGGTAACACCGAAGGTAGGGGGACACTCGGAAGCATCCAGCACACCCAGTCTGCCGGAGGTACCGGCGCCGATGTACACCAGCTTGCCGCCTCTGCCAATGGCTTCCGCAGCAGCATCCACAGCCTTTGCGATCTGTGCAAGCGCTGCTTCCACAGCCAGGACGGAGTTCATATTCTCCTTGTTCATCAGCTGCACCATTTCAAAAGAGGTCATCTTGTCAACATGGGTGCTGTTTTCATTGCGCATTTCTGTTCTCAGCATACTGTTCTCCTGTAAGTCATTACAAAATTCTCATAGAAATTCTCCGGGATAGGAAGCTGGGCAAGGCGCATGGTCTCAATGCAGGCGCCGTAAATGGGCGGAAGCTCCGGGATCAGCAGCTCCACGCCGGACATTTCCTGCACCATGGAGCGGAACATATCTGCCTTCCAGAAGCTACCTGCCGCCACTGCCCGGTTAGGCGCATCGTAGCGCTCCACCGCTGCCTTCAGCAGCTCGGCCAATCGCTGGGCATTCTGCCGCAGGATCTCCACCGCAGCCTCATCGCCCTGGTCGGCGGCATCCACCACCACACGGGCAAGGTCTGCAATGAAGGGTCTTCCGTTTTTATATACCGTACCGATGTTGGCAAAAATGCTGCCGCCCAGCGCCTGGGTGATTTTCTCGGTCAGCAAGGTGGGCTTGTCCAGTCCATCCTCTGCTGCCAGGGCACGGCGCAAACCGTCCTTGCCCACATCATAGGCAGAGCCTGCCTGATCCAGCAGGTAGCCCCAGCCGCCTACACGGTAACGCTGGCCTCCCTTGCGCACAAACACGCAGGAGCCGGTGCCGCAGATAATCGCCATGGAGTTGTCGGGATCCTCACCCATAGAAAGCACGTTGGCAGCATCGGTGTCCGCGCCGATGACAGTACGGAACCGCTCTCCCAGGCCGTCTTTGATGGCCTTCTGGTACTTCTCCAGGGACACGCCGCCAATACCGGCAAATACCGCATTGGGGGTCTTGCCACGAAGCAGCTGCTCCAAGCCTGCGCCCAGCACCTCAATAGAATGCTCAATGCCGTTGTCATTGGGGTTAGAGCCGTCTGTGCGTACCACATTGCGCACCACACCGTTCTTCTCAAAGAGAACAAACTCGGTCTTGGTGCCGCCGCCGTCAATACCCACCAGCAGAGAACGCTCGCTCTCTGCAAACAACGCATCTACGGAAACACCGAAATAATTGGCCAGCCGAATCGCATTTTCAAGGTCAGGAACGCTCAAGCCTCTCTCCCATGCGCTGATTGCCTGAAAGCTTACAAGCACGTTGTCCGCCAAGGCACGCTGGGTCAGTCCCTCCCGCATGCGGTAGGTTCTGATATTTTTTCCTATTTGGGTCAAATCCGCCATAACGCTTCACCTCAAGGTCATTATAAGTACATAAATCTAGAGAATCAAACAATTTACGCTTTAATTTCCGGCAGTAATTCAACCGCCGGTTGAATTACTGCTGTGCCAGCTTTTCTGCCTTCAGGGTGTTCAGCTCCTGGGGATACAGCTGGCTCATCATGCCGCCGTCCACCACCAGCTCTGCGCCGGTGACGTTCTTGGACAGGTCTGTGCCGAAATAGAAAGCAGCATTGGCGATGTCTTCAAAGTCGGAAATATCGCCGATGGGTGTCAGGTCGCCGTTGACGATCTGCTTGCTACCCATTTTCACCCAACGGGCGGTCTTGATGGTACCGGGCAGCACCACGTTGCAGCGGATGCCGAAGGGTCCCAGATCAATGGCAAATGCCTTGCTCATGGACAGAATGCCGCCCTTGGAGGCGCAGTAGGCTGCACGGTTGGGGATGGCACGGTAAGCGGTGTTGGAGCCGATGAACACGATGGCGCCCTTATGCTGCTCCTTCATACGCAGAGCTGCCTGACGGACGATCATAAAGTTCCACACCAGGTTGGTCTCAAAGACTCTCTGGAACTCCTCCACGGAAACCTCAAAGAAATTCTGACCCTTGGCAGGATCGGTGCCGAAGCCCAGGTCTGCGGAGTTCAGCACAACTGTCTCCACGAAGAGGCCCTTTGCATCAATGTCGGCAAAGATCTCCTTTACCCGCTCTTCGTCACGGATGTCCAGGCCGTAGCCATAGCCGGTGACACCGTACTTTTCTGCCACCTGGGCAGCAGCGGCCTCGGCTCTTGCAGCTTCACGGCTGGTGATGACCACATTGTAGCCTGCAGCGGCAAACTTCTCGGCAGTGACAAGGCCGGTGCCTACGGTACCGCCGGTAACAAATACAGCTTTTTTCATAATACGCACCTCATCAGAAGTAGAACTTAGACTCCGGGGGACGGATATCGGTCAGGGCGCCGGTGTAGTGACGCAGAGTGTGAGGCTGGTAGGGATGTGCCAGGCAAGCCTCCTCGTTGATCTCAATGCCCAGACCCGGCTTATCGGGAATGTAGATGTAACCGTCCTCATAGCGCAGCTCCTCGTTGGTCACGTCGGCACGCCAGGGCACGTCGGAGTACATGATCTCCAGGATGGAGAAGTTGGTGCAGCAGCCTGCCAGCTGCAGTGTTGCGGCGTTGGCAACGGGGCCGGAGGGGTTATGAGGCGCAAAAGCGATGTAGTGGGTCTCTGCCATAGCGGAGATCTTCTTCAGCTCCATGATGCCGCCGGCATGGCTGATATCCGGCTGGATATAGTCAGCAGCACGCATTTCAAACAGGTCCTTATACTGGCGCATATTGTAAAGACGCTCCCCTGCGGAGATGGCCACGGGGGACTTGTCACGGACAGCCTTCAGTGCCTCCAGGTTATCCGGGGGAACGGGCTCTTCAAAGAGCATGGGCTTGAACTGCTCCAGCTCCTTTGCGATCTTCACACCGGTGGGAACATTGAAACGGCCATGGCCTTCAATGAGCAGATCCATCTCATCGCCCACCGCCTCGCGGACAGCGGCAACACAGCGCAGAGCGGTGTCCAGATCCTTGTTGGAGATCTCCAGGTAGGACTTGCCGAAGGGGTCCCACTTCATAGCGGTGATGCCACGCTGCACAGCGATTCTTGCCTTCTCGCCAAATTCCTCGGGGGTCTTGGCGCCGGCAAACCAGCCGTTGACATAGATACGCACCTTGTCGGTGGTCTTGCCGCCCAGCAGCTTATATACGGGCACGCCCAGGCTCTTGCCCAGAATATCCCACAGCGCAGTCTCCACAGCAGAGATCGCACTCATAAGCACAGGGCCGCAGCGCCAGTAGGAGTCACGGTACAGATCGTGGGCAATGCGCTCAATGTTGGTGGGATCCTGACCCACCAGCACATCCTTAATATGCTCCACAGCGCCGATGAGCGCCTTTTCCTTGTACTCCAGGGTGGCTTCGCCCACACCGTCAATACCCTCGTCGGTGTAAACCTTGATGAATGCCCAGTTGGTACGGAAGCAATCTACCACAAATGTTTTGATGTCTGTAATTTTCATAAGAACACTCCTTTATGAAATATAGTTTTCTGATTTTATTGTAACGAAAACTGTTTCTCAAGTCTTTCAATATATTACTGTTTTTTTAGAATTTTTCTTATATTTTCGCAAATTTGCTTGCATAGAGGCATATTCTTTGTTAAAATCTTATTACGATATTTTATTTCAAGGGAGGCTGCGCCATGGATTGTCCCTCTTTTTCCGTGCTGGAATTCGGTGTTTTTGACTCGGAAGTCAAGTTCCCCAAAATGGTTACTACCCAGGATCGCAGACCGGATTGCTATGAGCTGGAGCTGTATGCCGCCGACTGTCCCGGTAAGTCCTGCATGGACGGCCAGTGGTATCCCCTGCTGCACGGCACCTTTGTCTGCGCAAAGCCCACCAGCATCCGCAAAAGCTTCCTCCCCTTCAAGTGCTACTACATCCATCTGCAAACAGAGGATGCCGCACTGCAGCAGCTTCTGGATGGGATCCCGGCGCTGTTCACCTTGCCCCGTGTGCAGGAGCTGGTGCATCTTTGGAATCAGCTGCTGCCTCTTGACCCGGAGAATTTCCCGGAGGATCGGCTGTTGCTGACTTCCGGCGTCTGCCGCATTATCCATACCGTCTGCCACTACCGCCACGCTGCCAGCGACATTAAGGAAGACCGCATTTTACTCCATCAGAAGAGCCTGCTGCAAACAGAAGCCTACATCCGCTCCCATCTTTCCGAGCCTTTGGAGCTGCAGCAGCTGGCAGCTGTCTGCGGTTTAAGCCCCACCTATTTTCACAGCGTCTTCACGGAGTTTTTCCAGAAGACCCCTGCCCGTTTTGTTCTGGACTGCCGCATCACCGCCGCCAAAACGGCGCTACTGACGGAAAACCGGGATCTTGCGGAGCTGGCCGCCGATTGCGGCTTCTCCTCTCAGTCCTATTTCTGCTATAAATTCAAGCAGGTCACGGGGCAAAGTCCTCTGCAATACAGAAAAGACCAGCTGGGCAAGCTGCAGCTGTGATGCTCCCCTTTATTTGCGGCTCAGCTCCTTCTTGCGGTACTGCAGCGGCGTCATTCCCATGGCCTCTTTGAACTTGTAGCCAAAGTAGGTTTGGGAAGAAAATCCGCAACGGTTTGCAATATCCGTCATGGTGCAGCTTTCGGTCAGCAGCATGATCTTTGCCGCACCCACGCGGCAGCTGAGCAGCCGCTGAGCCGGTGTCTGTCCGAAGGCGGCAGTGTAGAGGCGGTGGAAATAGTTGGGGTGCAGATTGCACATATCCGCCAGCTCTGCCAGGTTGATCTCCTCCATATAATGCTCACGGATATATCTGTCCACCTGCTGCAGCATACGGCGGTGGGACAGCGTGCCGCTGCTGGTGCCCTCACCGTCACCGTTACCGGAGCGCAACAGCATATTCAGCAGCTTGCAGACACAGCCGTCAATCAGCAGACGGTCTGCCGGGTCGTTGCGGTCATTGACCTGCAGCAGCTCATGGAACACCTTCACCGCTTCGTCCATGTCCCACAGAACACCGTACACCGGAAGGCGATCCAACAGCTCGATCAGCACCTCATCATGGGTGTGAATATTGAAAAAATAGCATTTATAAGGCAGTCGCAGCCGTTGCCGCCAGCCGGGCTTTGTCAGGCTGAAGCAGCCCTTTTTTGCCGTGTAGTCCACGCCGTTGATGGTAACGCCGCCCTGGCAATCCACCGGGTACAGCTCAAACTCGTAAGAGGTGACCATTCTCTCTTTCACGCTTCGTGGCAGCTTGTTTTTATAGGCCGATGAATTAAAGGCGTTGAAGCCGGTAACCGTAAATTGCATTCCGATCATCCTTTCTTATTGACTTTCTTATAAATTATCATAAAAATTCGTCAATGGCAAGAAAACAAGTTAAGATATCTTGAAAAAACAGTAAGATAACTATATATTTTTTTATTTGCAAGGATTACAATGAAGCTATCAAAAATATTTTTTGGGAGGAATTTATCATGTTATGGGAAAACCTGCGTTGTGAACAATTTGAAGAGGCTGTAAAGACCGCCAAGGGTGTCTGCGTTGTACCCATCGGCTGCCTTGAAAAGCACGGCCCTCACTCTCCTCTGGGTACGGATACCATTGTTGCCACCGGTATGGCATTAAAAGCCGCAGAACAGGAGCCTGTGGTTGTCTTCCCCACCATGTACTTCGGTGACAAGAGCGGCGCAGGCGAGTTCCCCGGCACTGTGATCTTCTCTTTGGAGACCCGTTGGCATATTTTCCGTGAGACCTGTAACGAGATCCACAGAAACGGCTTTACCAAGATCCTGTTTCTGAACGGTCACGGCGGCAATAAAGATATGCTGGGCGCTTTCACCCGTGCCATGATGCAGGAAAATCCCGACGTCATGTGCTTTATCACAGGTGTACCCAGTGACACATCCGCAGTCCTTACGGAAATTTTGGCCGCTCCTGAAAACTATAGCTATCTTACAGAAGAAGACCGCGCCGCTATGCAGGAGTATCTGGACAAGAAAATGGTAGGTGGTCATGCCTGCTTCTCCGAAACCGCCCACTGCGCCTACTTCTGCCCCGAGGGCATGCGCCTGGACGGCATTGCCGACGAAAGCGGCGACAGTACCCACCGGTTTGATGAATTTAAAGCCCACGGTATTCGCACCCACTTTGAATGGATGGGCAACTACCCCAACTCCTACCACGACTCCAACGGCTATAAAATGAACGAGCGCATCGCAAAAGCCTATACAGAACACCGTGTCCCCAAGCTTGCGGCAACTTTCCGCTTCTTGAAAGAAGAGACCATCTCCAACGAGTACTTCAAAGAGTGGAGACCGAAACAGAAATAACAAAAAACCGGCACTGGATCAACCTGAACCGGTGTCGGTTTTGTTATGAAATTCTAATTATCTCTGCTTTTTTACCGGACGATATCTACTGCCACATTGTAGTCATCGAACACCAGCTGCACAGAGGGCATTTGGGCGATTTCCTCTGCCAAAGCCTTATCCCGAACCAAAATACGTGCCACCTGGTTGTTATACAGCAGGTCAAAGTACCAGTAACCGTTTTCACCCTCAGTGATGGGAAGACTGCCGGGGGCAGGATTGAGATAGGTGCGGCCGTTTGTCTTGGGCTCATAGGGCGTGGACATATAGCCTTCCGCCTTCTCCTGCGGCTGCTGACCGCTGGCTTGGAAGGTCTTTTCCATCATAGCCTTCAGCTGATCACGGAGGATCTCTGCAGCGCCCTTGCCATAGAGATTTGATCCGGTGTCTGCCTCGTAGCAGTAGTAGTTGAAGGATTCCTCGTGGGGCATATACTTTTGTCCGTCGCCTGCATTGGCGCAGGAGGCGTAGAAAGTATACTTGTAGGGCGAGGCTTCCCGCACTTCACGGGCGTGCATATCAAAGATTTCAAAGGGTGCGAAGGCGCAGCCAAACTCACCGAAGCCAAAGGTATACAGCGGATGCTTCTTTTCCTGCATCACATAGTCTTCCTTTGTCAGATAGATCTTGCCGGTTTGTGCCGGCTGCCAGTTTTCGGCGATCTTCACTGCCTCGGCAGCCAGCAGCTGACCGTGGGTCACATAGGTTTCGTAATCATAGTTATCATAGATGTAAGTATTGGTCATACGGGAGCCGCAAACCACATTGCCGGCGCCGCCCAGCACAAAGGCTGCGTGACAATCCAGCTGCTTTTCCACTTCATTTCGCATAACACCGGCATAGTCGGCGGAAATGGCGTAGTGATCAATTTTATTGGCACCGGCATAGTGGGCCTGCCAGTTGATCAGCACCACATCCTTGCCGCCCTCACGGGTAAACTTCACCAGCTGCATCAGGTTATCCGCCTGACCCAAATGGCCATAAATCAGGGATTGATTGATAAGACCCATCTCGTAGGCCCGGTAAGTACCGTCGGTGAGAATAAAATGACGACGCCAGTTCAGACCCTCCGGGCGGCTGAAACCGGCATACATCTGGGCAGGCTTCCGGTCAGCCATAGCTTCCTTTGCCGCCTCAAAGCAGCCATTGCGGAATCTCTCACCGGGAATACCTGCGGTTTTGGGACTCATAGAGCTATGGGTATGGGTAGCGGAAAACACAATGTTGTCTCTGGGAATGTCGATGACCTCTGTGATCCGATCCCGGATGTCTTCTGCCGCTTTTTCTGCGGTGTTCAGCATATCCAGACCAAACATCAGCACTGTGGTGCCTTCCTCATCCGTAAAGGCAACACAAGTAGCATAGATCGGATCCATAACAGACTTGGACTCACGTTCCTCGCTACTGCTAAAGCCGGCCAGGCGTACCGGTTCAGTGGGAGTAATATCCACCTTGGCATAGCCAACACTGAACACACCTGCCAGAGGATCCGCTTCCTCCTTGGCCTGACAGCCGGAGAAAATACCCACACTTAACAGGGCGCATAAAAGCAAACAAACAATTCGTTTCATAAACAACGCTCCTTTATTCCAATCGTTTCGTATTTTGCTCTTACCAGTATATATGACCCGAATTGCAAAATCAATAAATTCTTAATTGACAATGTTTTGCAGCGTTGAGAAAGCGCAATAACAGAAATCCCCCGGTGGAAGGTTCGTGCCGAGGGATCCGTGCATAGGGTTTCTATGCAGAATTTTTTGTGACGGCAGACTTTTGTTGAATACGGCATTGTATTTCCCGTCGGGGTGTGTTATGATAAGCAAAAGAAAGAGGAGGCAAGCGTACACTATGGAAACTAAGCCCTATGTTTTTATCAGTTATGCCCACAAGGACAACGAATTGGTATACCCTGCCATTGCAGCGCTGCAGGCGCAGGGAGTCGCACTGTGGTATGACAACGGCATTGAAGCCGGAAGCGAATGGCCGGAATTTGTTGCGGAGAAGGTGATGAACTGCAGCAAGTTTGTGCTTTTTATCAGTGAGTCCTATTTGCAGTCCCAGAACTGCAAGCGGGAATTGAACTTTGCCATTGCCCGGAAGAAGGATATTCTGTCCATTCATTTGCATGATGTGGAGCTGTCCCCGGGTATGGAGATGCAGCTTGGTACATATCAGGCCATCTTCTGCAACCGCTTCCCCTCCAGAGAGAGCTTTTGCGAAGCTCTGCCCCAGGAGCCCTTCTTTACTCCTTGCAAGTCCCAGTCTACAACCACCCAAAACGTTTCCTTCAATCAGTCGGAGCCTGCAAATACCCAGGAGCCTCAGAAGACTGTTTTCTACAACCAGCCGACGTCTGCAAATACCGCCACGCCCCCTTCCAACACACAGCTGCCGAAGAAACGCAAGCTGGTCGCCATTCTCCTGGCATTTTTCCTTGGCGCTTTTGGCGCTCACAAATTCTACCTGAAGCAGCCCCTGTGGGGTATTTTGTACCTGGTTTTCTTCTGGACCTACATTCCTTCCATCCTTTCTATTATTGACTTCATCATTATGCTTTGCCAAAGCGATGAACAATTTGCGGAAAAATATCACTGCATCGTTGAATAAAAAGACCCCCCGGTGGCTGCCACCGGGGGGGATCGTTTATAGGGAAAGAATTGCGTTTTGGGTGAGGAGCGTTTGGCGCAGAGCGTTTACGTCCACCTTGTGGGGGGCAATATTTTCCGTTACTGCCATGGCTGCGGCGTTACCCACCGCCTGACCCATGGCCATGCAGCAGGGCATCACACGGGTAGAGCCTACCACATGGTCATCCACGCTGATGCAGCGACCGGCAAACATAAGGTTTTCAATCTCACTGCTCACCAGGCAGCCGTAAGGAATGCCGAAGGGGCGCTCCAGCTTGTGGAACAGTGTGCCGCTGCCATTGTTATAATGGATATCAATGGTATAGCCGGAAAGGCACACCGTGTCCTCCGGGATCTCTCCCTCCAGCGCCTGCTCCAGGTTTAGGGTGGAAACGCCTTTGATCCTGCGTGTCTCCCGAATGCCGATGGAGGGGGCAATGGAGGAGATATAACAGTTTTCAAAGCCGGGCACGTGGGCACGCAGTGTCTCCACCAGCTTCTGCAGCTGCAGGTGACCTTCCGTTTCGCCACGGGTCAGATCCAGCACGTCCGTGCCGTCCACATCCAGCAGACGGGTGGTATTCACATACATCTGTCCCTTATGCACACCGTTGATGACAATAATATTGCCACGTGCCACCGGGCAGATGCCCTGCTCCTTCAGCTTCCGCCAGGTCTCCGTCATGCCCACAAATACGTAGTTGGGGTCTGCACGGAAATAGGCGGCATCGTAGCCGGGCTTTGTCTGAATGGTGGCGCTCATGGGCTTCATTTCCTCGGGGTGCTTTTCCACATGGTCAAGCAGCGCATTGTCATCCACGCCCTCTATGGTACACATCACCGTAGGGGGCATCTGTTCCTGATTCTCACCACGGCCCATGTCATAGGAGCAGCCTGCCAGACACGCCAGGTCGCCGTCGCCGGTGCAGTCGGCAAAGATTTTGGCAGCAACGGTCACACGGTTGCACTTGCCGTACAGCGTCACCGTCTTCAGCGCACCATCCTCCACTTGCGCTTCAATGGTCTCCACGTGGAGGATCACCTCCACACCTGCCTCCCGGCACATTTGCAGCGCCAGGATCTTCACCATTTCCGCATCCACATTGGCAACGGAGTTGTGCTTGGGGCAGGGACGAACACCGTAGCATGCGCCCATCGCCTGCAATCTGTTCACAAATTCCTCGCCGAAGCCGGCGATGCACTTGTTGCCGTTTTCATCCAAAAAGCCCAGCAGCGGCAGACCCAGGGTAAGATTGCCGCCCAAATAGCCGTTTTTCTCCAAAAGCAGAACACGCTTGCCTGCCCGTGCCGCCGTAATGGCAGTGGCAAGACCGGCAGGGCCGCCGCCTATGACGGCAATGTCACATTGGTACGCATGCTGTTTCACAGTTTCGCCCCCTTATTGCACGGGATACAGCGGTGTGCCGCCATGGAACACCCGGATAATGGACTCGGCACTGGTGATACCGGCATTGTAATTGGTCTCCACAGACAGCGCTGCCACGTGGGGCGCCAAAAGGGTGTTGTCCAGCTTGCCCAGGGCAAGATCCTCCGTCACCGGCTCCCGTTCGTACACATCCAGGGCGGCGCCTGCCAGCTTGCCGCTTTGCAGCGCTTCCACCAGGGAAGGTTCGTGGATCAGTGCGCCACGGGAGGTGTTCACCAGGTAAGCGCCGTCCTTCATCATGGCAATGGTGTCTTTGTTGATCAGGTGCCGGGTCTGGGGTGTTGCAGGAATATGCAGAGACACAACGTCGCTTTCTGCCAGCAAGGTCTCCAGGGACACCGGCTTTACATTCAGCGCCGCCGCCTCTTCTTCCTTCACATAGGGGTCATAGGTGAGCATTTCCACATCAAAGCCCTGAAGCAGCTGCGCCAGCCGCTTGCCGATGCGTCCGAAGCCCACAATGCCCACAGTCTTGGACTTCAGCTCGTGCATGGTATACCGTGCCCAGCCGCCCTCACGGACAGTTTGGTCAAACAGACGGATGTTTTTGATGACACCCAAAATCAGGGTCACCGCAAATTCCGCCACGCAGTTATTGTTGGAGATCACGCCCACAGCAATGCCACGGCGCTTCATAGCCGCCAGGTCAAAGTTATCTGTGCCGACACCGAAGCGGATCACCACCTTCAAGTTGGGAGCGGCAGACAGCATATCTTCATCATACTGCTCCGTACCGGAAACCACAGCAAAGGCATCCCTGATCATTTCCTTCTGCTCTTCAACCGTCAATCTCCGCCCGGTATCATTGCAGACCAGTTCAAAGCCGGCATCCAGCAGCATCTTCTTGGCATCGGGACTTACCAGCTCTCCGTGATGGCGGAAGGGAAAGGCGACAATGGGTTTCATAGGCTCAACCTCTTTCTAAAATTTCAGCAATTTGGGCGATCAGCCCGTCAGTATCAATGGTTTCAGGGTAGGTGGCATCCACAGAGATCCTTGTGCCGTCCCAGTAGGCCTTGTCCATACCCAAATGCAAAAACCGCCGGTCAAATCCTTCACGGGTCATATGGAAGGTGGTGTCCTCCCCTTCCAGCGGCGGATAATGGGTCTGCATGGCATGCCCCAGATGGCGCAGGCCCTGACTATCCCGTGCCACATAGCGCTCATACAGCACCTGGGGATCGCCGTTTAAAAACACGGTGACCACGTTGCAGTCCTGCCCTGCTTCCTTCAGCAGCTGACCCAGCTTTTCCCCGGAGGCAGCATCAAAGTTATTGTCCACGATCACAGACCGCTTTGCCTTGACCATGGCCTTCAGGCACCGCAGCAGCACCTCATTTGCCGCCACATCCAGCGCCCGTTTCTCTGCATAGCAGGAAAAGCCCAAAGTGTCAAAAAGACCCTCTTTGATATTGTCCTTTTCCAGAATCGGATAGCCGAACCGTGCCTGCAAACGGCTTGCCAATGTGGACTTGCCCGTTGCCGGCATACCGGCGAGAATGATCAGCTCCATGGCATTAACCCTTCTGCAGCGTTGCCATAAAATCTGCGGTTGCCTGGGTGATGGCGTCAAACTGACCGTCCTTCACCCACTGCGGCTTGAACAGACACCCTGCCACACCGGCGCCCACAGCACCGGCCTGCATGTAAGCAACCACGTTGCTGCCGTCCACGCCGCCCACTGCCAGCATACGCACATGACTCAAGGGGGCTGCCACAGTCTTAAAGTAGGCAGGGCCTACCTGGTTTGCCGGGAAGACCTTCACAAAGTCAGCGCCTGCACGGTGCGCCTGCATCATTTCCGTGGGAGTCAGTGCGCCGGGGATGGATACCATATCCATCGCAACGGTGGCCTTGATCACGTCCTTATCCGTGTCAGGAGAAATAATGAAACGGGCGCCGGCTTCCTTTGCCTGCTGCACCATTTCCACAGTGGTCACCGTGCCGGCTCCGAATGCCATTTCGCCGCCCAGGGTCTCCTGCAGCAGGCGGATGGTATCGGCAGTCTTCTGCCGTTCCTGCGCACTCTTCTGATCAAATGTAACCTCCATCAGCTTCACGCCGCCACGGTGCAATGCCTTTGCCAGGTTCACGCAATCCTCACCGTAAACACCACGGACAATGGCGATCACCTTTTCCTCCAAAATCTTCTGAATTATTTCTTCACGCATAGGACACACTCCCATTTTATTTAATATAGTATAATTCTACACGATAAAAAGAGGTTTGTAAACTGTCACAAAAAATTTCCGGGAGAGATCTCGCCACCGATAAGGACAATATCTTCCGTGTCTCCGTCATGCTCCACGAGCAGCCGCAAAAATAAATGCAATGATTTGTCCCGGTTTGTACCCACAGTACAAACCGGGATATTTCATCACATTTTCCCTTGTTTCCCAATGCTTTTTTCAAAAATAACACCTACCCTTGCTGAACGAAAAGTATCAAATAAGGGTAGGTATTATGGCATATACTGCGCTTTTTTGTGCAATGCAGCACACCTTGTTTTGATAGTTCAACACACAGAACCAGCCCCTGTGTCAGAAGTTGAACGGATTTGACGAAGGCAGGAGCTCTTGTTTCTCAAGTTGTTCCTTTAGATTATCTGGATTTAAAGTGGCTTGGTTTAAAATGTACTGCGCAATATGCTGGATCAGTTTTACCCGCAACTCCGCAAGAGATTGTACCCGGAAATCCATATCTTTTCGAAGCGCTTCATCTTTCCAATGTGTTAGCTGATGATACAAGCAAGCAGTTTGCGCCTTATCGATGCAATCCAGCACATCCTTGAAGTGAAGTTCCTGTGGGGCAGCGCGGTATATTTCATATATCTTTGTGCAGCAGAGCAAAAGAGTCTTGATATCCTCCAGTAAATTGTGGTTTCCTGTCAGGATGTAATAATCTTCATAGCCTCGCAACAAATTATATTTAAAATTCTGGTGCGCTTCAAATTGTGCGATTCCCAATTTAAAACGGATCCATGCCAAGTCTTTCCATTGGGCGTAAGTTCCAGCTCCCTCAAGAGCACTCTGTATATATCTCTCTGCGGAATAGAGATTCTTTGCCGCTTGCACCAGTTTTTCTTCTGTACCTTGTATACTATCAAAATCTGCCATACGCACCAGAGACAATGCTAAGTTTCGAGCCGTATACGGAGACGGCTTGCGGTGGTGCTGTTCTTGGGAATAAGTATAACTTTCGTCCAGCATCTCCTGGATCTGCGCACGGAAAGCATCTTTTTCAGGACCATCCGGGATATCTCTATAGCTCCTGATATTCATGAGCAACAGCTGATCTAGAATGCATATATAGGTATACCGACTGCATTCCTTCTGACGTTCCGGAGAAAGCTGTCGATAATACTCCAAAGCCGCTTGACAGATGGAAAGGCGCTTGCTGCGGGGTGAGGCTTTTGCCAACACCAACTGGAGATGCAGGAAGTGCTCGGCATTGAATACCCCCGGATTCTCCCGGATCATTTGTTGAATGCGAAGACAGCAAGCCCTCGCCTCGATATTTTTTCTATATTTATAGTAAAGGTTAGCTGCATGGTACAAGATTGCGTATTGAGACAGCAAGTAATCCGATTGTGCTCTACCGTCCTTATCAAGCAAGGCGGTCCACGCATCTAACGCCCGCAATGCATCTGCACATAGGTGGGATCCTTTATCATGATGGGCATCATCGGAAGATTCTCCGCAGTTGAGGGCCGCTTGCATGCCATTCAACGTCAGCAAACGATATCGGTCCACAGTTTCTTCCCGGCGCAACAGATCCTCCAGCCTTCCCTTATTGAAAAGAAAAATCTCGGAAAGCATATATATCGTATCCGGGTCCGGCGGATATTCCTTGGCAAAGGTGGTGTAGATGAACTGAGCCAATGTATCTCCGTGGTCTGTTGGCGGAAAATCGATAGCACGCTTCTTCGCTTTCAAAAGTAGTTCATAACACACTTTGGAAGCGATCTCCCAAGCAGGATCACCCGGCAAATAACGATCCAAATATCTGTGAAGCTCAGGCCAAGCCCCAATTTTCACACAGCAATACGGGATCTGCATCATAGCAACAGGATCTTGCTTCGGGAGAGTATACAGATAGTTCAGAAGCTGTCGACGATAGCGTTCACATACCTTGTTTTGTAGAAGTCCTTGGGGTATGCATTCCAGCGCAAAGGATATTACGCCATCGTTGGCGATGATCAGATAGCGTCTTAAGTATAAGATATATGACGCAAAATCCAGATCGTTCCATTTTTTTCCATCCCTGAGCAGAAGCGCTTTTAGATCTGACTCTCGTAAACCCCGGTGCGCAACAGCTAAATAGATCATTGCCTCGTAGAAATCCGGGTTGTCGAATTGGCAAGCCCCATGGTGCAAAAGCATATTCGCCATTTCCGGAATGCTGTCCGGACATTGCTCTATGATTTGCGATTGATAGAGAGAGATCGCATCCATACCACCTCCTAATTGGCGAATCTGATCGTAATCTTTTCGGCTAAACATACATAACCGCTGAATCAAAAAATGCCCGTAGAAAGATCGGCCTCGCGTCTTTTTTTCTACCAACGACAAAATGTCTGAGCTAAGTTCACGATGGAGTATTTCCAATATATCCTGAGGGTTAGGAGCTCCTGGACAAGAAGCATAACCTTTTCTAAACCACAGTCGGCCGTGCCTTCCGCAGAGCAACATGTGGACCTTTCCGGAGAGCTTTGTCGGGATAGCATAAGCATAGTTTTGTTGTCCGCTGGAATCCAAAACATCGATATAAGGCAATGCAATTATCAAGGGCGGGGCGGAACTCTGATTGTATTGCTCTACTAACCGATCCAACCGGTCTTGCCACCAACACAGCCGGTCAACCTCATTTTCATAAGGTGGGAGCGCAGTATCGTGCTCCAATCCGATCAGATCCTCCATGCAGTATGCCAAATATTGCTGCAAATCACGAACCGTATTGCATAGATGCGACCTGTCACAAATAATAGGAAGGATGTTCCATCCTTCAGCTTCCAATGCGCCTGTCAAAGAACAAACCGCTTCCAGCATATCAACCTCATCTTGAACATTAAACCAATATTCCATGAGAGATTCATTATAGTGCTGTAAAAGGCGCTGGCCAAAGCTGGGATAATATTGCTGCCGGATCAATTCTTTTTGCCAATGTTGATCCTTGATATAGGGCGATAGAGAAGCAGAAGCTTTCCAGCGGTAATCCATCATCTGGGAGATTTGGCTGATCAGCTCTTGCGCAAGTGCATCCATTCCGTTGAGGCACTGATGTTCCTGATCCCAAGAAACGGTGTAGTAGTGTACTCGCTCCGGAACCAATGACAAAATGCGTGCCTTAAGTTGGTTCATACGCTCTTGCTGAAGTGCGTCCTCCGCAGCAAACTGGGCCGGGATCTCCCCTTGAAACTGCCGAATGAAGATTAGCGTATTATCCAAACGATCCTTATGAAGAAGTGGCCCACATTCCAATTCCAGAGCAGTTATACTCTGCCCCAAGCAGGAAGAAAGATCAATACCTATCTCCGACGCAATTTGGGAAACAAGTGTGGCATCGGGTATCCATCCATAACGCTCGCCCAGAAACAAAAGAAAAAAAGGTTTGCAACGCTCAACCTCTTGCAAACAAGTAGAAACGACTTTATAGGTACTGTGTTGCGTGTCTAACGAAACAGTATCAATCCCCCAACGCAAGTCACAAAAATGGATCGTTTCCCCATATTCTTGTGCAATACGGTTAATACTGGGAGCAATGAACTGCTGTAACAAGTCCCGCTCATCATCCATGTCCGCAAAAGTACTAGATACAAAAATGTTAGTCATTGCTATTTTCACCTCAATTATTAGGCAGCCTTGAACAAATTGTAATATCCTTGTTGCAATGGGTATATAGCTGTTATTAATGATTATATCATATTAATCTCAAATTGCAAATTCTCGAGTCTATCATGTCTTGTTTTATTTTATTCATAGTAAATAAGGTGCACCTGCTTTTCGCTTTTGTCTGTACAACTCAACTATGACACAGGTCAGCTCTATTCACCATTCTTTTTTCCTAAGCGAGAGGTTTAAAACTGTCAGCTTGCTGATAGTTTAAAATCTCTCGTCTTCTAACCCATCATTATACAACCTACACTATTGCTTTTGCTTGCGCGTTTAGATAACGAATACCCTGGCTGTTTAACGAAATGCGGTATTTTAACGATAGGAATGCACTACCGGTTATTTTTGGATGGTGATTTCTGCAGTTTGGGGGTAGCAAATGCACAAGATATAGGCAACACAGGTGGGTAAATGCAACGCTAGGTTTGAGGAATCCTTGTGCTGTAAGGACTTTGGGGCATAAAAAACGATACCCTTTATGACACGATTGTATCACAAAGGGTAACGATTATGGTGCCGCTGACCGGACAGCGACTCGCTGCGCTTGCTTGCATAAGTTCCTCCGACCAATCGTCCGTCGCCTACGGCTCGGCCTCTTGGGGTGTCACTTATCGAACCTCCGGTTCTCGTCCCAGCGACATAGCAAAAAAGCAGATACCCGGATGGGTATCTGCTTTTTTGGTGCCGCTGACCGGACTCGAACCGGTACGGATTTTACTCCAAGGGATTTTAAGTCCCTGGTGTCTACCTATTCCACCACAGCGGCATATTATTTTATTCCTTCTCCTTCAAGAAGTTTGGGGAGAGTGGGTTGGTGTCTGGTTTCCAGCAAATAGGATACGGGGGGCGCGAACGCCTCCCCTGCAGTAAAATACATAGTGCAAAATCGTTTGGCGTGCTTACAAGGGGTGCAACGTGCTACCTATGGTATCACACTTTATGTGTGCCGTCAAGGTGTTATTCTTCGCCGTAGGAGGCTTTGGGGCCGAAGAAATCACGGAGGGCCTGGAGGTAGTATTCTCCGCCTACAGGGTAGCAAAGACCGTGACCGGCTTTGGGGATAGTGACGATCTTTTTCGGCGCGCGGCAGGCTCTGTGGAGGCGGCGGCTCATGCGGCAGGGGACGTACTGATCCTCTTCGCCGTGGAAGAAGATCACCGGCACGGTGCAGGTCTCCATGGCTTCCATGGGGGAGTATTCCTCCAGGTCAAAGCCGCCGTACACCTTGGCGCCCAGCTTCACAAAGGGATAGGAAAGCTTTTTGGGCAGACCCATATCCCCGATGACTTTCTGAATGATCTCCTTGGGAGAGGAGTAGCTGCAATCTGCCAGCACACCCAGCACATTTTCCGGCAGGGGGTGACCTGCTGCCATCAGCACCGTTGCGGCGCCCATGGACACACCGGTCAGAATAATGGTCACCTCAGGGCCGAACTTTTTCACCAAAAAGTCTACCCAGGCGAGGCAGTCCTTATGCTCATAGATACCGAAGGTAATGACCTTACCCTCACTTTCGCCGCTGCCACGCTGATCCACCAGCAAGCAGCTTCTGCCCAGCTTGAAACAGCGCTGGACACCACCGGACAGGTCACGCTGAGCGCTGCCACGGTAGCCGTGGAACATCAGCTCAATGGGCGCACCGGGGGCGAACTCATAAAAAATACCCTGCAGAGTCAGTCCGTCAAAGCTTTTGATGGACACACGCTCCTGGGGCAGCGCCTTTGTCTCCTTTGCCCACTGCGCCATGGCGGGATAGAAGGGTTCATAGATCTCCCCTTCGGGAAATTCCGACACCTGACCGGGCTGGGCGAGGAAGGCCATACGGTAGCAAATATATGCGGTGATGTACACCGCCGCAACGATCACTGCCAAAGCAGCTACGATCAACCAAAACACAAGCAAAAACCTCCGGGAGTTGGTGGTAGAAAACAAGCAATTCAAGGTAGCACGGCGCTGCCGGGCAGCGGCGCTTACACTGTCACAGATACGTCTTATTCCTACCCGTTTATTTTAGCACTCCTTAACACAAAGTGCAAGGGTTTTTGACAAATTTCAATAGTTCTTGCTATTTTTCCGCAAATCATTTACAATGTAAAATAGAGGAGTGTGAGGTTTTTGGATATTGAAGTAAATTACAAAAACAAAAAGCGGTATAAGACCGCAAAATATCCCCTGCATCAGACAAAATTCTGGACGTATCTGATTTATTTTCTGTCCCGCTGCGCCCTGATCGGCAAGGACTACAAAGTGGAATGCATCGGCATGGACGAGCTGAAGCCCCCTTACATGCTGCTGAGCAATCACATGCATTTTATTGACTTTGAACTGGCTGCCATGGGTACCCATCCCCACCCCGTGAGCAACGTGGTGTCCATTGACGGCTATGTGATCAAGTTCTTCCTTCTGGAGTGGATCGGCGCCATTGCCACCCGTAAATTCACCACAGACATCCATCTTGTGAAATCCATCCGCAAGGTGCTGCAGCGTGGCGACATTCTTGCCATGTACCCGGAGGCACGGTACTCCCCCTGCGGCACCACCGCCTTCCTGCCGGATTCCCTGGGCAAGCTTATTAAGATGAACAAGGTGCCGGTGGTGGCTGTTGTTCACCACGGCAACCATCTGTATGCCCCCTTCTGGAATTTCAAAGCAAAAAAGAAGGTGCCGCTGCACACCACCATGACAAAGATCCTTACCCCGGAGCAGATTGAGGCCATGTCTGTTGCGGAGATCAATGCGGTTTTGAAGGATGCTTTGCAGTACGACGATTACCGCTATCAGAAAGAACGTGGCATTAAAATCACCGAGACCTTCCGTGCGGAGGGTCTGCACAAGGTGCTGTATCAATGCCCCCACTGCAAGAAGGAATTTGAAATGGATTCCCAGGGCAGTCACCTTTTCTGCAAGGCCTGCGGAAAGCGTTGGGAGTGGCAGGAGGACGGCTATCTGCGTGCCCTGGAGGGCGAGACAGAGTTTGACCACATCCCCGACTGGTTTGACTGGCAGCGTCAGCAGGTAAAGGAAGAGATCGCCCGTGGCGAATATCACTTTGAAGACGAGGTGGAGGTATTCTCCCTGCCCCGTGTGCTGCGCTACATTCCCCTGGGCAAGGCAAAGCTGACCCACGATCCCGAAAACGGCTTCCGGCTGGAGGGCTTCTACCGGGATGCAAAATACTTTATTCAGCGGCAGCCTGCCCAGACCAATTCCCTGCATGTTGAGTACGATTTTGTGCCTTTGAAGGGACGTGACTGTGTGGATATCTCCACAGAAAACGACTCCTTCTACTGCTGCCTCACCAAGTCCAACCGCATCACCAAGCTGGGCTTTGCCACAGAGGAGCTGTATTTGTTAAGTCAGAACGGAGGCAAATAATGAGACGGTTACTGCTTTGCGCCCTGGCGCTGTGTATCCTTTTCTCTGCCGTTCCCCTGGGCTATGCGGAAGCACCCGAGGGACTGGAGCAGCTGATCTACGAAAGCCACAAGTACAACCGGGAAGCAGACATTACCGACTACAAGCTGACCTACGAGGAATTTGATGCCATTTTTGACAAAATGGCTGCAGAGGGCAAGCTCCCCTGGTATGCGGAGACCGGTTACAGCTACAGCTATAACGAGGTGTCCCAGCTTCTGCTGTCTGTTACCCCCATGGTAAGCGATCCCAAGGTCTATGACCGTACCCTCTATGCCCAGAAGCTGGCGGCATTCACGGAAAAATGCATTCTGCCGGGCATGACACCTTTGCAGATCGCACTTTCCGTTCACGATCAGCTTGCGCTGCATAATATTTACGATGAATCCCTGGCAAAAAATACCGGCTATGACCTGCTGGTACACGGCACCACTGTCTGCGCCGGTTATGCGAATCTGTACACCCAGATCCTCAACAGCGCCGGTGTCCCCTGCATCACCGTCACCAGCGACGAAATGAATCATGCCTGGAACCTGGTGCAGCTGGACGGCAGCTGGTATCACGTGGACGTGACCTGGGACGATCCCACCGCCGACATCTACGGACGTGTCCGCCACACCTATTTTCTGCTGACCGATGCGGAGATCAGTACCGGCGAAGAGCCGCACTACGGCTGGGATTCCGCCCTCCCCTGCACCAACACCCGTTATGCGGATGCCTACTGGCGGAATGTAGAAAACCCCATTCTGTTTGAAAGCAGCAGCACCTCGTATCTTCTGCGCAACGAGGATTGGGACAACTACATTTATCGTCGTGACGAAGCAACCGGGCAGGAGACTCTGCTGTTTTCCGACACCGACCACTATGTGGATGTGGATGACGGCGGCTATGCCTTCGTTCACCGTGGTCTTTCCCTGGCAGAGGGACGGCTTTACTTTAACCGCCAGGACACCATCTGCTCCATGAACACCGACGGCAGCGATGTGAAAACCGAATATACATACGATACGAAAGCCAACAACCGGTTTATTTACGGCTTCTGGCTGGACGGCGACACCCTGCAGCTGTCACTGGCAAACAGAGACTACGAGACCGAAACCCGGCAGCAGACCCTGGCGCACCTCTCTGACCGTCATGTCCACAGCTTCACTGTCACCCAGCAGGCGCCTACCTGCATCGCAGAGGGCTACACACTCTCTGTGTGTGACTGCGGTCTGCAGGCAGAAAGCGACCACCTGCCCTCTGCCGGTCATGACCTGAAGGTATCTGCCAAAAAGGCTGCCACCTTCTTTGAAGCCGGCTACGAAGAGGGCTACTGCGTCAACTGTCAGCAGGAGACCTCCCAGGAGATCCCCAAGATCAACTTTGCTTTTTGGTTCCTGGACAACTACAAATATATGCTTATCGGACTGGGTGTGATCCTGCTGATCACCATTTTCTCCCCCTCCGGCAAGCGAAAAAAGTGAAACCGATGGTTTCCATCACTGTTTATAACACGGTTTTAACAAAATTTTTCAGTTTATCTCATTTTTATCTCATTTGGCTGTTGATTTTTCCCCGTGGATAGAGTATCATATTCTTTAGAAATTCTTACGAAAAGGAGATATTTTCTATGATCATTACCCAAAAGAAACCGATTGAAGAAGTTATGGCAATGGTCGGCGAGGCAAAGACCGTGGCAATCGTTGGCTGCGGCAGCTGCGCTACCGCTTGTCAGACCGGCGGCGAAGCACAGATCGCTGAGCTGACTGCCATTCTGGAGCAGGCAGGCAAGAAGGTGGTGGGTACCACCATCGCTGACTACTGCTGCATGAACCTGGGCGTTAAGGCCAAGATGAAGCCCATCGTAGCTGCTAACCCCGATTGCGTCATCTGCATGAGCTGCGGTGACGGCGTGCAGTGTGTTGCCAAGAATGCCGGCAACGCTCCCGTTTATCCCTCCAACGACACCATGTACCTGGGCGAGGCTGTCCGTTTTGGTGTTTGGGAAGAAGCTTGCCGCTTCTGCGGTCAGTGTGTGCTGGGCTCCACCGGCGCTATCTGCCCCATCACCCAGTGCGCAAAGAGCCTGGTCAACGGCCCCTGCGGCGGTCAGAAGAACGGCAAGTGCGAGGTCAATCCCGAGAATCCCTGCGCATGGATCAAGATCTACGAGCGTCTGCAGGCTACCGGCCAGCTGGATAAGCTGACCCAGGCACGTCCCGACAAGGGCTACGAGAAGGTAGCATATCCCAGAACTATCAGCTTGAGGGGGAAGAAGTAATGAGCAATCTGAAAGAAGCACTGGAATCCGGCAAGTTTGGCGTAACTGCCGAAATGGCACCCCCCAAGGGTTATGACTTTACCGAGCAGATGGAAGCTGCCGAGCTTCTCCGTGGTAAGGTTCACGCTGTTAACGTTACTGACATGCAGAGCGCATGCCTGAAGGCCACCGGCCTGGGTCTGTGCATCAAGCTGAAGCAGGCAGGCATTGATCCCATCCTGCAGATGACCGGCCGTGACCGTAACCGTATGGCAATCATGGGCGACATCCTGGCTGCTGCCGGCTTCGGCATTGACACCATGCTGGCTCTGACCGGCGACCACCCCGTGGTTGGTGACTGCAAGGACTCCAAGCCCGTTTATGACCTGGACTCCGTGGGCATCCTGAACATGCTGTCCAAGATGGAGGAAACCGGTCTGGACTGCGGTGGCAACGAGATCGTGGGCGGCGCTCCCAAGTTCTACAAGGGCGCTTCCGTTACCCCTCTGTATGACCCCATGTTCCTGCAGGTGAACAAGCTGCGTCAGAAGGTAGAGGCCGGCGCTATGTACATTCAGACCCAGGGCATCTTTGACCTGGACGTGCTGAAGCGCTTCCTGGAGGAAGTGGACAAGGCCGGTATCAAGACCCACATTATGGCCGGTATCATCCCCCTGAAGGGCGCCGGTGGTGCTAAGTACATGAACCAGAATGTTCCCGGCATCGCTGTTCCTCAGGACATGATCGACAAGCTGGAAGCCGCTGCTGCCGAAGGCAAGGAAAAGGGCATCAAGGGTCTGCCTGCAAAGCTGGGCATGGAGATGGCTGCAGAGATGATCGCAAAGATCAAGGACGAGAAGCTCTGCGACGGTGTCCACGTCATGGCAATCGGCGCCGAAAAGTCCGTTCCCACCATCCTGGAAATGGCCGGCGTTACTGTGTAATTCCATACAAATAGCCGCTGCGGTTTTCTGCAGCGGCTTTTCTTTTGCCGGGAGGCTGCATTTCTTTTTATTGACGAATGGGAAAACTGTGGGTAAAATAAGGGTATACTGAAATGGGAGGTGAGAGTGTGTACAAGCTTTTGAAAAAAGATCCGCAGCTGCGGCATTTTGAAAAGGATATCCGGCTGCGCATGGCAAACTATGCCCAAAAGCTGGCCTCCCTTTGCGGTGACGGCACACTTTCGGACTTTGCCAACGGGCATAAGTATTTCGGCTTCCATCAGCAAGACGGCGGCTGGTACTACCGGGAGTGGGCGCCGGGTGCGGAAAGATTATATCTTACCGGTGATTTCTGCAACTGGGAGCGGTATGCCCATCCCATGGAGAAGCTGGAAGACGGCGTTTTTCAGCTGTTTTTGCCCGGAGAGACTGCCCTTTGGGACGGCTGCACCGTCATGACCGTTGTGGTCAGCGGTGGGCAGGAGCTGGAGCGTGTTCCTCTGTATGCCACCCGTGTGGTGCAGGATCCCGCAAACTACAGCTGGAATGCTGTGATCCACCATGCGCCGCCCTTCCCCTGGACAGATGAAAAATTCAAGCCCAAAAAGAAGCTGTTTATTTACGAGTGCCACATCGGCATGGCCCAGGAAGAGGGAAAAGTCGGCAGCTACGAGGAATTTCGGTTAAACATTCTGCCCCGTGTGAAGGCGCTGGGCTATAACACCTTGCAGATCATGGCCATTATGGAGCATCCCTACTATGCATCCTTCGGCTACCAGGTGACCAATTTCTTTGCCCCCTCCTCCCGGTTCGGCACGCCGGAGGCGCTGAAAAAGCTCATTAACACCGCCCACAAAATGGGCATTGCTGTGCTGCTGGATGTGGTACATTCCCATGCCTGCACCAACACCCGTGAGGGCATCAACGAGTTTGACGGCACGGTGTACCAATTTTTCCACGAAGGCGCCCGGGGCGACCACAGCGCCTGGGGTACCAAGTGCTTCAACTACGGCAAAAACCAGGTGATCCACTTCCTGCTGTCCAACCTGAAATACTGGCTGGAGGAATATCACTTTGACGGCTTCCGCTTTGACGGTGTCACCTCCATGCTGTACCACAATCACGGTCTGGGTGAGTCCTTTGACTGCCCCGAAAAATATTTTTCCATGAACACCGACACCGAGGCAGTGACCTATCTGCAGCTTGCCGCCACCCTGGTGAAAGCAGTGAAGCCCCACGGGATCCTGATTTCCGAGGACATGTCTGCCATGCCCGGTATGTGCCTGCCGATCAAGGACGGCGGTATCGGCTTTGACTACCGTCTTGCCATGGGTGAGCCGGATCTGTGGATCCGCCTGGTGAAAGACGTGCCGGACGAAATGTGGGATATGCACAAGCTCTGCTATGAAATGACGGTGCGCAGACCCGGCGAAAAGGTCATCGGCTAC
Organism: Oscillospiraceae bacterium; assembly: GCA_017548065.1. Taxonomy (GTDB): domain Bacteria; phylum Bacillota; class Clostridia; order Oscillospirales; family Oscillospiraceae; genus Faecousia. Next base: position 46,640 of record JAFYNQ010000041.1, read on the forward strand.
TGCGAGTCCCATGACCAGGCGCTGGTGGGCGACAAGACCTTGATGTTCCGCCTCTGCGACAAGGAAATGTACACCGCCATGGACAAACAGAGCCAAAGCCTGATCATTGACCGGGGCATGGCGCTGCACAAGCTGCTGCGGCTGCTGACCATGACCCTGGGTGGTGAGGGCTATCTCACTTTTATGGGCAACGAATTCGGACACCCGGAGTGGATCGATTTCCCCCGGGAAGGCAACGGCTGGAGCTATCACCACTGCCGCCGCCAGTGGAGTCTGGCAGAGGATCCGGCGCTGCGGTTCGGTGACCTGCTGGCATTTGAGAAGGAAATGGTTGCCATGGCAAAGAAGCTGCGTGTCATAGGCGGCAAGGGACAGATCCTTGCTGTGGACAACCAGGCAAAAACCATCGTCTATCAAAAGGGCAATGGCATTTTTGCCTTCAATTTCCACCCCACCGACTCCTACGAAGGCTTCCGTCTCCCGGTTGCAGGGGGTGACTATCAGGTAGTGCTGTCCTCCGACGATTTTGCCTTCGGCGGTCAGGGACGCATCTGGCACGAATGCTATCACGCAGACAAAGACGGTCTGCAGCTGTACCTGCCTGCCCGGACGGCAGTGGTACTGAAACGCTGAAAATACCCCCCGATGCTTAGCGTGATACTCTTAACGGAGTATCACGCAACTCTATTCGCCTGACGGCGAGTTATATTGCTTCGCAGTGATATTATGCTACGCATAGTGATATTGTCCTGCGGACAGTTTATGGCGAATAGAATATCACGAAACCGATAGGTTTCATATCACTTTCGCAAAGCGAAAATATCACGCTGACTTTAGTCAGCATATCACTTATCAGACAAAAAGAAAGAGAAGACTCGTTATGATACGAATCTTCTCTTTTTTGTTGTTAATGGGTTTGGGCTACTGTCCAAGTGCATTTGTACTTACAAATGCGATGCTGGTTCTTAGCGGAATTTGAAAGAATTCTATTTTCTCCCATAAGAACAACACACATTTCCATCGGGGGGTTGTCTTATTCTGTCATCACATAATCGTTCAGTATCTGTAAGGTATCGTCCAGCTTATCATTGAACAAGGGGCTGCCAAACACACCGATGATATATCTATGCCCTTCAATATCAAAGGCAGAGAGCAAGCAGCTGCCGGCGGCATCTGTCTGCCCGGTCTTCAGTCCGATGGCATAGGGACAGTAATAATCTGTCTCCGGGTTTACCAGCAGATTGGTGTTGATCCATTCCTTTTCGCTGCCAACCACCGGCTGCACTGTGGCCTTGGGGATGGAAGCGTACTGCATGATGGTCTCATTTTCCAGCGCCAGCTTTGCCACCGTCACCAGATCGGTGAAATTGGTGTAATGTCCCTCGCTGTGGTAACCGTCGGGATTTTCATACTGTGTGCCGGTCATACCCAATTCCTCTGCCTGGCGGTTCATTTCCATCACAAAGGTCTCCACCGCCGCATCAATATCCAAAGAGGGATTGCCTGCCACCTCCCGACCAGCCTCGGTGGCGATCATGTAGGCAGCATCGTTGCCGCTGGGCATCAGCATGCCCTGCACCAGCATTTCCACCGTCATCACATCGCCGTCCTCCAGCTTGGCAGTGGAGGCATCCTCCGGGATCCGCTCCAGGATGCTGCCGGCTGTCAGCTGCCACTGGGGGTCCAGGTACTGCAGTGCCACATGGATGGCAAACAGCTTTGTGATACTGGCAGGCCAGATACGCTCCTGGGGATCTCCCAGCAGGTATGTAAATTCTTCCTTTTGCAGATCATAGACAAAAGCCTTGGTTGCCGTCAGCTCCCGCTCCTCGGGATACGTCACCCAGGTAATGGGAGGCATCTCAAAGGGCTCTGTGGGTTCTGTGGTAGGCTCCGTTGTAGGCTCTGTGGTTGCCTCGGTGGTTACCGCCTCCTCACCGAAATCCGGCTTGGGAAGCAGACCCACCGTAGCATCCAGGTATGCCACCGCCGCCACTGCCACCAGCAGCACCAGCACAATGATCTCCAGCACCAACCATTTTTTCATAGCTTACCTCGCATCAAAACATTTCTACGCCGCCCTCATTGCGGATGGACAGCACATGGCAGGCGCCTTCGCCCAGGGCATTTTCAATTCCCTTGCAGAAATCCTCCAGAATATCCACAGGCACAAAAGCCTGCACCGTACCGGCAAAGCCACCGCCATGGACACGGAAGCCGCCACGGCCTGCCAGGTATCGGTCGCACAGCGCCAGGGCAATTGCCACGTCCTGATGCGCCTTATAGCCTGCAGGGATCACGTTCTGCAAATACATATAAGAGCTGTAGCCGCTTTCCTTCATCAGCTGCAGGTAACGGTCAAAGTCACCCTGCTCCAGCGCCGCTACCTGCATAGGCACACGGGCATTCTCCTTGAAGAAATGCACCGCACGCATCACAGCACGGTCACCGCAGCGCTGCCGCAGCTGAGGGATGGCAGCATAAAAGGCTTCCTCATCCACATCCCGAAGCACCGACTTGTGAAAGTAATCGCAAATGGCCTTCATTTCAGCCGGAACGGCTGCATATTCGTCAGTCAGGTCTGCGTGGCTTGCCCGGGTATCAATGATGCACAGCGCATGACCGCAATCAGCAAAATCAAAGTCCACCTTCTGCAGTCTGGGGTTGCCGGGGGAGCAGAAATCCATACGTACCATGCCGCCCACCGCAGATGCCATCTGATCCATGAGGCCGCAGGGCTTTCCGAAATAATCACGCTCGGCATACTGCGCTACCATGGCGATCTCCGGCTGTGACACATGACCGCCGAAGAACAGATGGTTCATGATCGTACCCATCAGCACCTCAAAGGCGGCAGAGGAGCTGAGTCCCGAGCCCGGCAGCACTGTGGATTCCACGTAAGCATCAAAGCCGGACACCATGCAGCCCAGCTGCTCAAACCGTGCCGCCACGCCACGGATCAGCGCCGCAGTTGTGTTGATCTCTTCCCTTTTGGGGCGCAGATCCTGCAATGACACCTGGCAAAGGGGGTAGCCCTTGGACTGCACACGGATGGTATCGCTGCACGTCATGCGCACAGCTGCCCGGGTATCCAGGTTCACCGCCGCTGCCAGCACCATGCCATGCTGATGGTCTGTATGGTTGCCGCTGAGCTCTGTGCGACCGGGGGCAGAAAAATATCGCTGGGGCGCACAGCCAAAGGCCGCTTCAAAGCCCTGCTGCAATGCTGCCCTGGTTTCTTGTGTCAACTTCATGGAAACCCCTTCTTCCAAACAAATTTCTTCGGATATTATAGCAGAACTTGCCGCTATCGTAAAGTATTTTTCAAAAAAACAAGCAGACCGACCTCCGCACCCTTGCCGCTGCAAGCTTTGCAGTGACAAAGATACCGGAACAAATCGGTCTGCTTTTTCTTACTGATCTTTCAAAAGATCTGCCAGGGTAATGCCTTCAAAGAAGGCTTCTACCATGCTGTCCAGCTTCTCCCACATGGGCAGGGTGTGACAGCAGGTGGCACGGGAGCAGGCAGAGGGACCCTGGGTGGTGCAGGATACGGTGTTCAGGCTGCCTTCCGTCAGCTTCAAGATGCTGCCGACGGTGTACTCCTCCGGCTTTCGGTTCAGCCGGTAGCCGCCGCCCTTGCCGTGTGCCGCATCTACAAAACCAGCCTTACTCAAGGTGGTCATAATGGCCTCCAGATATTTCTGGCTGATGCCTTCTGCCTCTGCGATCTCTTTCAGCGGAATGTACCCTTCGTTCCCATGCAGCACGAAGTATACCATCACCCGCAGGGCATAGCGCCCTTTTGTGGATACGATCATTCGTGACAGTGTGCGCAGTTGGCGCAGTCGGGGAACTGGCTCTTGTCATAGGGGATGCCGTTCTTTTCGTAGTAGTCCTTCAGTGCGGACTTGATGGCCTCCTCTGCCAGCACAGAGCAGTGCAGCTTGTGGGCAGGCAGACCCTCCAGTGCCTCGGCAACTGCCTTGTTGGTCAGCGCCATGGCATCGGCAATGGACTTGCCCTTGATCATCTCTGTAGCCATGGAGGAAGAAGCAATGGCGCTGCCGCAGCCAAAGGTCTCAAACTTCACATCTACAATGATATCGTTTTCAATCTTCAGGTAGATCTTCATGATATCGCCGCACTTGGCGTTGCCGACCTCGCCCACGCCGTCGGCATTCTCAATCACACCCACATTCCGGGGATGCATAAAATGATCCATAACAACTTCAGAATACAAAGCCATATTATATATCTCCTATCGTTTAAATTACAGAATATACTCTCTTTTTCCGGTCTGCAGATCACGCCACACGGGACTCATGTTACGCAGGAGCTGCACCACCTCGGGAACTACCTTCAGGATGTGATCCACCTCTTCCTCGGTGTTGTAGTGACACAGAGAAAGACGGAGAGAACCGTGCGCCACATCGTGGACTCTGCCGATGGCCAGCAGCACGTGGCTGGGATCCAGAGAGCCGGAGGTGCAGGCAGAGCCGGAGGAAGCGCAGACACCCATGGCATCCAGGTACAGCAGCAGGCTCTCGCCCTCAATACCCTCAAAGCAGAAGCTGACATTGCCGGGCAGGCGGTTCACGGGGTCACCGTTCAGTGCGCTGTGGGGGATCTGGGAAAGACCTGCGATCAGGCGGTCACGCATGGCGGTAACCTTTGCTGCATTTTCGTCAATATGATTGCAGGCATCCTCCAAAGCAGCCGCCAGACCGCAAATACCGGGGATGTTTTCTGTACCGGCACGCTTGCCACGCTCCTGGGCGCCACCTTCAATCAGGTTCACCAGGGGCAGACCACGGCGGACATACAGTGCGCCCACGCCCTTGGGGCCGTGGAACTTATGACCGGAGAGGCTGAGCATATCAATGTTCTGTGCCTTCACGTCAATATGCAGATGTCCTGCCACCTGCACAGCATCGGTATGGAACACCACACCGGCTTCCTTACAAACTGCGCCGATCTCTGCAATGGGCAGCACGGAGCCGATCTCGTTATTGGCATACATCACCGTAACCAGGCAGGTGTCCTCACGGATGGCATCCTTCACCTGCTGCGCAGTAATATTGTGACCCTTTGCCACATCCAGCAATGTAACCTCAAAGCCTTCCTTTTCCAGCTTGTTCAGGGTGTGCAGCACTGCATGATGCTCAAAGGCAGTGGAAATAATATGCTTCTTGCCTTTTCTTGCGCCATAGGTGGCAGCGGAAATAATGGCCTGGTTGTCCGCCTCACTGCCGCCGGAGGTGAAGATGATCTCTCTTGCTTCCGCACCCAGGCAGGCGGCGACTTTTTCACGGGCAGCGTCCAGCGCTTCCTTGGCCTCCTGACCAACGGAATGGAGGCTGGAGGGGTTGCCGTAAACCTTATCCATATAGGGCAGCATGGCCTCAATGGCGATTTTGCTCATTTTGGTCGTTGCCGCATTATCTGCATAAACTTGCATAGTATCACTCCATATCTATTTACCTAGTTTCTTCGTAGGTAATATACCATGTTTTACCTATCGTGTCAATAGGTTAAACCCGGCACCGTTGTTTTTCCATATTTTAACTAAATTTTCGTCTTTTGCATCGGTTGTTTTTGCTATCGCTTGGCATATTAAAAAGGCAAGGAGGTTGAAAAAATGAAAACTTTCCGTATTCTTATGGTTTCCTTTTTAATAATCGTCTTTTCTGTTGCCGCAAGCGCTGCCCAGCTGCTGATTCCCGGCGGTCAGCTGGTGGGACTGGAGCTGCAGGACAACACCGTCACCGTGGTGGCTTTTGAAGAAAATACCAGTGCCGCAAAAGCCGCCGGTCTGCAGGAGGGCGATCGGATCTTGAAAATTGACGGTGTTTCCGTGGGTTCTGTTTCCGACATTCGTAACGCCCTTGACCGCTCCGACGGGCAGGTGGATATCTGCGTTCTCCGTGGCAAAAAGACAAAGGCCTTCTCCGTCTGTCCCGACCCCACCCAGGAAGGCCCGAAGCTGGGTGTCTACCTGAAGCAAGGCACCACCGGCGTTGGCACCGTCACCTATTATGACCCCGAAGACGGCAGCTTTGCCGCATTGGGTCACGGTGTCAACACCGCAAACGGCAATCTTTTACAAATGACCCAGGGCGCTGTCTATTCCGCCAAGGTCATGCGTGTGAAGAAGGGCGCCGTCGGCACACCGGGACAGTTGGTGGGCAGCCTTACAGACCCGGAAGCCACCGGCAAGCTTTCCAAAAATACAAACCAGGGTGTGTTCGGTGACATTGCCGTGGTATCCACCGCCGCACCGTTGCCGGTTGCGCAGCCGGAGGAAATACGCACCGGCAGCGCCACCATCCGCTCTACTGTGGAAGGTGACTCCCTCAAGGAATATTCTGTGGAGATCCTGAAAATTTATCCAACCGGAAGCCGTCAAACCCGAAATATGCTTCTGAAGGTCACTGACCCCACCTTGCTCTCTACCACCGGCGGCATCGTCCAAGGCATGTCCGGCAGTCCCATCATTCAAAATGGCAAAATCATCGGCGCAGTGACCCACGTCCTTGTGAACGACCCCACCATGGGCTACGGCATCTTTATTGAAAATATGCTAGACGCAGCGGTCTAAAGCCTCCCTTGTGTAAAGGGAGGTGGCTGCCCGAAGGGCAGACGGAGGGATTGTATTGTATCGGTACGTGACAATCCCCCAG
>JAFYNQ010000042.1 GCA_017548065.1 Oscillospiraceae bacterium
ATTTGGCCCGCTATGCTCATGAGCCTGGATCTGCCCCTTCCCAAGAAGGTGTTCGGTCACGGCTGGCTGCTGCTGGACGGCGGTAAGATGAGTAAGTCCAAGGGCAATGTGGTGGATCCCTATATCCTTGCCGAGCGCTTCGGCGTAGATGCCCTCCGCTTCTTCCTGCTGCGCTCCTTCCCCTTCGGCTCCGACGGCAACTTCTCCAACGAGCTGCTGATCTCCACCATCAACACCGATCTTGCCAACGACCTGGGCAACCTGGTTTCCCGTACCGTGGCAATGGCACAGAAGTATTTCGGTGAGAAGCTGCCTGCAGAGCAGCTGGCAAACGAAGAGATGGATGCAGAGCTGCTGGCTATGGCTTCCGGTCTCCGTGCAAAGTACGAGGAGCAGATGGAGCATTACGCATTCCAGAATGCCCTGGCAGATATCTTCAAGCTCATCTCCCGTGCCAACAAGTATATTGACGAGAACGCACCCTGGGTGCTGGCAAAGGATGAGGCCAACAAGCCCCGTCTTGCCTGTGTTCTGTACAACCTGCTGGAGACTGTGCGTATCTGCGCCGGTCTGCTGACTCCCTTCATGCCTGACACTGTGGCAGAGATCGCAAACCGTCTGGGCGGCGCTGACCTGGCTTGGGACACCCTGGCTACCTTCGGTGTGCTTCCCCGTGATGTGGCTACCGTTAACGGCGCTGCTCTGTTCCCCCGTATTGACATGGAGAAGGAGCTGGCTGCCCTGGAAGAGCTGTCCAAGCCCAAGTCCGACATTGAGATCGAGCCTTACTCCGAGGAGAAGGTGGACTTTGACACCTTCTGCAAGTCCGATTTCCGTGCTGTGAAGGTCAAGGATTGCCAGAATGTGAAGAAGAGCGACAAGCTGCTGCAGTTCACTCTGGATGACGGCACCGGCACCGACCGTCAGATCCTCTCCGGCATTGCCAAGTACTACAAGCCTGAGGAGCTGATCGGCAAGACCCTGGTGGCAATCACCAACCTGCCTCCCCGTAAGATGATGGGCAAGGAGTCCTGCGGCATGCTGATCTCCGCTGTTCACACCGAAAAGGGTGAGGAAAAGCTGCATCTTCTTATGATTGACGATGCCATTCCCGCCGGCGCAAAGCTTTGCTAAATTCAATTGGGTTGCTGCACAAATCTGTGCAGCAACCTTTTTTATTGTCACTAAAAAAACAGTAGGCAAAACAAAACATTTGTGCTATAATATTTTTCGAGGTGATTATTATGGACGAGCAGCAGAAAACGGATATGGAATTAGAAGAAGAAAGCACCCCCCTGGAAGAAGAAACAGAAACCTCCGGCTATCAGCCCAGACCCCTTTGGCAGCGTATTGGCGCCTGGATCGGTCTCGTTCTGTTTGTTATGGTGCTGATCATGTATTATATCAACATCATGCGAGGTGGCTTGTAATGCGCATCCTGGGTATTGACCCCGGCTATGGCATTACCGGCTTCGGTGTGATTGAAGCTGACCGTGGCAACACCGCCCTTGTAAATTGCGGTGCCATCACCACCCCTGCAGGTATGGATTTTTCTGCCCGACTGGAAATCATCTACGAGGACATGCGTGCCCTTTTGGAAAAAGCAAAGCCGGATGCCGTGGCCATTGAAGAGCTGTTCTTCGGACAAAATGTCACCACCGGCATCGGTGTTGCCCAAAGCCGAGGTGTGATCCTGCTGGCCATCCGTCAGGCAGGTGTTCCCGTCACCTCCTACAAGCCTATGCAGGTCAAGCAGGCAGTGGTAGGCTACGGCAATGCCACAAAGCACCAGGTGCAGGAAATGACAAAGCGGCTGCTTCATCTGGAGAAGCTTCCCAAGCCCGACGATGCCGCCGATGCCATCGCCATTGCTCTCTGTCACGCACGCTCCAGCACTTTCCTGCTGGCGCAGCTACATAAATAACTCCCGATTTGAAATGAGGTCTTTCTATGCTTTACTACGTTTCCGGTACGGTTGCGATCCTGGAGCCGGGACTGGCTGTCATTGATTGCGGCGGTGTCGGCTACGGCTGCCGTGTGACTGCCTATACCGCAGGTCAGCTGAAGCTGAATCAGCCTGCACGGCTGTATATTACCGAGTCCATCCGTGAAGACGCTTACGATATTTACGGCTTTATTGACCGTGAGGAGCAGCGTTGCTATGAGCTTCTCACCTCTGTAAACGGTGTCGGTCCCAAGGCCGCCATAGCCATTCTCTCTGCCGGTCCGCAGAACTTCACCCTTGCTGTCATGACAGGTGACGAGAAACTGCTGACCGCCGCCCAGGGTGTGGGTAAGAAGATCGCACAGCGTATTATTTTGGAATTGAAGGACAAAATGGGCAGCAACGTGTCCCTGGATCTGTCCGGCGGCATTGCCCCTGCTGCTATGCCTGCCCAGGGCAGCAACGTGACCCTTGCCACCGCCGCGCTGCAGGAGCTGGGTTACTCCGCCGCAGAGATCAGCATGGCCTTGAAGGGCGCTGACCCCAACGCTTCCACAGAGGATCTTGTGCGCTTCGCCCTTCGGGCAATGGTGATGAAGAATTGAGGTGCCGGAATTGAGTATTGAATTTTCTGAAGAATTAACTGCTCCGGTGATCTCCCCGGTGTATGCCCCCCAGGATGCCGGTGAGATCGGTCTGCGCCCCAAGCGTTTGGCAGACTATACCGGTCAGGAGAAGGCAAAGGACAATCTTTCTGTTTATATTGAAGCCGCACGGCTGCGCAATGAGCCGCTGGATCATACGCTGCTCTATGGCCCTCCCGGTCTCGGTAAGACTACCCTGGCAGGTGTCATCGCCAACGAAATGAGCGCCAACATCCGCATCACCTCCGGCCCTGCTATTGAAAAGCCCGGTGACCTGGCGGCGTTGCTGACCAACCTGAACCCCGGTGATATCCTCTTTATTGACGAGATCCACCGACTTAACCGTGTGGTGGAGGAGATCCTTTACACAGCCATGGAGGACTTTGCCATTGACATTATGGTAGGCAAAGGCCCCACTGCCAATTCTATCCGACTTGATCTTCCCAAATTCACCCTGGTAGGCGCTACCACAAGAGCCGGTCAACTGTCTGCGCCGCTGCGTGACCGTTTCGGTGTCAGTCTGCGACTGGAGCTTTACACCCCCGAGGAGCTTTCCCGGATCGTCACCCGTTCCGCAACCATTCTCGGTATGGAAATTGACCCCCAGGGCGCTATGGAGATCGCCTCCCGAAGCCGTGGCACACCCCGTATTGCCAACCGCTTCCTGCGCCGTGTCCGTGACTTTGCCCAAATCATGGGCAACGGTGTGATCACCAAGGAATCCGCCGACCTGGCGCTGTCCCGTCTTGAGGTGGATCACCTGGGATTGGATGCCATTGACCGCAGAATGCTTACCGCCATTATTCAGAATTACGGCGGTGGCCCCGTGGGACTGGAGACCCTCTCTGCCACCATCGGTGAAGAGGCCATCACCCTGGAGGATGTGTACGAGCCTTACCTGATGCAGCTGGGCTTTTTGACCCGTACCCCCCGTGGTCGCTGTGTCACTGCGCTGGCCTACGATCACCTGCACATTCCCTACACCGGGCAGACCAGCATCCCAATTTGATGATTTTGCACAAAAGTGCAAAAATTCCAATATTTTTTTCATAAAGTATTGACAAATGCACAAACTTTATGTATAATTCCAAACGTGGTGTACTATCATCACTAATATCAGTCCTGCGTTATTTCCAGTCGATTCGATGGTTTCTCACGGGGCGCAACTAACCGAAAAGAGGTAAACACAATGTACGAAGACAAGACTTTAGTATGCAAAGATTGCGGCAACGAATTCGTTTTCACCGCCGGTGAGCAGGAGTTCTACGCAGAGCGTGGCTTCCAGAACGAGCCCCAGCGCTGCAAGCCCTGCCGTGATGCTCGCAAGAACAGCGCCCGTGGCCCCCGTGAGTTCTTCACTGCTACTTGCGCACGTTGCGGTGGCGAGGCAAAGGTTCCCTTTGAGCCCAAGTCCGACCGTCCCGTGTACTGCAGCGATTGCTTCGCTCAGATCCGCGAAGAGGCTTAATTAAGCAACACAAAAAAGAGAGTCCCCCGGGGCTCTCTTTTTTTGCGGTTTTTATCAATTTTCTATTGACATATCTGTCAGTCATGCTATTATAAACAAAACTATTTTAGGAGGAAAAATTATGCTGCAAATCAAGAAAATGCGTGCAGATCACGTGATCGATTTTGCTGCAGAGGAGCTGAAGGAATACCTGCGTATGATGATGCCCCGCTGCGGTGAAATTTCTATTTCCTACGAACCCGGCGCCACCGACGGTTTCCGTCTGGGTCTGCTGGAGGACTTCGGCATTGAAAGTGAAGCAAAAGATCCCGTGCTGGACGATGTGATCCATGTGGACACCACCACCGAGGGCGGTATCCTTGCCGGCTCCAACAGCCGTTCCGTGCTGTTTGCCGTGTATCGCTTCCTGCGCCTGAACGGCTGCCGCTGGCTGTACCCCGGTCCTGACGGTGATCACGTTCCCATGAAGGACATCACCCCCCAGAAGTATCACAAGATGGCAGATCACCGCTTCCGTGGTCACTGCAACGAAGGTGCTGAGTATCAGCAGTGTATGCTGGAGACCATTGACTTCTATGCAAAGCAGGAACTGAACATCTACATGATTGAGTTTGACAATCCCTTTGCATACTACAAGAGTTACTTCAACCACAAGTATAATTCCACCTCCCGTCCTCCCGAAATGCTGCCCTACGATCTGGTTCTGCAGTGGAAGCGCCAATGCGAGACCGAAATTTCCAAGCGTGGTCTTATGTTCCATGACATGGGTCACGGCTGGACTGCCGAACCCTTCGGTCTTGCTTCTACAGAAGGCTGGGCCGCACGTGAAGTGGAACTGACCGAAGAGCAGAAATCTTGTGTGGCACAGCTTAATGGCGTCCGCGCTCTCCGTGGCGGTGTTGCCCTGAACACCAATCCCTGCATGTCCAATCCCAAGGTGCGCACCACCATGGCTACCTATATTGCAGACTATGCTGAAGCTGCCTCCAATGTTGATTATCTCCATGTGTGGCTGGCTGACGGCAGCCGCAACCACTGCGAGTGCGAAGAGTGTCAGAAGATGCGTCCCTCTGACTACTACATCATGATCATGAACGAGCTGGACGAGATTCTCACCGCCCGTGGTCTGAACACCCGTATCGTGTTCATCTGCTACGTGGATACCATTTTTGCTCCCGAGAAGATCAAGATCAACAACCCCGAGCGCTTCTCTCTGCTGTACGCTCCCATCACCCGTAGCTACTGCTCCAGTGTGGCTGACGACAGCGTGATCGCACCCACTCCCGAGTACGTCCGCAACAAGTGGAAGTCCCCCATTTCCGCAGAGGACAACCTGTCCTACCTGCGTGATTGGCAGAAGATGTGGCCCGGCCCCGTATTCTCCTACGAATATCATTTCTGGCGCCATCAGTATGCCGATCCCAGCAATCTGTATATTGCCCGTCGCATTTACGAGGACATCCGTTCCCTCCGTTTCCAGGGTGTTGACGGCTACGTGGAAGACGGCTCTCAGCGAAGCTTCTTCCCCAATGGTCTGGCAATTTACACCTACGCTGAAACGCTGATGGATCGTGAAGTCAAGTTTGAAGACATTGTAGAGGATTACTTCTCTCACATTTACGGCGAAGACTGGCAGCAGGCACTGGCTTACTTCCGGAAGCTGGAGAAGGCATTTGACTTCCGCTACATGGAGGGTGAGGACTCTGCCGACAAGGAGCAGGGCAATTACTACAACCCTGCGCAGGTAGCAAACCTTGAAAGCGTTCGTGCATTGGCAGCCGAGGGCGAAGCACTGGCAAATGCCCATCTGCTGATGCCCACCCGTCCCCAGACCATTTCCTGGAGACTGATGCTGCGCCACTGCGAGTATATCATCGGTGTTGCCGAGACTATGGCGCTGCTGGCAAAGGGCGATCACACCGCCTCCAACACCTACGGCCGTGCCTTCTGCGAAGAATTCGGCAAGCGCGAGTTCGAGCTGGAGCGCTACTATGACCACTACCTGGCAAGTCTGTGCCTGCTGCGCCGCATTGATCCCACAAAGATCGTCATTCAGCAGGAAGGCCTGTAAGCAAATAGCAAACCGCCCGAAGGGATTTCCCTCGGGCGGTATTTTTATACTCTTGCGTGTCCACGGCGGCAGATGGTATCCACTACGGAGTCCACGTATTTTTGGCACTCTGCTTCTGTGGCTGCCTCCACCATAACACGGATCACAGGTTCTGTGCCGGATTCCCGCACCAGAATTCTGCCGGTCTCCCCCAGTGCCTCTGCCACAGCCTGCACCGCCAGCTGCACCTCGGGATCATTCTGTGCCGCCGGCTTATCCACCACACGGACATTTTTCAGCACCTGGGGATAGATCTTCAGCTCACGGCACAGCTCGCCCAGCCGCTTCTTTTTCGCCATCATCACTTCCATCAGCTTGATGCTGGTAAGAATGCCGTCGCCGGTGGTGGCATATTTGGAAATGATTATATGCCCGGACTGCTCACCGCCCAGGCGGCAACCATTCTGCGCCATATGCTCGTAGACATACTTGTCGCCTACCTTGGTCTTTGCATAGCCGATCCCGGCCTTGTCAAAAGCCTTGTAGAGACCGAAGTTGGACATAATGGTGGTGACCACCGTGTTGTTGTCCAGCTGCCCACGTTCCTTCATGTACGTGCCCAGGATATACAGAATATGGTCGCCGGTGATCATTTGACCGTTTTCATCCACGCAAAGGCAACGGTCAGCATCGCCGTCATAAGCAAAGCCCACGTCCAGTTCATGCTCCAGCACAAACTTTTGCAGATTCTCAATGTGGGTAGAACCGGCATTTTCGTTAATGTTCGTGCCATCAGGGTCAGCGTTCATCACGTAGGTCTTTGCGCCCAGGGCATCAAACACGCTTTTTGCAATATTCCAGGCAGAGCCGTTGGCGCAGTCAAGACCCACCTTCATACCCTTGAAGGAAAACATGCCCAGCGAGATCAGGTAGCCTACATAGCGGTTTCTGCCTGCCACATAGTCCACAGTTCTGCCGATGGCTGCCTGCTTTGCAAAGGGGATCTCCTGCAGCTTCACGCCGAACAGCTCCAGCTCCCCATCCAGGTAGGCTTCCACAAGTGCAATGGTCTGTTCGTCCATTTTCTCACCCTGGCGGTTCAGCAGCTTGATACCGTTGTCATAGAAAGGATTATGGCTGGCGGAGATCATCACACCGCAGTCAAACTCGTCCATTCTTGTCACGTATGCCACAGAAGGTGTTGTAGTGACGTGGAGCAGATACGCATCTGCGCCGGAGGCAGTGATGCCGGCAGCCAGTGCATACTCAAACATATAGGAAGAGCGACGGGTATCCTTGCCGATGACGATCCGCGCCTCTTCCTTGCTGCCGCTGCTGCGCTTCAGCTCTGTATAATACCAACCCAAAAAGCGACCGACTTTATAAGCGTGGTCAGCTGTCAAATTCACATTTGCCTCTCCACGGAAGCCGTCAGTACCAAAATACTTACCCATAAAAGATTCCTTTCAAATTCCGTTTTACGCAGAGCGATAACAAGGCGTTACCGTTTTTTTATGATCGTATCGTTCTTTTTATAAATACTTCCTTCCGGGACAGCGCCACGGACGCAGGAGGTGGGATAGACGTTGGAATTTCTGCCGATCACTGTGCCGGGGTTCAGCACGCTGTTACAGCCTACCTCCACAAAATCTCCCAGCATAGCCCCCACCTTTTTCTGCTCTGTGGGGATATCCTTTTCCCCGTGGATCACCACCAGGGATTTATCGGATTTCACATTGGAGGTCACAGCACCTGCGCCCATGTGGGCTTTATGCCCCAGGATGCTGTCACCCACGTAATTAAAGTGCGGTACTTGTACGCCGTCAAAGAGGATCACGTTTTTCAGCTCTGTGGAGTTACCCACAACGCAGCCCTCGCCTACCAGAGCGCTGCCACGGATAAAGGCGCAGTGGCGCACCTCGGTGTTGGCGCCGATAATACAGGGAGCGCCAATGTATGCCGTAGGGGCGATGATTGCGGTCTTATGCACCCACACACCGGGAGAGGGCTGTTCGTAGTCCTCTCCTAATTTTTCGCCCAGGGATAAAATCAGCGTCTTGATGCCCTTCAGTGCCTCCCAGGGGTACTGAAATCCGGCGAGGTACTCTGCCGCCATGGTATGAGATAGATCATACATAGATGCTATGCTGTACACAATACCACTTCCCTTCCGTTATTCTCTACCAGTATATTAACACAAATTCAAATAATAATCAATTGGAGATTGCAGGCAAAAACCGCACCGAAAACGGTGCGGTTTTAAAATCAGTTTTCTTTTGTCAGCGCCGTCAGTTCATCGGGGAAATTGACGGTCATGCCGTTTACACCAGCAGTGTAAGCCCTTTCCATCAGCGCTGTATCTGCCACACCCCAGGCACGGACATTGAAGCCCATTTCATGCCAGGCATCCACCTTTTCGGCGGTGATCTCCTCTGCCTTGGGGCAAAGCTCGTCGATGCCGTCACGTCGCATATTCTCCAGGATTTCCTCATCTGTGGTTTTTGTCAAATAACCGGCGCTCAATTCCGGTGCGTAGGCACGCAGCGCCAGCAGCTCCTCGTAATTAAAAGAGGTTACTACAGTTTTTAACCGGATGCCAAAGCTGCGGACAGCATCTGCCACTGCCTTATAGGTACCGGGTGTTTTCAGCTCCAGGGCAAAGGTGATGTCCTTGTCTGCATAGCGCTCCAAAAATGCCTGCAATGTGGGAATGCGGTCACGAAGGATACCCTTCTCTACCCAGAACCAGCGCAGTTCCTCATAGGTATAATCTGCCACAGAGCCTTCCTTGCCGGTCATGCGTGCCAGTGTATTATCATGGAACAGCACGGGAACACCGTCCTTGGTCAGCTGGATATCGGTTTCAATGCCGTTAGCACCCATGGAAAGTCCCAGATCAAATGCCATAATGGTATTTTCCGGGGCATACTGGCTTGCGCCACGGTGGGCATAGTTTACAAACTTTTCCTTCGCCTCTTCCTTCAAAACCTCCCGCAGCTTTGCGCCCAGCTTGTCCATAAAAGGCGCCCACCACTGGGGATCAATAAAGGGATTGGTTTCTGCTGTTTCCGCCAGCGCTGCCTTTTTCAACGTATGCGTATGGTAAGGATGGTTACCCAAAGGCACATCCACCTGATAGTTTTTCAGCATTTCCAGGGTTTTAAAGAACATATCCCGGAGGAAATAAGAAAGTCCGTATCTTCTCAGAAAGCCCTTTTTCAGCTGGTTCACACCTGCGCCGCCGAACATACCGGCACGGTAGGTCACACCATTTTCTTCCACATCAAAGAAAAATGCAACTGTGCCCAGGGTGTGTCCCGGTGCGTGAATAAATTCAATTCTGGTATTACCCAAGGTCAGCACATCACCATGCTCTGTGTAATGATCCGGCACAAATAAGCCTTTCAAATACTGCACATCATCTTTGTGCAACCAAGTCTTTGCGCCGGAAAGGCGCACGATTTCTGCCGTTGCGTGGCTGTGATCAAAATGTCCGTGGGAGTGGACGATATACTTCACATCCGCCACATCATAGCCCAACTGGGACAGAGAATCCACGATCATAGGTGCATTCTCCTCTGCGCCGGTATCAATCAGGATCAGCCCCTCCCCGGTGTCAATCATGTGGCAGGAAAATTTATCTGTGCCAACATAATAGATATTACCGATCATACGAAAAGGCTTTACCTGGTTTTGTACATAGGTTTTCATATTTCCACACTCCTTTGGGTGTATTATACTAAAGGCGTTGCCCGAAAGCAACGCCTTTTTATTATTTAGTATTCCCGATAACCCTTGGCAGCCAGATACTGATCAATCAGCTGCTGCAGGCCCAGCATATCGGAGGGAGAATTGAAAATTTCAATAAAATTAGAAGTTGCATTATCGTAGGAATACTCATCCTTCAAAAACTTTGCAAAGTCAAAGGCTTTGTTCACAGAAGTATCGCCACAGAAGCTATAGTCCTGACCAACCGCACTGTCGCCGGTAAGGGCACAGTACAGCATTTGTGCCGTGATATAGCCGCCGAGCATATTCTCATGGTAACCGTCAGAGGCGCTCTTGCGGATCACAAAGGAATTCTGGTTATAGGTCTGTGTTGCGCCGGGTACTTCCGTTGTGCCGTTGATGACATCTACCACCAATGCGCCCCAGTCTACCACCAGGACACCTGCCTCCTCCAAATCTTTGATGTTGGTGCGGTAAGCGGTGGTTGTCATGTGAACACGGTGGTGTACCAAGAACACAAACTTTGTATCCGGATTGACCTCCAGGAACAGATCCATGAGAGGCTGACATTGGCTCAAAATATCCCCATCGCCTGCACCGCCGGAGCCTTGCTGCAGCACAACATAGTCATAGTCACGGTCTGTCAGATACTGCAGGTGATCCAAACCGTTATGACCTCTGTCTGCCTGGCAATTCTGACTATACCAATCGCGAAGTGCGTGACCGCCGAAGGTGAAGTTTGTCACGTTTGCTTCTACACCGTTTGCCTTACATACCTGATAGAAGTAGCCCTGGTCATTGGTTCTGTTGTTAAGACTCCAGGCATTCTGTCCCTTATCCAGCACGCACTTGCCGTACCATGTAAAGGAGTTGCCGATAAAGAGAATATCCAGCTTGCCGTTGTCAGCTTTTCCGGGAAGCTTGTTCAGTTCCCAGCTTCCCATACCAAAGTCTTTCCATGTCTGATAGAAATTCTTTGCAGACAGCAAATAGCGGCTGTAGTTATTGGGATCTGCATCCACCAAGCTCTCCAGCTGCTGCAAGATGCTGTAAAGACTTTGATTTGTACCTTGGCTTACCACAGTTGTACCGGAAGTAAGTGTTACGTAGGTTGTGGCAAATACGGAGGTTCTGCCGTAAATGTCATTCATGCTTGCGGTTCTGCCCTCTTCTGCAGACTTCAGAATGCCGGAAATAATTGCGCCGGTGTGACTCTCACCACTGGTCATTGCGGAAGCATCCATGCTTGTCCACAGACAATGGGTATTTTCTGCCATAAAGTCCTGCTGGGGCATTGCTTCTGCGCTGACCGCCACGCCGCAGGAAACCAGTTTCTGTGCCAGGACGCTGTCATAGCGCCAAACGCCTTTGTAGTAAATACCGCTGACAGAAGGACGGATAGCTGCGCCGGTAATGGCCATATCCAAATGGTGGAACGTAGACTCTCCGTTTTCTGTTACTGTTACGTAGGTCTGTCCGTTGGGTGCTTGGGTATACTCACTGACCGTTACCGTGTCACTTGCCAGCAGCTTACCGGTAGAAAGTACGCCGCCGTTTCCGGTGCTGTCCATACCGTAAAGGGTACCGCTGCCGGTGACTTCCAAGGTTCTGCCCTGAAGGTCGATAATGGCATCGCCACCAAGCGCCAACTGGGAATCGGTATAAAGCTTTACATATTCACTTTCCTTACAAGCTGCCACGGCGTCTGCTACGTCGGCATACCAGCAATCACCAACCGCTGCACCGGCCACTGCCAATGCGCCGTTTTTCACGCACAGGCGAGGCTGTCCGTAATCACCCTCCAAAGTGAATGCCATGTTCAGTTCGGTTGCCTGGGTACCTGCCACTGCGTTTCCGTATACCGGTGTTCCCATAAGGGTGTCTGCAATGTACATACTTACATTGCCCACAGCCTTTTCACCCACAGACAGTGCTGTCTGTCGGGAGCCCTTTACCATGCAGATATCCTGACCGTGTTCTGTGGCGCTGCCGTTATTCACAAAGGTATCAGTAAGCTTCACAACACCGCCGAAGTAAATATTGCCGCCGTTTTTAGCGCTGCCGCCGGTGATCTGCACACCGCCGTCCAACTGCAAATAATTATCCGGTGCGCTCTCGTTGTTACCCAGTGTGGCATACACGTTGCCACCGGAGTTGGTGGCGCTGCCGTTGGCAATGACACCGCCGATGACATCAATATAACCATTGACCGCAGAAAGATTACCGCCCTGATTTGTGGCTTGACCACCCAAAATCAGGCAATCTTTCAAACTCGCGCGGCTGATCAAACCGTAACTGTACAGATTGCCGCCCTTGGGAGCTTTACCGTCTGTGACGATGCAATCTTCATAGGTTACGACTGTATTATTTGCGCCCAGCGCCACGTTACCTGCGTAGCTGTCTGCACTGCCCTTTGTAATATAGCAGTTTTCTACATGAGCCTCTTTATAGTAAGTAATGTGCAGGTTGCCGGCATATTCACCGGCTGTGCCGCCGGTCATATATGCGCCGGAAACAGAAACCTTTCCCACACAATTACTGCTTGTACCGGCAATGTTGATATTGCCGCCGGCTTCTGTTACCTTACCGTCACGGAACTGACCGCCGGTGATATTTATGGTAACATTGCCACTGATGTTCAGTACACCGCCGTTTTTGACAGTACCGCCAAGGAAATAGCCTGCTGTGACTGTAAACTTTTTGTTTGCGCTGCCCGTCATGTGGGCCACACCGCCGTTATAGTCTGTATTGGAATAGGCAGAAGCATCGAAGATGCCGCCGTAAATATGCGTTTCAGTGCCGGAATAAATCAGGCCGCCGGCCTTGAGCACTCTACCGGTTGCGTAAACATACTTGCCGCCGTAGATATTCAGGTTGCCATGTTCACTGTAAACCATGCCGCCGGGCTGATTGTCTGTGCCCTTACAGGTCACCACAGAGCCGCCTGTAGAATCCAAAAGGGACAAGTTGCTGGCAGGTGTGGTAGGCTTAATGTAAAAGGCACGTTTGCTGGCTGTAATGCTCTTGCCGTTCAGGTCGATGACCACATCTGCGGACGCGGATTTGCCATCAACGGAAGCACCTGCATACATTTGAGAGAAGCTTGTATAGGTTTGCGTCAAATAATAATGACCGCTTGCCATGTGTCTGCCGGTACAAGCAGAATTGGTATCATCGGAGCCATCCAGCAAGCATTCTTCCACAACGCAGGCCGTGGGATCATAGGCTTTCCACGAAACCTGCTGACCGCAATGTGGGCAGAAACCAGCGATTTCCCCGTCAGCTGCCTGCGTACCCACGAGACCCTCTGCAGATTGGGTGATTACTGTGCGGAGCGCCGGCTTAAAGTATTCTGCCTTGGCCTTGCTGTCGGTAAACAAGCTGCCTGCATTGACGTAAATCTCGGCGCCCTCTGTAAGTGCAGAGGCATTTACCGCCTTGGTATCTCCGCTGACGATCAAATTCAGACCGTTGTTATTCAGACCGATCTTGGTTGCGCCCTTTAAGGTCAGGGTGCCGCTGACACTGGTATCGCCGGAGATTGTACAGTTATCGATGGTTGTGACCGCCTTGGATGTCATACGCAGGTTGCCGCCGTAAGTACCGGCAACACCGGCTTCCAGTGTCACATTCTCCAGTGTCTGTGTACCGGTGGCAAAGTAAATATTGCCGCCCTGTTTTGCCGCATAGCCGTTGCGAATGGTAGTGTCACGAATGCTCACCACTGCGCTGGATTGGGCGCAGATATTACCGCCGCCATAGCTGCCGCTGGCGCTACCATCAGCGATCAAGCAGTTTTCAATGGTCAGGGTGCCGCCAGTCTGATAGATGTTGCCGCCGTTCAGATCGGTCTGCCCTCCCAGAATCCGGCAATTTTTCAAAATCGTTGTACCACCGTCGGAATAAATATTGCCGCCGTGACCGGTTGCGCTACCGCCCATGACGATACCGCCTTCAATGCGAATGGTTGAACTGGCACTTGTGGCCACAATGCAACCACCTTCCTCATCCGCATTTACCTCGGCAGAGCCGTTCATAACGATACCGCCATACATGTTAAATGTAGACTTGCTGCCCACAGTTAAAAGACCGCCTCTGCGGCCGCCCTTGTTGTCTGCATCTGCGGTCAACGTACCGCCGTACAGTTCAAACACCGGCTTATTGCCGCTGTCGGTATCTTCATAGCTCATTAAGATCACACCGCCATAAGCTTCACCGCTGGTCTTAGAGCTGATCACACCGCCGCCCACAGTATCCATAACTGCCAAATAACCATTGAGAAGGTATAGTCTTTTATAACTCTTGGTGGTCAATGTGCAGCCACGAAGGTCAATCACAACGCTGGCGTTGGCATTGACAGTAAATTGGGTAGATTGAGCATAATCCCCATCCAGATAATAATGTCCAGATGTGACACCACCTGCTGTGTTGGGGTCATAAACCTGCCAATCCACCTGTTCCAAAGACTTGCCGCAGCCGCAGGGACAGGCATTTGTGAGCGGGGTTGTACCGCCGTCTTCCGCCGTACCACTGACAGGCATTACGATCATAGTCGCAAACATTGCAATGATCAAAAAGATACTTAAAATGCGTCTTGTCATAATGTTCTCCTCCATACCTTACTGAAACACGGGCGGTTGGAGGCGCAGCCTCCTTCCGCCGGATGCTTCTTTCTTATTATACACCCTCTTGCTATATTGTAAAGAATATGATAATATAAGATAGCGAACATTTTACAATATACTACAATCATAGGGGGTATTGCATTGGAATTATTGCAACTGCGTTATTTTTTAGACAGCGCAAAAACCGGCAATTTTTCAAAAACCGCTGAAAAGTATATGGTACCCACCTCCTCGGTATCTGCATCCATCCGTCGGTTAGAACAGGAGTTAGGCCAAAAATTATTCAGCCGCACCGCCAATCGGGTAACTTTAAACGAGAACGGCAGCCGCCTTTTGGCATCTGCAGATAAAATTTTAACAGAGCTGGAGCAGGTGGTAAACGATATTTCCAACCCCCCGGACAAACGTGTGATCCGCATTTTGGTGTTATCTTACCGTCATCCCATTTCCAACATGATCATTGAGTACCGCACAAAGCATCCCGGTGTTTCTTTTGATTTGTGCATTGATTACAGTGTCACGGACTATTCCGGCTACGATATCATCATCGGCACTTCTGATTTAAATATACGTGACTACTCCCATTTTGACCTATGTAGCTGCCGTATCTATTTTCAAGTGGCAGAAAACCATCCCCTTTGTGGAAAGGTGCTGACGTTGGCGCAGTTAAGCGAGCAATCCTTTGTCACCATGGGTGGTAATATGCACAATGTCATTGTAAACGCCTGCGAGCAAGCAGGCTTCACGCCCAATATCATTGCCAAGATCAATGACACTATGTGTTATAGCAAATTCATGAAAACCGGTGATATGATCGGTCACCGACGTGATACAAGAAACCACCCCTCCCCCGGTATGGCTTACTTAAATGTAACGGATTTCAAGGAATATCAAAAAATCCGTGTCTATTATAAAGAAGACGCAGTGAACGGCAGTATTAAAAATTTCCTGGAATTTCTTAAAACCAAAGCAGAATAACCAAGCAGGACGATTGCAATTCCGTGCATGCAATCGTCCTGCTTTGTTAATAATTGCGATAGGCTTTTTCTGCCAGGTATTTGTCTATTAATTCTTGCAGACCTCTCATATCAGCTTCGGAATTGAAGATCTCAATGAAGTTGGTATGGGTATCAAAGAGGTACTGTTTTGCCTTGAACGCCAAAAAGTCAAAGCTGCCATTGATTTCTGTATTGCCGCAGAAGCTATAGTCCTGACCTACGGCGCTTTCGCCGGTCAGGGCGCAGTATAGCATTTGGGCGGTGATATAACCCGCAAGCATATTCTCATGGAAGCCATCGTCCATGCTTTTGCTGATGACAAAAGAATTATTATCATAGGTTTGGGTAGCGCCGGGAACCTGTGTTGTTCCGTCGATGACGTCTGCAACCAGTGCGCCCCAGTCTACGATAATAAATCCGGCATCCTCCAGCTCTTTGATGTGGGATTTATAAAGCGTTTCTTTCACCTGATGGACACGGTGGTGTACCAAAAACACAAACTGTGTATTGGGATTGACCTCCAAAAACAGATCCATAAAAGGCTTACACTCGCTTAATACGTCCTCAATGGCCTTGCCGCCACTGCCCTGTTGCAGGACTACATAGTCATAGTCACGGTCTGTCAGGTATTCCAAGTGATTCAGGCCATCATGGCCACGGTTTGCCGCACAGCAACCGCTGTAAATATCTTTCAGCTGGTGACCGCCAAAGGTAAAGTTGGTGACACTGACTTCCAATCCGTTGGCCTTACAAACCTGATAGAAATAACCCTGATCATTGGCGCGCTTATCAAGGCCGAATTCCTTCTGGCCCTTGTCCAGTACGCACTTGCCGTAATAGGTAAAGGAATTTCCGATGAAAATGATCTTATCTCCACTTTTCAAAACCGGTTCCTCCTTAGCCAACACTTCTGTAGGTGCTGTTGTTTCTGTGGGCGCTACGCCACAACCGGCAAGCAGACCCATTACCACCGAAAAAAGCAACAGAATGCTCACGAAACGCTTTTTCATAATTTCTCCTCTCACTTTTTCCCGTACAATACACCCTTATTCCTCAGGCGTCGGCCAGTCTTGGATGTCCGCTTGATGCTGGGCGTTATCGCCAGCTACCAGCACCGTTCCGTCAGTACACAAGCCAATAATGTGGCGAGCACCCACATCCACAGCCACCACCGATTCCCACTTGCCGGTATCACAGCCGTTTTGCTGCGTATTGCCTACTGTGACCACTCTGCCATCGCTGCGCAGTCCCACCGTCATAGTGGAATCGGCTGAGATCGCCACCATATCACACCATGTGGATGTGTTGCATTGACCAGAGGCATTGTTGCCCACGACCACCACCCGACCATCCTTACAAAGGCCGGCGATGTGCATAGATCCGCAAGCCACAGCTGTAATATCCGTCCAGCCTTTCACCTGGTCCCGGTACCACTCATCGCCTGCTACCACTACCGTACCATCTTTTCTGACACCTGCCGTAAATTCCCAGCCTGCGTCAATGTCCACAATGTCCGTCCACTCAGACACATCGCACTGTCCGTAGCCATTATAGCCGGTGGCAACCACAGTTCCATCCCTGCGAAGTCCCACAAGATGATCCATACCGGCACTGATTTTCGTGATTTTCTTCCAATCCGTGGTATCCATACTCTTTTTACCGCTGACCAGCTCCACTGTACCATTTTTCATAAGCCCGGCAGTATATGCATAGTTGCTGGCAACAGATTTCACGTTTTTCCACCTTGTTACCTTCCATTGGGCAGTCTGGTAGTCACCGGCATAGAGCACCGATCCATCCGTCATTACCGCCATGGAGACATGACCGCCGGCATTTACCTGAGAAATACGAGGCTCTTTATGAAAAATATAAATGCAAATTGCTACTGCTATGCCAACAAGCAGTGCGATTATCCCAATTCCCAAAAAGAGAGGTTTTGAACAACGCCTTTTCATAGCATCCGCCTCCCAAGCTTTTTATCACATATTGGCCTTGATGGTAGAGATCAGAATATCACCGGCAACGACCCGGTCTTCAGCAGCAAAGCCTTCTGCAAAGTTATCGGTGTACAGCACCTGGGCATTGGGGGGGAATTCATCGTCACCCTCCCACACCAGAATGCGCATAGCATAACCACCGATAAAATCAAAATGATAGCCGGCATCACCGTTGGGAAGGGGCAGCGCCCCCATTTTTTCACAAGCGGCTTTAAAGGCTGCCACCCGTGTACCGAAGGTAAAGGCAGCACGGGTCAGGACTCTGCCGGTATAGGGCTTGATGTACATTTCACCCCCGGGCATTTCACGAAATGTCTTCCACTGCCCGTCCCATGCTACGGTCTTACTCTCCAACAGGTAGCGCAGCAGGAATGTCTGACAAGGCAGAGGCGGCACTGCGCCTCCGTCTGTTCCACGAATGCTGTAGTCCGGGTGGGAAATGGCGTATTCTCCCCCTAGCAGGTTTACATAAAACTCTTTTCCATCCCACTTCACATCCGTCAAACGACTGCAAGCCGCTTCAGGAGCCAGTTCACGGAATTTTTCTTCATAAAAGGAAAAAGGCACTTCTTCCTTGTTATTTTCTACGATCATGGTTTTCTCCTATTCTATTGCTGAATACTATTGGGGAACAGTTTGGCATCGGTGTGGGGCAGGAAGCAGGCGGCCACAAAGCTGTCCATGTAGCCGGGATAGGTGGAAAGCTCCAGGTACGTCATGTTCGCGCCCACCTCGTGGCACTTGTCAATGGCGGCATCGCTGACCGTCATGGCGTAAGCGCCGGTCAAGCTGGAATTGCCGATATATTTATATTTCTCCAGCTCCACATCCGGCAGCATACCGATGTTAATGGCATTTTTCATGTTAATACCGGAGCCGATGCCGCCGGCTACCATAACACAGTCAATGCAGTCCGGCGTCATATCCACAGATTGCAGCAGTGTGTCAATACCGGAGTAGATCGCACCCTTGGCACGGATAAAGTTATCAATATCCACCTCGTTAATGGACACCTCTCTGCCGGTCTCGCTTTCCTGGGCAGTTGCCAGCACATAGCGACCCATGCCGTGCTGGTCACGCTTCACACGCTCACCTTCACGGGCAAAAAGGCCTCTTGCGTTAATAATGCCGGTACGGAACAGCTCGGAAATAATATCAATAATACCACTGCCGCAGATGCCAACGGGCTTCTGACCCGCCTCACCCACGATGGTCATGGTCGGCTCCATGGTAGCCTTGTCAATGGTCACTGCTTCAATTGCGCCGTCTGTTGCACGCATACCGCAGGAAATATCGCCGCCCTCAAAGGCAGGACCGGCAGAGCAGGCACAGGACATAAGGAAGTCACGATTACCGAAGACGATCTCGCCGTTTGTTCCCAAGTCAATAAACAGGGTCATTTCGTCCTTATCCCACATCATGGTCGCCAGTGTGCCGGCAGTAATATCGCCGCCCACATAAGAACCGATATTGGGTGCGATCACCACAGGCGCAATGGGATTGGCAGGAAGCTTCAGATCCTGCGCCGTCAGTCCCTCCCACGCAAAGAAGCTGGGAATGTAGGGGTCCATACGGACAGGGTCGGCATCCACGCCGATCAGCAGGTGGTTCATGGTGGTATTTGCGCCAATGCACAGGCGCAGAATAGAGGTTGCCTTAATGCCGGCAGTGCGGCACAGGTTAGCAATAATGGGTGTCAATGTCTCTTTGATAATGGCATCCTGCAACTTTTTTCTGCCGCCGGTACGGGTGGATTCAATGATACGGTTAATAACGTCGGCGCCGTAACGGATCTGTCCATTGCCGGAAGAACCCTTTGCCAGCAGTTCGCCGGTAGCCATATCCACCAGCACCATGGACACAGTGGTAGTACCGATATCAATGGCACAACCCACCAGCTTTGTATCATCATAAGCGCAGATATCCATGCAGGTGAACACGTTATCCTTCAGTTCACCCTTGACGCAGACACGGAAATCATTTTCACGCAGCGTGCCAGCCAGCTTCACCATGACACCGTAGGGAATGCGAATCGTAGCATCGTCCACGGGCAAGGCTGCCTGCAAGCCCCAGGTCAGTCGCTCATTGTCCGGCATGGTATCATCCTCGGTGGGAGCAGAAAGCTCCAGCTGGATGGCTTCATAGCAATTATCAAAGGGCAGACCGGATTCCTGCATTTCCTTTTTGGCATTCTCAAAAATTGCCACCTCTTCGGGAGAAGAGAGGTCAGCGGTCTTCATGCGCCTTTGGTAGGCGCTGGCAATATCCGGGACAAACACCGTGCAGTCGCCAATGACCTTGGTGTTACAGGACAGCCGCCAGCCGGCTTCATATTCCTCGTCGGTGATATGACGGGAAGGGATCGTCTCCACCTCTCCCTCCACCAGCTTCACACGGCACTTGCCGCAGGAGCCGTTGCCGGAGCAAGGCGCATCAATGGCCACATTGGCACGACGTGCCAGCTCCAAAAGGTTATCACCGGCGTTGCATTCAATTTCAACCGGGCTTCCGCCCTCAATCTGGAAGGTTACTTTCATACTTTTTTAGTCCTTATTTCGTTGTCTATCATTTCACAAACAGCCGTAAACTGTTGCAAAACTTCTAAGTTTGTAAAACGCAAAATCTGCAACCCCAAGTTTTGCAGGTGTTCCGTTCGGATTCTATCCTTTTCTATTTCCATCGGCGCATAATGTTGCGATCCGTCCAATTCAACCACTATTTTTGCCTTATGGCAATAAAAATCCACAATATAATCACCGATCACATATTGCCGATGAAAACGAGGCGAATATTTTCGCAAGAAATTGTACCATAACAAAGCCTCTTCTTTTGTTTGGTTCTTCCTCAATTTTCTCGCATATTTTGTTAGAGCACTGTTCTTTTCCATAATCGCAGATACCTCCGCACACCTTCTCCCGGGGAGAAGGTGGCCCGGCAAAGCCGGGTCGGATGTGGAACGCGGGCAGTAATTTTGCGTCTTCCCATATGTATAGTCATTCTACGCAGCCTTACTGCACGCCATCCCACACCCACCCCTTCGGGGCACCCTCTCCCCGGGAGAGGGTTTGAGGGTGCGCCGTTTTGATTACAGCAGGGAGTCCATGGTGAGAACGGGGTGGTTCTTTTCGGTGAGCCAGTTCAGCAGCTACTCGCCGTCAGTGGTGACAGTCTCGTCTGCCACCATATCGGTGAATTTTTCAATGCCGTACAGTTCAAAGGCAGTCTTGTTCAAACGCTCTGCCACATCATCCTTCAGCTCCTTGGGCATCCAGACAATACGCTCAATGCCGCCCTCTGCGGAGATGAACTTCTTGGAGGAGATGAAGTGTCTGCCGTGACCCATGTAGCCGGGAGTCTGAACACCGCCGCCGGTGCAGGATGCCAGTTCACCGAAGGTCATACCTGCAGGGGTCATGCCCTTGAACTCACGGTTAACAACGATGAAACCGCCGCTCATAGGCTCAATGCCACAGATACACTCAAAGCAGCCGCAGGAGGTCATGGGATCTTCCAGGATGGAGTACAGTGTGACAGACTCCACAGCGCCGTGGGTAGCATTGTAAATTGCCTTATCCACGGATTCAAAGCGACCGGTACGCTCGTCGGTGCAGCCTTCCTTGAAGATGGGTTGACAAGGACCGTTGGGATCCAGCTCGTTGGTAGCCTTGGCATCCAGCCAGGACACTGCGCCACAAAGACCAAGACGCTCGGGTGTGACCACGCAGCAGTGGGCAGGTGCGAAGGACTGGCAAAGGATGCAGGTGTAGTAGCGGTCAACAGCCTCGTCGGTCATGGAGGCCAGGCGGTCATCACGCTGTGCGTAACGGGGCATTGCTACCTCATCACGGAACTTTGCAGCTTCTGCCACGTCGGTGATCAGGGTGATCTGACACTTGTCAACAACAGCGTCAAACTCATCCATGATCATAACATACAGAACCTCTGCGAAGTCCTTCATGCGCAGACCCTTGGCAAAGGCATCCTTGGAAACACGGATACGCACCTGGTTACGCTGACCGGTGTGCATAACGCCTTCCATATAGTTGAACCAGGCATGGAACTTACGCTCAATAACAGACTCAAAGTCCTCCTGCATACGCTTACCGGCAACCTCAACATAAGTTGCCAGGGCAAACTCGTTGCCGGCATCCAGGTCAGGGCCGATCACAGTGATCTTGTGATCCTCAATCTGACCCATTTCACGCATAACAACCAGCTCGGCAGTAGGGTTCTTGCCGGAGTAGAATTCGGCATACATGTCGCTCTTACGGATGATCTCACCCTCAAAAGCAGCAGCAAAGGCAACGGGGATGGGCAGTTCCTTCACCTTGATCTTGATCTCACGCAGCTCCAGGGACTGCTTCACAGTCTCGGCATGGTTGCACACAGAGACCAGTGCGCCGGGAACCTGGTTCTCGCCCAGGTCAATATCCACAATTACGGGGAAGCCCAAGGCAATAGCGCCTGCGCCGGCAGAGACCACCACCTCGTTCAACGCACCAAAGGTGTTGACGAAGGCAGGAACACGCTCCTTGGTATAGGTCAGCAAGCCACCCAGGTCGCCGGGCTGGACATTACCGAAGATCAGCGCTGCACGGACAGCAACGGTAACAACATGGATCACAGAGGTAACGTCATGACCCAGAGGGATCACACGCAGTTCAAGACCCATCTTCACGCCGCCCTCGGCGCACTGCTCAATCACATCGCCTACCAGGAAGGTCATAATGCCCTTGGACTGATAATCCTTAACAACGTTCACAACGTCTTCCGCATTGTCCGCCTTGCCCAGCACAACTGCAACACCGGGGATATCGCCGGTAACCAGCGGCACACCCAGGGAGCGGATGATGGGGTCGGGAACGAAACCGATACCGGCCTCGTTTTCATAGGGGTTGCCACCCTCAACATATTTCAGACCTTCAATGATCTCGGCACCTACAGCGGTGGCAAGACCGGCATTCAGCGCCTGCCCCAGGTCTTCCTGGTTGGTGATCAGGCTCTTAAGTACACCCACGCAAGCGGTCAGGTCACCCAAAGTCTTGACCTTCACACCGGTAGCTGCGTAAATGGTGGGAAAATAATAGGCAGTATCGGGAAATGCGATTTCCTTGTCAGCGCCGTACTTGGCGATGGCATCATTGACAGCGCCCTCAGTGAGGCCTGCCACGGCATTGCTGCCGCCATAGATCAAATCAGTCAATACGCTCATAATAAATTCCTCCTGATTAAATATTATATGAAGCCCGATCGGGCTGGATATACAAAGTTTTTATCGCTTATCGTAAGCGGGTTCGCCCTTATAATGGGCAAGGCAGGACATAACGTCCTCACGGCAAGGAAAAGTCAGCTTTTTTGTTTCTATAAGCACGGTAATTGCCGGCTCAGTCTGGAACATATACACTTTTGTGCCACGTTTTACCGTGACCATATCCACACCATACTCCTTCACCTGCTGCCAGGAATAGGTGACGGTCCGGAACAAAGACACGGTGGTAATGCCCTCTGCATTGATAATCTCATAGGACTTTCCCTTCATGAGAAACCAAAGAGAAACAAGCAGTTCTGCTGTGATGATGATATAAATCAGTTCCATGGAAACATAGGATGCTCTTGTGAAATAAAAGAGAACCGCAAGGATTACAGTGCAGCATAAGTACAGAATACCTCTTCTAAAGGCATCCTTATGCTCAATTTTTACCTCCATAGGTGTTCCCCTTTCTTTTGGGAATGGTTTGCACCGGCGCAGCTTTTGCCGGGCACCGCAAACGGGGTGCTGCAAAAAGCAGAATGGCTGGGAGGGAGTGTTCCCTCCCAGCCATTTGCGCAGGGATTAACGTAGGGAGTGCGTAAGCACGAGACCCTATTATATCTTACATATCCAGGTAAGAATCGGAGTACAGAACGTGGTTCTTGAAGATGTCGCAGGACTTGATGGTCTCCATCAGGCGCAGGTCGTTGGGGTTAACGATCGCGGAGGTCAGACCCTGCATCATGCACATTGCAACCAGAGCGGAGTCCATGATGGGACGGACGTTCTTGGGAGCGCCGTTGGAGTTGTTGGACAGACCGCCGGTGGACTTCAGACCCTTATCGGAGAACATCTTGATAGCC
>JAFYNQ010000005.1 GCA_017548065.1 Oscillospiraceae bacterium
ATCTCCTTGTGGTTGATCTCAAGGAGGATTTCCTGCTCACACTGGCTGATTAAAAGCTCAAGGCCGGTTTTGTCATCATCGGTGACGGTGTAGCCCAGCATGGCCAGCCGGGCCACAGCGGCCTCATAGACGGTCATGGCCGCTCACCTTAGCCCTTGGACTGGATGCGGCAGATGGGGATGGCCTTGTCAGCGATATAGGAGCGCTGGGCCTCCTCAGTTTCACCAGAGTGGACCAGGGCCCAGTTGGCACCGTTGGCCAGTTCAGCATCAGTGGGAGAGAGGCTGGCCTGGCTGGTCTTTTCGTAGGAGATACCGAAAGGCGCAAAGCACTTGCGCTGGCGGGTGTAGAGAGTGTCCTGGCCGCCATTGGTCTTGGGGTCACGGGCCATCTCATGGGGCACCTTGGCACCGATGTCCTCAAAGTTGATGGAGCCCTCACCCAGCACATAGGTAGTGTAGATGGGCTCATCACCAGTGGTGTCAACAGGCATGCCGTCATCCACAATGCACAGCTTGCCATTCCAGGAGTACAGGGTCAGATCACGGGTCACGCCGTCCTTGTCGGTGTACTTGAGAGCGGTGAGCAGGTTGAGGTTTTCCAGGCCGGTGGCCACATCAGAGTGCAGGAACACCATGGCAAACTTCTTCTTGCGATCACCACAGGCCTTGGAGGTGGCGCTGTTCAGAGTGGTGGGCTCCATGGGGCCGTCCACAACCAGGGTGTGCTTTTCAACAAACTCAGCGTTCTTGCCGCCGGTCATGGAGAAAACACCCTTGAGGATAGCCAGGATGGTGTCCTGGTCAATGTCCTCCCAGTATTCGGCAACCTGGGCAGCAACATTGTCCATGAAGTCAACACCGCCGGTGATGTCGTGGGAGAAGTCACGCTCCACCCAAGCCTTGGCACGGCCAATGACAACCACGCCCTGCTCAAAGGTCTTGGTGCTGGTGGCCTCAATGTCGGTCTGGCCGTCATAGTTCACGGCATCGCCGTCCAGCAGACCACGCATGGCAATGCGGGCATAGCCGGTGCCGTTCTGAGAGGCAAACACCTCACGGATGTCCGGGTTGCCCACCAGGACACGGGACTTGCGGATTTCGTTGAGGCGGGTGCGGGGCACACGGTCCACCGCATACTTGAACGCCTGGGGATTAAAGCTCTTAGCGTCAAACTTAGGCATAATTCAAAACTTCCTTTCTGAAATTAGTTTTTACGGCTTTTGCCGTTCTTGGCTTTGCCCTCCGTTGCGGGCTGCTCCTCAGCAGCGGGCTCCTGGGGCTGTTCGGGAGTGGTGCTGGCGGCAGCGGCTCCATCCTCACCAGAGGCGGGCTCACCATCGGCAGCGGGCTCTCCGCCGGGCTGCTCCTCATCAGTTTCACCGGCGGGCGTGATCTGTGCCAGACGGGCAATGACCTCCTGGGTGACGGCCTCAGCCATCTCATCCACAGAGGGGACATGTTCCGCCATGTACTGCACAACGGCCTCCTGGGTGCGGGGCAGCTCCTTGACAGGGGTGCCGGTCAGCTTAGAGGCCAGATTTCGCAGGGCATCCTCAAAGGACACCGTGCGGGGAGTGGTCACATTTCTCATGCAGTTTCACCTCTCAATCAAGTTTCGCATCGGGATTGGCGGCCAGATACTCAGCCAGCTCAGAGTAGGACATCTCAGAGGGTTTCTTGTCCGCTCCGGGCTTGCCGCCCTTGTCCCCACCCTCACCGGGTTTCCAGCCGTCATATTTGGCCACCGCACCAAACATAAAGTCAGTTGTGGTGTCCTTTTTCAGAGCCTCAACCTTAGCCGCCAGGGTGATGCTTTCGCCGCCCACCTTAGCAGTGACCTTGCCATCCACAATGCTGGCATCCTTGAGGAAATCGGCCAACACAGCCTTGACGGCGGTGTTGTTCTTAGAGCCCGCAGCGGTGAGCTCTGCGTCCACTGCGGCCATCAGCTTGACCGTGGCCAGCTCCTTGTCATGGGCGGCCTTGTCCGCCTTGTTCTGGGCGGTCAAATCCTCAATCTGCTTTTTCAGATCAGCGTTGTCACCGGCGGACTTTTTCAGCTCCTCAAGCTGCGTGTCACGGGTTTTGACATCCGCACGCAACTGGGTTGCCTCAGTTTCCAGCTCTGTGACCTTGGCGGCCTTGGCGTTGAAGTCTGCACGGGCCACAAAGCCCTTGCCAATCTCCTGTGCCACCGCCGTGTCAATTTCGGGAGTGTAGGCTGCTCCCAAGATGTTTTTCAGCCATTCGAGTGCCATTTTGTTTTACCTCCTTGTAATTCTGCTGTCCTTGTTAATCCGGCCAGTCCCGGTATTGCAGTGCCCCTCTTGTAGTCCGCCGGGCAAGCGGTATTTTTGGGTATGAAAAAGGCACCGTGCATTTTCAGCACGATGCCTTTAACATCATATTGGTGCGGCTACACGAAAACCTTTTTGTAGCACGCCGTTAGATCAGCAATGACCTCACTGGCCTCATAGTCGGCCAGGACATCATCAAGCGCCCCGTTGGTGTAATCCTCATAGTACAGGTCAAGCTCATCCTTGAGCTCATCTGTCAGCAGGTCACGATCAACGCACCACTTGATGAGAGGCAGGATGACATTGAGCCTTTCTGCCTCCTGGAGCCGTCCCTCATCAAACTCCGGGAGCCACAGGCTTGCCGCAGCCGCCCCGGTTTTGGGCTTGTCCAGCTCCATCCGGCGGAGGAAAATGTCCGTTATTTCTTTGTAGGTGATGTAATAGGTCATTTTTTCCGCCTCCTGTACTTCCAGACATTGCCCTCCACCTTTTTGTTGGAAACAACATTGATTGTCACATCCGGGTGGAGCGCCTGGAATTGCTCCATAACTCCCTTGCAACTGTCACACATGCCTCTCTCAGAGAGCATGGTGATGGTCTTAAAGGGTTTTGTTTCGTACAGATCAGCAAAATACTCAAACAGCTTGGCCTCTGTATCGTGCCATGTGCCGCTCCGCATCGTGCCGGTATCTGTCAAAACATCAATATAGGAAAATCTGCGCTTATCTTTCAGCAGGGCAAGCTCAGAGCTGCCCTTGTAGCCTTTGAGGCTGTCAGACATCATACTGTGTGCATAGTACATGGTGGTATTGTCACCATCCAGATACGCACCCGCAATGTTGCCGCTGTTTTTGAAAGCACTGGTAAAATTGGACCGCTTTTCTGTGATGACCGCATTATCCAACTGCAAAATGTCTGTGCGGGATATGTCACCCGCATCCACCTTGTAGCTGTTGAGGGTCCTATACTGGGCTTTAGCGGCGGCCCAGCCATCGGGGTCACTATACTTGAGCTGCCGGAAATCAGCAAAGCTATTGGGGGCTAACTCACCCAGTACATCCGTGTACCGGCTGAATTGGGCCTTGTCAGCACTCTCATTATAGCTCATTGTTCGCATTTTTTCAACAGCCCCATCACCGTGGAGCTCATTTTGCTTTGCTCTCCACTGTTCATAGGTCATGTTGCCGGGGATTTTGAAACGCTCACCCGTTTCTGCATCACGGGCATACCGCTCACCCAGAGCCGCCATGTCCTCAAAATAGGGGCAAGTGCAGCACCGGCACCAAGGATGGAACGGGGGAGCCGTGAGGCCCACCTGGTACTCAGACATTTTGAACACTTGGCCATCCAGAGCCCCGCAGAGCTCACAGGTTTCATGGTCCAAAGAGGCCACGATCCTGTAACGCTCCACATCCAGGGCGGTGAAACAGTCCTTTTGTGCGGCGCTGGCAAAGTAGGCGCTCTCAGTCATCACCAGACGGCCCGCTTTCTGGCGGGACACATCAAACTGCTTGGAGATGACCGTGATGGCTCTATCCGGGGCCTCTCCCCGGATAATCATTTGCGTCAAGTTGGTGTTGACGCTGTTGACCAAGTTCTGCTTGTTGGTCCAGCATCGGTCACGGAAAGTCTGATTGTCAGCCGTCCATGGGCGGGAAAGCACCTTGGTTATGGTTTCCTCATTGATGGCGTGCATGGTCCAGCCCACGCCAAGGCCACGCTGGACCTCAAAGGCTGTGCCACAGTAGCTGCCCTCATACATGAGCCGGGCAACCCCATCAATGTAGTCCAGTTGGTTGGAGTATAGCACCTCAGCCTGTTGCTGTATCTGGAGCTTGATGGCCTCCAGACGGGAGATGTGCACCTTTGCGCTGGCGTTCTCAAGCTGCCGCATCCAGCGCCCGTCAAGGGCGTTTTCCTGGCCATACTTGATGTATTCCTGCACAGACCATTGAAACTCTGCCAGCTCAGTGGAGTTGAGGAGGCGCTTGGCCTCCGCCAGCGTGATCTCATTGTTGACAGCAAAGCGCCGATACCACACGGCAATCTGCTTTTCAATCTCAGCCTGTGCACGGGCAAATTGGGCATCCAGGTTTTGCACATAGGAGTAGGACTGGTCAAGCAGCGCCTCCTCCATGTTTTTCATACGCTGGGCCCAATACTGGGCGTTATTCTGTCTTGCCATCGGTGCCACCGTCCTTTACAGGCGGCTCCTGGCCAGCAGCGCCGGGCTTGGTCCTGTTGGCCTCAAAGGCGGCACGGTACGGGTCAGCGGCGGCCTCCTCTTTCTCCGCCTTGATGCGCTTGAGCTCCTGCTCCGGGTCACTCACCCAAGGGTGCATTTTGACAATGGTTTCATCAGAGAGGATGCCCACGGAGTTTTTGCAGTTGTTGATGGCCTCCGTTTCATTGATGAGCACATCACGGTCAAAGATCACCGTGACCTCAGCACCCTCAAAGGAGCCACCGCCGGTGTTGGCCAGATGCTTGTTGACAAACCACAGCAGCTCCTCCATAGAGGCTTGAAACTCCGTTTCAATACCGTTGGCATCCAGATCAATGTCAGAGTACATGCTCTGTATATTCATCTGGTTGGGGTTGCCGCTCATGCGGTCATCTTTCGCATCATAGCCTCTGGCGTTCTCAATGATGGCATCCTTGAGCAGAGAGAGCAGCACCTTGTAGTTTTCGGCGTTGACCTCAATTTGCAGGGTTTCCACGCCGCCCTCAGAGCCCTCATAGGAGCGCACCTTGATGGAGCCATACTCCATGATGTTCCGGCGGAAAGTGCCCAGGTCCTCTCCGTCATAGTTCTTGATGACCAGGATGGTGCTGTGGATGTCCTCCTCCATCTGATTGGCGAAGTTGGAAAGCACATCATTATAGGCATCCTGCAAGCATTTCACTCTGGAGAGCAAAGGGATTTCATGGTGGGAGCTCTTAAAGCACACCAGAGGGATGCGCTCCCAGTTGTATGTGGTGACCTGCTGGGTGGCAGGGTCCACTTTTGTGATGTAGTCCCCAGAGGTGGCCTGGGGGTCCGGCTCCAGCGTGCCGTCATCCTTGCGGATGAAACAGTCAACGCCACCGCCGTGCATGACCTCAACCTTGACCACATCCTTGGCCTGTTCTTGCTCATCATACTCCAGCACCATGTAGACATGCACAGCGGCATCCAGGATGGTGTGGTCAGCGTCAGCCCAGAAAGCAAGCACCTCATCAGCGGGGAAACGCTTGAAAGATAGCACGCCGCTCTCATAGTAGGGGTAGACCCAGCTTTTGCCGCCAATCCATGCACCCTCACCAACATTCCGCATCAAACGGCGAAAACGGGGGCCCAGAACGGTCCCCAGAGTTTCAGCATATTTGGTGTTTTCGGTGTCAAAGGAAAACGGACGGCCAAAGGAGTAGTTGGTTTTCTGGTCCACCATCTTGGAATACAGATTGTTGACCAGTCGATTGTTGGGCAGATGCTTGAGCTCCTTGGGCTTGCCGTCATCGTCCAACGCCATACGCTTGCGCCCCAGAACAGCGTGGCCGCCGTCATAATACATCTCACCGGCAATCTGCTTTGCACGCTCTGGGCTTTTCAACCATGCGGTGATCTCCAGCTCCAAAAAGCGCTTGTCAGTCATGCCCTGTGTGAAATTGGTGGCGGTACGCTGGGCGCAGTCATTTCTCAAATTCAGCACAACCATGCTTTTCTCACCTCACAGACATTTTGCCGCTGTCCAGGCGGCGTATAGTTTGGGACCTTGTATGGCCACCCAGTCCACCATCTCCTCATTGGTGGCCCAGGAGCCGTCAAGGTTGAGGGAGTTGATGCTCAAGCCGCTCTCATAGAGAAAAGCGTGCGTGATTTCATGGCGCATACACTTGCGCTTGTAGGCCTCCAGATCAGCCATGCTCATGGGTTCCTTGCGCTCTGCTGCTGTGTAGTCTTTCACCACAATGGTCTTGGTGGAAAAATCACAGTAGCCGTCACAGTGCGCCAGGTTGGTGTCTTTGGCCTTTTTGCGATATTCAAGGGTGTAGTGTACACCCAACACGGAAATCCTCATCAGCGCCACCTCACTTGAAACTGAACAGGGCCGGGGCAAAGACTTTGTGCACGAAGTAGCGCACATCATCCATGCTGTGGTCATTTTCTTTGATGGGGCGGTCTGCCGTGGCTTTCTCATCCCATCGGTACATGCCAAACTCCCGGATGCAGTCAGTGCAGTTGGAGCAGATGAAAATATCACCGCTCTGGAGCCGTGTGGCTACATTGCGGATGCCGTCAATGACAGCGTTAGAGGCTTTCTCCACCCTATACCGTCCGTGGCGGCGGATGACCTCAATAAAAGATGCCGCTGAGGGGTCAACGATGACCGCAGTGATGTGCAGATCACCGGCCAGCTTTTCCAGCTCAGTGTAGTGCTCCTCATCGGTGCGCTGCCGCCCCTCTTTGCGGCTGTCAAAGTAATACTCCCGCATCCTGTACCATCGGCCATTGGCCCGGCCCCACAGTCCAATGCTGGTGGGGTTGATGGTGCCATAGTCGCAGGAGATATAAAAACGATCATAAGGCCGGGGCTCTTGCGGCACCACATGATAGTCTTTGTTGAACATGGTGTAAATCAGCCCCTCCGCTACCACCCACAGGCCACGGATAAAGCGGTCATAGAACACGCCGGAGTAAAGGCTCTCGTACCTTGCCTTGACGGCTTGGGAGAGGCTGAGGTTGTCATCCATGGTGAAATGGAGGTGCAGCATGTTGCGCTTTTTTGCCTCCAAAATCCATGTGATGTAAAACCAGTGGCTTGGGCCCTCCGGGTTGCAGTTAAACCACAACTTGGAGCCCTCCACAGAGCAGCGGGCACAGGCCTGCTCCACAAAGGAGCGGGGCATCAAGGCCACCTCATCCAGCAGGATGCCCGCCAGAGTGATGCCCTGGATAAGTGAGGCGCTGCTCTCATCTTTGCCGCCGAAAAGGTAAAAGTTGTTGCTTTTCCCGGCGGCCTTGACTGTGATCTTGTTCTCAGAGCGGTGCTCCTTGAACGAAAACACCCCACCCAGCCAGGTGGGGAGGTTAGAGGTCACATTGCGGCGCAAGCTCTCAATGGTCTTGCCGCAGATTGCAAAGTTTTGACCCTCAAAGTTGGCCATGGCCCACATGATAAAGCCCACGGTCATGGCCACTGTCTTGCCGGAACGGATGGAGCCGTCACAGATGATGCCGTCATAGCCCCTAAAGCCCGGCCTATTCCACCAGGTCATCGCCAGATTTTGCCGGGGGCTCAATTTCTGGTATCTCACTTGTGTCCAGCTCCTCTCTGGTGCTCTGGTCAATGACCTCAAAGATGTTGTTTTCCTCTGGGTCAGCAGTTGCACCGTGATTTTCAAACATGCCAAGGTGCTTGCCAAGCATCTCCAAGGCTCTGAGCTTGTCATACTGCTTGACCTCAGTGCCATATTGGCCCTCTTTGATGCAAGCAATGGCCTTTTTCTGTTCTGTGCTCAATTCGCTTGTGGGCACTATTCGCACAAGTCCGTTGCGGTTGACTGTGGCATAATCAGCACCGTTGGCAAAGGCGATGGCGGCCAGCTCTGCAAGCACCATGTCCTGTGTGATCTCCACCCGTTTTTGGCGCTTTTTGATGGCCTCCTGGATAGCAGCAGAAACACAAGTTTTCCCAAGTAGTTCTGGGCCAATGCGGTCCGCCGTCTTTTCACTATATCCGGCACGCTTGGCGGCTGCTGTGGCATTGAGGTCCACAAGGTACTCCTGCACAAAACGCTTTTGCTTTTCAGTTAATTTGGCCACACTCACCACCCCATAACATAGTAAAAGCCGCCCCAAAAAGGGCAGCTTTGCAGAAATCTTGATAAAAAACAGCGGCAAGGGTCTGGTTTTTATCTCTCCATCACCTTGCCGCCGTCAACCAAGGAGGTGTTGCTCATCTTGAGGCATACACCCGCCTATACATAATAGCACAGATGCGTGCAACATTTGCAACAAGTTACTCCTGTTTCAAATACCTGTAACATGCCATCCTCACGCTCCCGGCACTGTTACCTCCACCGACACATGCCGCCACCTGTTCCCAAGGCAGTCCGTTCACAAAGCGGTAGGTGAATATCTGACGGAGGAGGCTGTCATCCAGACTGGATATGTACCGCTCAATGCGGCTGCGCTCATAAAGGCACTGCTTGTGTTTGGCCTCAATAATGCCTTTGAGGTCTGCGATCTCAGCAGCGTAGCGTCCCACTTTGTCAGATACTCCGGGACTGCGGGGCATGCCACTGAGGTTGGGAGAGATGGAAACGGCCTCAGCCTCAAGCTCAAGGAGCCGCCTTTTGTCCATTTCAATCTCCCGGTTGAGATAGTATAGCTGGGACAATTCTTTTAGGGTCACTGGCCATCCTCCTCTCCACGCCAAACGGGCTTGCAGTTACCGGCTCCAAAGGCACACTTGACAGTGCACACCTTGCAGGGGTCACCTCCTGCCATCACAAAGTGCAGATCAGCAATGGCCTGTTGCAGCTTTGCGTTGTAATTCTGGGCCACGCTTTTGGCATATTCCACCTCCTGCTTGGCCTTGTCTGCATAGGCATAAACCTCTGCCATCTTGGCCTCATACGCCTCAGCATCCACGGACTGCTCACGCAGCCGGTCCATGATCTGCTTGTCAGCCTCATGCTGGATGGTTAGCCGGGCATTTTCCCGGATAAGTTCATCAATGTAAATCTGGTCACCGTTCAAAATGACCGTGGGTGTGTTGCTCATGCAATCTCCTCCTTGATTTTCTTAATTCTTGCTTTCAGAGCCCGCATGACAGCCTCATGGGTGTCCGCACGGTCCCGGATAGTTGCCATGACATCCTCATCCTGGCAGCCCTGCACAATGAGGTAGTGGATGAAAACCTTGTCATAGGGTGAGCCCTGCCTCCACAGACGGCAGTTGCCCTGGTCATTCAGCTCAAAGGACCAGTTGAGGCCATACCACACAACATGGTGGCCACCGGCTTGGAGGTTGAGGCCATAGGCGCAGCTTGCAGGATGGACAAGCAGCACATCAACCTCTCCAGCGTTCCAGGCATCGGCATCCTCAGCGTTCTTATACACCCGCACACGCAGCTTGTCCTTGCGGCCCTTGTTGTACTTCTCCAGCCGCTCAATGATGCGGTCACGGTCATGCTGGTAGCCGTAAAAGGTCAAGGCTGGCTCACCGTCCAGACGCTCCAACAGCTCCATGTAGGCATCCAGCTTGCAGTCATGGACGGGGACCACCTGGCCCTCAGTGCCGTAGACAGCCCCGTTGCAATACTGCAACAGCTTGCCCACCAGGACACC
The DNA here is from genome assembly GCA_017548065.1 of Oscillospiraceae bacterium. GTDB lineage: Bacteria > Bacillota > Clostridia > Oscillospirales > Oscillospiraceae > Faecousia. Next base: position 9,635 of record JAFYNQ010000005.1, read on the forward strand.
GGCGGTGCTGGCTGTCACCACATCCTCATCCAGCTCCAGCAGCAGGTCACGCTCAAACTGCTTGTAGTCCCGCAGAGCCTTGGGGTCCAGAGCCACGGGGATCTCATGCTGGATGTTTTCCGGCAGTTGGAGGTAGTCCTCAGCTTTCATGGATATGCAGATGTCAGCAATGGCCGCAAGCACGGCGCTCTCTGCACCGTCTTTGGCCTTGTAGCTGAAAATCTGGGTGCGGCTGCGTTGATCTGGGTCAAAGTATCGCTCACGATAGGCCCCCAGAGTTTGCCCCAGACGCTCTCCGCCGTCCAGGAGGTACACCTGCGCCCACAGGTCAATCAAGCCCTTGGAGGACGGTGTGCCGGTCAGCAGGACCATCTTTTTGACAAAGCGCCGCACCCGTTTCATGGCCTTAAAGCGTTTGCTGTTACCGTTCTTGAAACTGGTGCTTTCATCCAGCACCACCATGTCAAAGGGCCATGCTTGCTTGTAGTAGTCCACCAGCCACTCCACATTTTCCCGGTTGATGACATACACATCCGCCGGTGTATTGAGTGCCCGGATGCGCTTTGTGGCGCTGCCCAGCACGGTGGAAACACGGAGGTGTTGCAGGTGGTCCCACTTGGCGGCCTCTTTGCCCCATGTGGCCTCTGCCACCGTTTTGGGTGCCACCACCAGGACCTTGGCCACCTGCCAGCGGAAATATTTGAGAATATTGACCGCCGTGAGAGTGATGACCGTTTTACCCAGGCCAGGACGGAGAAACAGACCAATGGCAGGGTCCTCAACTACACGCTGGATGCAATACGCTTGGTAATTATGCGGGGTATATTTCATGTGTTGCCTCCCATCTCTTGGATGAACAGGTCAACTTTTTCTTTCGTGTCAATGCGGCGGACATCAAAGCCAAGGCCAGCGATCAGCCCACATACATATTTTTGCAGCTTACGCAGGTTTTCCTTGGGTTTCTTAGTTTCCACAAAAACTATCCGCCCACCAGGCAGTAACACTATGCGGTCCGGGACCCCCCGCAATCCAGGACTTACAAACTTTATCGCCATGCCACCCAATTTTGATTTCACCTGGGTACGCAAGCGGCTCTCAACTTCTTTCTCTAAAACAGTGGACATTTTTCTGGGCCTCCAATCTACCAATGAAACGGTGCAACATCGTGCGTGCGGATACGCCTATACATAGGATTTATAGGATTTTTTGCACCTATAAATCCTATGTTTTCTATTTAAGAGAAAATAGATGTTGCAATGTTACAAATGATAAAAAATGCTGTATTTTCAAGGGTTTTTGCCGTAACATTAGCCGTAACATTGCCCGTAACATGTTACGGCTTTCTATGTAACATTCAAAATAGATGTTACGGGCAATGTTACACTAAATGTTACGCTTTTTTAGAAAGCCTCTTTGCACTCCGCAGTAGCCAAAACGCAGTGCACTTTTTCCTTTTTCCCATCCTCCAGCGGCATCAATAATGGCATTGATTTCCGCCGTGTCACTGTATCTGACATCCCGCTGTTTGCCGTCAAAGGCCTCACACCAGACCTCCAGGGCACACACACGGTCACGGTCAACCAGCTTGATGTCACCCTGCACACCGCCGCTCCAAAACATCTTGCGGCGGTCCAGGGTCCAGCTCTGCCAGTCCTCCGGCACCTGCTTGCTGAGGAAATCCAGCACGATGCCCTCACGGGTGCTTACCTCACGGTGCTCCTCCTGCTTGGCCTTGGCTTGCTCCTCCAGGTCACCCTTGAGGAAAAGAGGCTCACCAGTCTGCCAGCGGACCACGGCCTCTGCCCACAACTGGTCAATCTCTCCGGGCAGATCAGCCCACACATCTTTTACGGGGTCTTTCTTGCCAACATCAACCGGCCAAAAACGCCGGTTGCCGGTGCGGTCTTGCAGGTAGTCAGTGGCGTTGGTGGTGCCGAAAAAGACACAACAGCGGGGCATCTCTTTGACATGGCGGCCATAAGCTGCACGGAAACGGTCATTGCGTAGGGAGAGAAACTGCTTGATGCGGGCAACATCGGTGCGGCGGAAAGCGTCAAGCTCTGCGATCTCCACCAGCCAAACACCCTGTATAAGTTCAGAGGCCTCCTTGCCCTCAAAGGAGCGGATGCCATCATTAAACCAGCCTTTACTCATCTTATCCAGCAGGGTGCTCTTGCCTATGCCCTGGGGACCGGCCAAGATCACCATGTTGTCAAATTTGGCACCCGGCTCCATGGCACGGGTGACGGCGGCAACAAATGCCTTGCGGGTAACGGCTCTGGTGTAGGCATCATCAACCGCCCCCAGGTAGTCAATGAAAAGGGTGTCCAAACGGGGCACACCGTCCCAACGGAGCCCTTTGAGATAGTCCTGTATCTCATTAAAGGCATGCTTGGTGGAGTGGAGGGAGAGCGCCCCGTCTATCTTGCCATTGCCGGTGATGTTGTGGGTTTTCTCCATGTACCAATAGAGGCCCTGGCTGTCATTGTCATCCCACAGGCGGCGCTTGGCACGGCCATCCCACGGGAGAGGCCCCAGCACCTCACCACGGCCAGCAAACTCATTGAGGGCAAACTTGCCCTTGAGCAGCGGGTCATTTTCAAGAATAATCCACACATTGTCTATCGTGGCTTTGGGGAGGCCCGTCTGGGAATTGGTGGCCAGCTTGTCCATCCAGTTGGCCGGGTCCTCTGCGTTGGTAGCTTCCACGCCTTCAAAGTCCTTGACTGCCTCCTCATAACGCTCCCGGCTCATAAGGGCGGCCACATCCGCATTGGCGGTGGCCAGCTCACACATGGCACGGTAGCTGGGCAACTTGATGGTAGGAGTGCCGGGTTGGGCCTCATCGTCCTTGTCACCAAAGCGGTGGAGGCGTACCAGATCAAAGGCGTTGACCAGGCGGCCACTGCACGGGTCAGTGGCGTGGTGGCTGAAAAGGAATTTTCCGTTGTCATAGATCACGGCACCGCCGGTGGTGGAGCCGCCCAGATAGGTGTATCTGCCCGGCATCGTGTCCACGGCCTCATACATGCCGGGGATGAGCTCATCCATGGCACGGTAGATGTCATAGGTGCGGCAGAAAGCGCCTACCACGCCCATCTTGCTCTCCGGGTCACCCTGCTTGACCGCCAGTTTGGGGAGGCTTAGAGCGCCCGGCACCTGCGGCCAGAGGGTGCAGTCCCGCCAGTCCTCATATTGGGCCAGCAGACCGTTGGCATTGAGGAGGGGCTTGTCCTGCCACAGATAGATGTATTGGCTGTCAGCGGAGCAGCTTGGCCAGTACATGAGGCGGGACACCTCAAAGGTGGTGGGGTCACTCAGCTCCATGCCTATGTACTCCGCCATCTTTCTGGCCAGAGGCTCATACTCATCCGCAGACACCGTGCGGTCAAGGGGCAGCAGGACACGCAAGCGGGGAGCTGCGGGGCTGTGCTTTCTGGTGCTATAAATGCAATAGCCGCATCCCAGAGCCTCCACACGGCGCAGCACATCCTCAGTGCCTCCGGCGGGGATGTTGTCCAAGTCCAGCGTGATGATGTCACGCCCGGTGACATTGTTGGCCTTGCGGCGGGGGCCAGAGAGCGTGCCCGCCATAAAGCCGCCAACATCCTTGAGGTCATCCTGCTGGGCTTTTTTCATATTCAGATATTCCGCCAGACTTTCTGTGCCTCTGGCGGGGGTCTGGAGCCGGGCCCACAGCTCTGAGATGAGCATTGTCTGGGCTTTCCAAACCATGGCACGCCGGTTGCTACCGGCGGATATTGTTATTTTGCGGTCATATTGCATAACGGCGGCGCTCCTTTACTTTGTGGGCATCTCCAGCCGGTCAGCCAGCCGGATGAGCTTTTCCGCTTTGATGGTGTCAACCTCAGAGCGGTTACCGAAGATCACCCGCAACTGCTCCAGCATGATCTCCACATCAGCCATCTCCTCAGAGATGTTGGTGATATTTTTGGAGCCCCCGGATGTTCTTGGAAAGCTCCTTTGTCAGCTCCGCCATTTCCTCCATGCAGATGATGAGCTGCGGCTCTCTGCCATACTTCTTGACGGCGGCGCTGTATATGTCCCTGGTCCTCATCTAAAGCACCTCCCGGTCTTTTTGTCCCGCAGCTCAATGCGGGCAGCAAGCTCAAAGCCGCTCTCTGAGATGATGAATTTGAGGACCTTGATGAGCAGGTTGACCTTGGCATCCAAGGCCTCCCGCTCGGTGTCGGTGATGTTCTTGATTGCGTTGTATGCGGTAGGGTCGGGGTAGCCCTCAGCGTTTTCCCACGGTTTATTGGCCATCGGTCAGCACCTCCTTTTGCCAGGCCTCCAGATCAACTCCCAGCTCCTTGAGCTTTGAGCGCTCTGGGTACATATCATCCATTTGGTAGTATTCACGCATCCGGCGGTGTTCAGCGGCCATGGCCACATAGAAGTCATGGAGCCGCTTTACACCAAAGCCCAGATGCCGGTGCAGTGTCCACAGCACCATGGTGTCAATGTCCAGCGCCAGGCGCTCATCAGCCTCAAGGCATTGCTGGTTGATCTCATGGTCCATGGCCATCCGCATGTTGGGGGTCATTATTCCCTTGCCAAGCTCAGAGAGCTTGATGTTGAGGGTGGGGTCTTTCTGGACGGGGAGGCCCGCCTTGGCGGCCTTGCGCCGCTGGGCCCTGTTCATGGCCTCCGTCCTTTTTTACACTTGAGGTAGTTCTCAGTGGGCTCCCAGTCGGACACCACCAAAACACCCTCCGGGTCAGAGAGGTCCTGGTCACAGATGAAGTCACCCTCTCCAATATACTGGCAGTGGTCACACATGCCGGGGTCGCACATCCGGGGCTTTTCCCGGTGCGGGTTTTTGCGGCGCTTTTTTGTCACCTTTGCCTTGACCATCAGATGTCACCCCCCCCCACGATCTCACCGGCACAGGCTGCATAGCCCGCCAGATCAACAAAGCTGTCCGCCTTGTCACCGTTCTTGATGCGGGCCATTTTCAGCAGCGCCATCATCATGGCCACATCTTTGGGGGTGAAGTCCACGCCCATGTAGGCGGCCCAGAGCTTGCCGATGAGGGCAAAGCTATCCTCTGGGGTGCCATAGTCCTGCTCACGCTCACCGCAGACGCAGACACGGGCGGCCTCTAAAATCTCAGCTCTTTTCACGGGTCTTGTCCTCCTTTACAAAGGGAAATTCAGTAGTGAGCCATACGGGCGGCTGGGTGTGCCCGCTAAGGACACCCAGCCACAGCTTGCCGGTCAGCAGAGCCTTGAGCCTGGCCCACCAGGGGAGCCGCCAGCAGGAGATGCAGATGGTGCCGTCTGTGTAGACGGGGAGGCTGCGGCACTCCTCATCTGTCATGCTGTCCGGCTTTCGCAGGTTTACATTGACCTGCGGAAACATTGCAGGAGCAAGCTGCTCATCGGGCTTTTTCATGGCTCATACCTCACCGCAGTCATCGAACACGCCGGGGACCATCTCACGCATCTGCTTGAGCAGGAGCTTGGCCACCTCACGCATCTGGGGATGGGCGGCGGGGGCAGTTCTCAGCTTGAAAAAGTGCCGCCATTCTCTGAGGTTGGCGGTCATCACCACCTCAGTCTTGAGGCTGTTGGGCAGAACAGAGCGGGCCTCCTGGGGCGTGCAGCCAAAGTCCAACATCTCAAAATAGGAGCTCTCTGCAACCTCACAAGCCTCTTTCCAGAAATCCCAGCTTGCAGTGCCGGGGTCCATGAAACAGGGCTTGATGACGGTGATCTCCTTGCCAAAGTCATCTTTGGCATAGTTGCAGTAGCGGGTGCTCTCCTGGCAGTAGGAGGCCAGACGATGCCGGACAATCTCATGGGACACACCACGGTCACAGATAAACTTGACGGTGATGTTGAAGTGCTCCAGCACGGCCTCATGGCCACGCTTGATGATGGCAGCCACAAAGGTCTTGGCGGAGGTTTCGGTGATCTTGGCCTCAGACTTGTAGCACACACGGCCACACTGCTCAATGTGCTGGAGGACGGCCTGGCCATCCAGCGGGGTGATGATCTCAACAGACGGACTAACAATTTTCATGGTGTTTCCTCCTCAGTATGTTTTTTCAATATTTCTGGCCACTTCTCAATAAAATTGGTGTACCAGTGGTATTGCTCAATAGTGGGGCACATTCCCCAGATACGGCGTGCCGTGGTCCAGCGTTGGAGATGTTGGCACAGCTTGAAGTGGTATATTTGATCTGGCGTGTATCGGTCCCAGACATCCGGCAGCAGCTTTCCGTGGCTGTCCACAAATTTCTGCTTGTCATAGATCATCACATAGGGATTAAAGCCAAGGATGCGGAGCTTGTAGCAGCGGGCCAGGTCCTCCTCATGGGTGGACCAGTAATTTGTGAGCACATACACGCCGATGCCCACACGCTTGGTGGTTTTGAGGCCGCTGGTGGCAATCTTTAGGAATTGCGGGAAAAGGTCCTCTCTGGGGTCATCCCAAGCAAAATGGAAGTCCTTGACCTTGATGCGGTGCATGACCTCAATGACCTCATCTGTCATAAAACGGGCATCCGTACCACCGCCAAAGTCCACCACGGCTCCGCTGTCCGCCAGTTGGTTGAGCAGGTCAATGCGGTCTTTGCATGCCAGGATGTTTTGGTCCAGCAGGTATATCTCCTTTTGGCCGGTCCAAAACTCACTGAGGTCTGTGGTCTTGACGGACACACAGCCATCCTTTTCCGGGGTGATGCAAAAGCCGTGGTTTTTACGGGGGCATCCTCTGGTGAGGCAGCCAAGAGCAAATTTGTGTTGCGGATAGAGGGTGTAGTCTGGGGTGGAGTGTTCGATCTCAAAGGGCAACTTGTTTTTCAGATCAATGCCGGAGCCGCCAATCTGCACCTCAGTGGCGTTGCAGATCACCGGCAGCTTGCTCTCAGAGAAAATCTTTGAGGCATAAACTTTGTCATACTGGCCGCCCTCTGGGGTCCACCACTCCACCGTGTCACCCTGTTGTTTGTGCCAGGCTGATATTTTCATCAGCGGCAGGTTGGGAAAATTGTGGCTGTCCACATCTATAAGTCCTATTCGCATTGCGCTTGCTCCTTTATAAATCGCTCCTCAAGCTCAAAAATGGTGTAATCCTGTTTGAAAGTCACCCGTGAGATAGCTTGAATTTCTCTGAGTTCTGCCCATAGATGAGGGTGTTTTTTCCAGAGGTCACGCAGCTCACCAATGCGGGCGTTGTGGCAAAACCAACAGCCATTTCTTGCTTGGGTCTGGTAAATGGGAGAGAGCAGAAAATGCTCTCTGCATATTTCAACGGCCATTTCCTCAGTAATGCCGTAGTCTGCCAGCGGAGAGGATTTATTGGGAGTTAGCCTGGCCAAGCGTTCCGGCTCATCAATGGCAATGCCTACATACTCATGCACCTCATCTGTCTGCTCTTTGTTGTAGGCTTTTATGGGGCGCATTTTCAGTTTGTTACACCAAGGACCCAGACGCATTGGAAAGCCCAACGGGGTCCCAACATACTTGCCTTTGACCCTCAAGCTGGTACACAGCCCTTTATAGGTCTTTGTGTCCCGGAGGACACGGACCTTGAGGCCGTAGCAAAGCTCAAGGATGGGGATGGCTTTGTTGTGGATAAAATCAGCATGCTCCGGGTATTCGGCGCTGATTTCATCGTCATACATAACCTCACAGTAGATCACCTCATCGAGAGGCAAGCCGTGTTTTATGATGGTGAGTATCATGGCCAGACTGTCTTTTCCAAAAGAACAGGATGCAATGTATTTCATGGAGCCCTCCACGCCCCGCCACCGCTGACTGGCGGGGGGGGGGCTTAGTCAATTAAGTAGGTAGCGGTCCGGCCCATTGATCTGCCATGGCGGCAGCGATGCCGGGAAATGTTTTGCTTGCTGCGGTTGCCCGTTGGTCATGTGGCAAGCATCGGGTGTTGTAATACCACAAGGTCTGCCTCTTGTGCTTTCCTGCCGGGGTGACCCATTCATGGTATGCCATCTCTGGCTTTTCGGTGGTTTTGGGTATCAGCGGCGGCAGACCTTTCAACCACAGACAGGTGGTTTTCTCTGTGTGCTCCTCTTTGGAGAGAGCAAACTGCCAGGGCTGGATGATCTGCGTGGGCTTTCTGTACTCTGTGGACATAACACCAACAGGATTTTCAATAGCTATCCGGGGGCAGTCAGCCTTTACAAAAGCCATGAAAAAACGGATTGCTGCCGCACGATCTTTGAGCCGCTGCACCGCTTTCTCCCCGTAGCGTTCAACATTAAACCAGCGGTTTCCCGTGATGGTCAGATAGGTGCAGGGCGGGAAAGCAATGAGCATGTCCCACCGGCCCACCACATAGTGCGGGGTGCCGTCACAGGTTTTGAAAAACGCATAGCCGTTGAGCAACGGGAGCACATCTTGCTGGATGTGCCACTCTGGATGCCCGCCAGAGCACGGGATAATATCACAACTGTACGCCTCATGGCCAAGCCGCCGCAGTTCTATGGTCACGGCCTGGCTCTCCTCACAGGCAACAAGGATTTGCATAAAGCCTCCCCTCAGCCCACCACCGCAAAGGTAGCGGGGGGGGGGCTCAATCAATTAGTCTTTCTTGAAGTAGCGGCCCACCCAGCCCTCAGCGTTGAGGGGGAGGCCATCCGCCCAGGGGGCGGGTTGTCGCATGATGTCACAGACGGTCTTGAGCATGGTGTCATCATCAGCCCAAGGGGCCACATCAATGACCACCTCATCATGCACATGGAAGATCACCGGCAGCCCGGCGGCCTCCAGGTTGTCAATGGCGTAGGCCAGACAGTCACGGGCAATGGCTTGCACGCAGTTCTCCACCAGCTTGCCGCCGTAGGTTTCAATGCGTTTCCATCGTTTGGTTTTCTGGTCCATGCCCATGTAGGAGATGGATGGGTTGCCCCACTGGTTTTCACCAATGCCGGGGCTCACATAGTAGAGCTTGCGGCCAGAGGGCAGCGTGATGGTCATGCAGTCGGTGCCTTGGTTGTAGTCAAACTCACGGGCAATGATGAGGTTATTGAGCCCCACTGTGCCGCCCTCAGTGATGACCTTGACGGCGGCATTGTCCAGTGCATACCAAAGATCACGGATGCGCTTGTTGGTTTCTCTCCAGCGGGTCACAATGTCCTTGACCTCATCATCACTGAGGTCATCAAGCTGGTGGCCCACATCCATCTGCCGCATGGCTCCCACGCCGCCCTGGTATCCCAGGGCCAGCTCTGCAACCTTGCCACGCTGGCGCAGCTCATACTCCGGGTTGCCTTTTTTGATGAGCTCAATGGGCACACCAAACATCTGAGAGGCAGAGGCCTCATAGATTTTGCCGTGGGTGCGGAACACCTCAAGCCTCCACTGCTCACCGGCCATCCATGATATGACACGGGCCTCAATGGCGGAAAAGTCAGCATCAATGAGGACATGACCCTCCGGGGCAATAAAGGCGGTGCGGATGAGCTGGCTTAGGGTGTCGGGCACGGAGCCATAGACAGCACGCAGAGCGTCCAGCTTGCGGCCTCTCACCAGATCACGGGCAAGGTCAAGGGGCTCTGTGTAGGTGCGGGGCAGGTTTTGGACCTGCACCAGCCGTCCAGCCCATCTGCCGGTGCGGTTGGCCCCGTAGAATTGGAGCAGCCCACGGACACGGCCATCCGGGCACACAGCGGCCTCAATAGCGTCATATTTCTTGGTGGAGGTCTTGCCCAGCTCTTGCCGTATCTCAAGCATGCGCTGGACATGGGAGCTGTTGCCGTCCCGGTTGAGGAGTTGGGCAACGGTGTCTTTTCGCAGATCAGAAAGCTCCTCATCCATCTCTGTCTGGAGCCACTGGGTGAGCTGCGCCACGCTGTTGGGGTTGTCCAGTCTGGAGATTTCAGTGGCCTCCTGCATCAAGCTCTGCTTGACGGTGGCACCCATTTGCAGAGCGCCACCAACAAAGTCCATGTCAACGGCCACGCCACGGGCATTGATGATGAGGTCAACCTCCCACTGTTTCTGCACCCAGTCCGGCACAGGGAAAGAGGATAGCCTCCGCTCAATCTCCATCTCCGTGACAACATCCTGGCGGCAATACTCTTTGAACAGTTCCCACCGGGCGGGGTCATGGTGCGGGTGGTTGCGGGTGCGCTGGCCATTGGCCTTGGAGGGGTTGCAGGGCACGCAGAAATAGCGGATGAGCGCCTTGCCGGTGTTCAGCTTGCGCTTGTCCTCTGACAGCCCCAGAGCCCGTCCTGTGGCATCCAGGCCCGCTGTGTAGCCACAATAGAGGCCATGGAACATCGTGCAGCGCCATTGATCTGGCGGGAGCCATCCAATGTATTTGGACAGGCAGCCCCACTCAAAGGGGGCATTGTATGCGTGCTTGATATAGTCGGGACTGGTGATGGCCTGGACCAGCCATGGGGGCAGTTTCTCCCCCATGGCCAGGTCAATGATCTCAACAGGCGCACCATCCAGACTGTACGCAAAAAGCAGGATTTCAAAGTCCGGGCTTGATATGTACTTTTGGGCACCGGCCTTTGCAATCGGCACGCTGGAAAAGGTTTCAAGGTCAATACTGAGATGGTGCATAGGTCATCCTTTCTTACAACTGGAAAGAGGGGTCTTTGAGGTAGAGCTCCATGATGTTGTCGGTGTTCACGCCTCTGGCGGCCAGCTCCTCCATCATGGCGGCAAAGAGAGGAGTGCCCACAACATACTTGACCAGCTCCTCACCGGAGAGGCTGGTGACATTGTGGAGGGACTGCTTGCGGCTGTCCTCAGCCTTGCCGGGGGTCCACACATCAGAGGCAAAAGCGGCGTTCTCCAGATCAGTCACAAGCATGGCCTGGACCCGTGCGGGTTTCTGCACCAGCATCTTGACGGTGTTGAGCAGGTGGGCGGTTTCCATGTCTTTGATCTCAATGGCCACGCCAAAGCCGGTGACCCACAGGTTGCCATCAAAACGAGTTTTCATGTTGTAAAGTCCTCCTTGGTTGGGTTATCACATGGGCTGGCCAGTGATGGGGTTGATGCCGTTGTTGGTGTTCCAGGGCGTGCCAGCGGGAGCCGCAGGGGCCGCACCATAGGCAGGAGCAGCGGGTGCACCATAACCGGCAGGAGCGCCCACAGGAGCCGCAGGAGCGGCGGGAGCTACACCATAAGCGCCGGGAGTGGCGGGCATTGCCGCACCGTAGTTGGGGGTAGCAGCAGGAGTGCCGCCAATGCCCGCAAAGTCAGAGGCAGCGGATGCCTGGCCAGACAGAGGCTCACCGTCACGGGTCTTGAGGACATTGCCCAGACCGCAGCCAACGCCCTTGTTGCCGGAGTTGGAATAGCCAAAGAAACGGACGGTCACACGGGCATACATGCCACTGTAAATGTCAGCAGGTGCCAGCTCACAGTTGATGTTGTCGATGCCAACCACCTGGGGCTTGTTCTTGGTGGAGGCAGTCACCACCCAGTGGCCCTTGCACTCATCGCCAAAGGGCATGCCGGACTTGCGGACACCATCACCATCCCACACGGGGATTGCGATCTGGGGAGGGCGCACGCCGTTCCACACCTTGCTCACAGCCTCAGTGGCGGCGGCGTTGATGGCGGCATCAATGTCCGCCTTTGTGGCGTGGTCGGTCTTGGGGATGAGCAGGGTGACGGAGTATTTGGGCTCCTGGCCCTGCTGGGCAGCACGGGGGGTGGTCAGATTGGCATAGGACAGGCGGACCTCTCCAGTCAGCACTTTCATGGGGTCATTCTGATACATAATCTTTGATCTCCTTTACAGTTAAATTGCATTTAGTGTTTCGTATCGGGTGCAAGGATTTCATCAAACACCTTGCGGGTGCTCACCAGCCGCTCATAGCGGGCATGGGCCTTTTTGAAAGCAGAGGTGAGCTCATCGTTTTTGTGGAGCTGTTCCACCACAGAGGGCTTGCGGCTCCGGGGGTTGTCCACCCTGCGCCAGCCGTCCTCATAAGCTCTGGCGGCGGCTCTCATGGTGTCCTGTGCCTCCGGGATGGTTTCATCCAAGTGGAGGCGGATGGCGTTGATGGCAGACTCATTGGTGTGGCGATTTTTGGCCGCCAGCTTAAAGAGTTTCCGCAGATTGCGGGCGGGCATGTTCTCCAGAGCGTCCAGGGAGATGTCAGCCCTAAATGTGCGGTAGCGGATAACCACAGCGCCGGTCATTCGCTCACCACCCCGGCAAAGTCAGAGGCAGCGGGGTTGTAGGCCTCACGCTTGTCCGTGGCCAATGCCAGAGTGGGCTTGCCCAGAGGCTTGACCACAAAGCTGCCGATTTTCTCAGCAAACTCCGTCTTGCCCATCAACTTCTCCAGCTCAGAGAGGGTCTTGGGCTTGCGGTCATAGACCAGCGCCTCATCATATCCGGCGGCAATGACAGCTTGGATGGCGGCATCCTGGTCCGTAAAGGTGCGGACGCTCCGGCCAGCCACCAGTTTCCAGCCCTCAATGGGCTTGCCGTCCATCAGACGCTTGGTGGCGTATTCCTCCAGGTCCTTGTACCACTGGATGAGATGCTGGCCACGGATGAGCAGATCACCAACCTCCGCATCAGTGAGGAGCGGGTGCACCTCATTGCCATTGGGTGTGATGTAGGAGTGCACCTGGGGGACCAGCTCACCGGGCTGGATAGTTGCGGCTGGCACGCAACCCTTGAAGTCCTCCAGCGCAGAGTTGGCATTTGCACGGGCACGGCACTGGGCCTTGCCACGGCAGAAACGGCAGTGCTCACCGGGGACAAACTCACCCAGGCCAGAAAAGGCCTTTTGAGCAATGGGCTTGATGCTGTTGCCCCAGTCCAGCAGCTCCTCCACAGTGATGAGGTCGGTGGAGTAGCTATTGAGGCGGGGCTGGTCAATGGACATGCGGACCTGCTTGATGGTGTCGCCAAACACTGCGGCGTAGCGCTTGAGAGCGCCCAGAGCGTAAAGCCGCATCTGGGGGTTGCCGGTGGCGGCCACGGGCACGCCCTTGCCGTGCTTGTAGTCGGTGATGCTGAGGGTATCGCCGCCGATCATAACGCAGTCACAGGTGCCAAAGCCCTCCGGCACATACTCACTGAAATCCACCCGCACCTCAACAGCAACGGTGGGTGTGCTGTCATAGAGCATGGCTTGCTCAGTCAGATGCTCCAGGTAGAGGTCAGTGGTCTTGTCCATCTCCGGGTCATAAAGGGGCTCTTTCTTGAGCTTGTTGAGCCGGGTGGAGTATGTTCTGCCGGTCATAATGGTAAACTTCTTGAGGGCCTTGAGCTCTGCGATGGCGTGGGCCAAGCTGCCCTCTGCGGCGTAGGCGCTGGTGCTCTCCGGCAGCCCCTCCTCAAAACGGGGCGCAGCCGTACAGGTCAGCCAGCGGGATGCCGCCGATGCGGAAAGCAAAGCGTGTTTTTCGGGAGGCATGGGTGCACCTCCTTAAATCTGAGCGCCCAGGGCCCGCAGTTCCGTGGCGAACACGCCAAACTGGTCCGGCTGGAGCTGAGTGACAGCCGCCACACCAAACTTGGCCAGCAGACCCAGCAGGGCATCCATCTTGCCAGCGTCCACCAGCGCCGCACCGGCTCTGCTGATCTGGTCAAGGGTGTAGGTGGGAGCAGTGACAGGAACGGCAGGAGCCGGTGCCACAGGGGCCGCAGGAGCAACGGGAGCAACAGGTGCGGCGTTAGTAGGGACAGGAGCAGTGGGGGCAGTAGGAGCCGCCACAGGGACCGCAGGGGCAGGGGCAGGGGTAGGGTTTACGGGTGCCGCAGGTGCAGTGGGCATCACAGGAGCAGCCACAGACTGGGGAGCCGGTGCAGATACGGCAGGGGGCGCAGGATAGCCAACAGGCTCATCCGGGGTCAGCATGTCGGGGTTGGGAGGTGTAATTGCGGCGGCCAGCTTGCAGATAGCAGCGGCCAGGTCCGGCACCTCAATCTTGATTTTCATTTCCATCATGGTGGTATTCCTCCTTGGTTTTTTCAGTGTTACAGTCGCATTTTTCGCCGGGGTCAAGGTTGGCCCCGCAGTTGGGACAGGTCCAGTAATATGCCATGGTCATCCCTCCAGTACGCTTGTCCAATACTCAAAGGCTTTCATCACCTTTCGTGAGTATTTGGTTTCAAAGATGCCTTTGTCCCACAATCGCCTTGCACCTGTGGGCCCGCTGTTATAGGCCATAAGCGCCCGCTCCACATCTCCATAGGTCTGGAGGTGCCCGGAGATGATGCGGACACCGGCCTCAATGTTCCCCTCATGGGTTGTGGGGTCAATGCCGATTTCTAAAAGCCATTCGTGATTGACTTTGTTGATCTGCATGAGCCCGTAGTCATTGGTGGAGCTTACGGCATCCGGGTCAAAATGGGTTTCAACCTCAGCGATGGCCAGGGCTAAAGCGTAGGGCACGCCGTAATATGCACAGCAGTCCTGCATCCACTCTTGGAGCTCATAGCTGAGGAGCCGCCCGTCACTTACGATGTCATCACGGTAGCGGACCGGCTCTGTTGGCGGTTGGGTGGCCTCTGTGGCCTCCGTTTCCGTCCACGGGGTTGTGGTTTCGTTGCACTCCACCCGCGCCACCGTAGCGGCCAGGGCAGTGCTGGAGATGGTCTGCGGGTTTCGTGCCCGCTGCATCCCGCATCCGCTCAAATAGCCCAGGAAAAAGGCAAGGCCCAGAGCAATGAGTGCCACGATCATGCGGCGGCGCTGGAGCTGCTTGGCTCTCCTGCGCTTGCGGCACATTCTGGAATATTGCCGGGGGTCAGTGGTTGCACAGGTGGATGTGTTCATGGGTTTTCCTCCTCAGTCCTCATCCACATCTGACACCTCAATGTCAATGAGGTTTTCAGCCTGGACAATGATCTCACTGACAATCTGGCGGATGGGCAGGTTGGTCTTGGCACGCAGACGGCGCACCACTTTCTCAGCCTCCGGGGTCAAGCGGACGGTGCCGATGCACTCATCAGATAAGCGGGGGCTTTTCAGCACAATGGGGTTGGGGTTGCTGTTCATGGTTTTTCCTCCTTGGTTGGGTAGGTGTGTGGGTTGGCGGGTGTTATGCCCCGGCTGCCTTGCGGCCTCTCCGTTCAAGCCCCTGTTGCACCGTGAGCTGTGCAAGGTCAGCATCATAGCGGCGGCGCTTGTCGGGGAGCCGGGTGCCGTCATATCCTCTCCGCAGTTCTGTGTAAACACTGGAGAGGGACAGCCCCATCTCACCAGCAATGTCCTTGGCGGATGCACCCGCATCCCACATGCTTTGGATTTTCTGCCGCTCAGAGATAGAGCGGAAAGCGTAGTCAGCCATCAAGTTCACCTCCTTTTGGCACATAAAATGACAAAAAAAATTAGACTACACGCCCAGACCAAGGGGTCTGTGACCGTGTAATCTAATGTTAATGGCTGCCTGGCAAAATGTCAAGAATAAATTGCAAAAAACTTGAAAAAATTTTTTGAGCAGTGCAAAATGGAGCCGCTGGACAGGTCCAGCAGCTCCATTTTTATGCGTATGAGGCAGAAAACGCCAACAGAGGACAGCCGGAGGGCATAGTGCGCCCCCGGCTTTTCTGCTGGCCTGTGCAATTTTAGGCGGCAAGGTATTCCCGGACCAGAGCCTCAGAGGATTTCCACCCCAGCACCTTGCGGGGGTAGTTGTTTATCCACCGCTCCGCCTGGCGGATGTCAGAGATTGACACCTCATCAAAATTGGTCCCCTTGGGAAAAAACCGCCGTATCAGCTTATTCATATTTTCATTGCTGCCACGCTCATGCGGTGCGTACGGATGGCAGTAGTACACACGGGTGCGCTTGCCTTTTCTGCGGCAAGCCTTTTCCATCCCCTCAAAATCAGAAAACTCACAGCCATTGTCCACCGTGATGCTCTTAAACATGCGGTAGAAGTTTTTGCCAAAGCGGCGCTCCAGACCGTTGAGAGCACGGACCACGCTGGCGGCGGTGTGATCTGGCACAGCCAGGATGATGCCAGCACGGGTGAGGCGTTCTGTGAGGACCAGCAGCGCACGGCTGGAGCCCACAGTGCCCATCACGCTGTCCAGCTCCCAGTGGCCAAAGGAATTGCGGGCGGCGATCTCTGGCGGGCGGCGCTCAATGCTCTCACCACGGGGCGGCTTTGCTGCCCGTTTCTGCCAGCCCTGCTCATAACGGCGGCGGCCCTTTTCGTGCAGATGATCTGGGTTGAGCTCCAGGAACACATCCCCACGGTAAATGTAGTTGTAGAGGGTGCTTTCACAGATGGAGGTGTCAAACTGCTGGCTCTCACGGACGATGGCAAGGGCGGCTCCGGGGGAGTATTGCTCATCAATGATCTTGCGCTCCACAAACTCCACAAAGGCGTAGTCATGGCCAACCTTGAGGTCCGGGCCCTTGTCCCGCAGGTGTTCCCTGTATTTCCGCTCCGCAACATCGGGGCAGTAGCGCTCCTCAAAGGTGTAGTCACTGGTCTGCTGGGTGCACAGGCCCCGCTTGATCTCATTGTAAATGGTCTTGATGCACACGCCCAGAGCCTCTGCAATAGCGGCCTTGGTGCACTTGGCCTTGAGCATCTTTTCCATTGTCAACCTGTCATTCCATGTCAGATGGTGAAATCCTTTGTAGTTCATGGTGTGCCTCCTTAGAAAAGAAAAAGCGGGGTGCGTTCACCCCGCTCAAGTCTGTATTGTCACATTGCCGTGTACTGCTCCAGGAGGGTGGCTGTTTCACCGTCCGGGAGGATGTCCTCCAGCTTGCAGTGGAGGGCGGTGCAGATTTTCAGCAGCGTGGCCAGCTTTGCGCCGCTCAAGTCTTTGGCTCCCTGCTCATAATACTGGAGCATCCGGGGATTGATACCGGCGGCGGTGGCAAGCTGGGACTGTGACATCCCATGTGCAAGGCGGGTGTTTTGGAGCTTGCTGGTGTTGTTCTGGGTCATAAGGCGGCACCTCCTGTTGGTTTCTGTCTATACTATACACCAAAAGGTGTATAATGTCAAGCAAAAAAATGCAGCCCGTCAAAAAATCTTGAGGGCTGCACTTTTTATGTAGTACGGTTTCGCAGACGGTCTGCCATCTCAGCCAACAGGGCCACATCCTGCGCCGCCAGGCCTGTCACATTTACGCTGTCCAAGCTCTCAACGCCCAGCAGGTAGTCCGTGGAAACGGAGAACACCTTGGCCAGCTCAACAAGGCACGCCGGTGACGGCATGGAGAGCCCCTGCTCCCAAGAGTTTACACCGTTTCTGGTTACACCCAGCCGCCGGGCAAGCTCCGCTTGGGTCCAGCCTCTTGCCTCCCGCAACTTTTTGATCTTTTCAGCGGTCATCTGGCATCACCTCCTCAATGCAAATTATAGTTTGCAGAAATGATATGTCATTATCACTTTAGGCTCCAATGCTTGACATACCAAAAAGAGGTGGCTACAATTAAAGCAGATCAGAGAGAAAGGAGGCGGAGCTTGATGGCCAAGGAGTACACCAGCACACCAAATGAGGTGGCTTTCCTTGCGGCGCTGGATGCTGCCCTCAAAGCGGCAAAGAAATCCCCAAGCTATGAGGTCACACGCATGGCCAACGGTGCGCTCTCTGTGCGGAGCCGCCGGGCATACTTGGGCAAGGTCAAGTTGCAGGGGCGCAAAACCTGGATGCAATACATGACCGGCACATATACCTCCCAGACCGCAGAGGATGCGCCGCTGGAGGAGTATATCCGCCTCCTCAAATATTGGGTCAAAATCGCATAGAGAGGAGGGTTTCTCATGTTTGGGAGAAAGAAAAAGGCACTCCCGGCGGGCACCCGCTTGATGCACTATGAGGGTCTGCCGGGTTTCAACCAGGACATGCCCTGCTTTATGGAGCAGACAGCAGAGGCGCTGATTTTCCGCCAGGTGGACGGCCCCACCGGCACACTGCCGCTGGAAAAGCTCACTGGCGTTGAGGTGCTGGCGGAATACCAATTTGCCGCAAAATACCGTGGCAATGACATCATCACCTCCAAAACCAATGCCGTGAAATGGTACGCTGTTCTCACCTATTCTGAGGACAAGCGGCTGGTGTTCTGGACGCTGGGTGTTAAAGAAATCAATGCGCTCCGTGATCTCCAGAAACAGGTGCGCAACAGCGTGCAGGACTTTACCCTGTAAAACAAAAAAGCCGGAGAGGTTGGTGGACCTCTCCGGCTTTTTGTCATTTATCACTCATTTTTCTGCATCTGCATGATGGCCTCTTTCAGTTTATCAAAGCCAAACATTGCGGCGTAGGCCACGAAAAAGCCCAACACAACGGCAGCGGCTACCATGTACCAGACCACCGTGATGCTGTTGATCTGACAGTACGCAAAGAACACCGCCAAGGTCAGCAGCAGGGCCACCAGCGTGGCCAGGATGTTGGTGGGCAGCTTGTCCCAGGTGAGCTTTTTGAGCACCTGCACAATGATGTTGGTGACGATCACCAACACACCCACGATGCTGAGAATAAGGGACCAGTCAAAAATGTGTTCCATGTTCTTTTTCTCCTCTCTTATTTGGCCGGGATTTTGAAAACCTGCCCGGCGTAGATGGTGCTGGACTTGAGCTCATTGAGCTCCATGATTTCCTTGTAACGGTTGCCGTTACCAAGGTATTTTTGGGCAATGCCCCAGAGGGTGTCACCCTTGACCACCTTGTGGGTCCGCAGCTCTGCCGCAGAGCCGGTGAAGATGTCGGCCAAGTCCACCCAGCCATAGACGGTGGAGCCGCCACCAGAGGTGCGGATGAGGTGCACGGGGTGCTTGCCGTTCTTGGCCAGCGCCGTGACCTTGGCCCTGCCGGGCTTGCAGCTCTTGGCATTGGTGCTGTTGGAGCTCACAAAGTGCTTGGTGCCCTTGAAATCCACCTCAGTGCCGATGTCCGGCAGAGTGGTTGCCGCAGCAGATGCGCCGGTGCTGGGCTTGGCAGGAGCGGTGGAGGCATACTTGCTGTAATACTTCTCACCGTAGCTGGCACGCTTGGCCTTGGCGCTGGTGCTCTGGTCGGCGGGGTTTTCATAGCTCACCATAAAGGCGTTGGATGCCTCTTGCACAGATGTGGCCGCTTTCAGCGTAGCCATCACCTTGGAGTAGCCCTGGAGCTCATCCCACATAAATGCCAACTGAGTGGCCAGATCAGCAATGGACTTTTTGGCCGCCTGGGCGTACTTGAGCAACGCCGCCTTGCGGGTGTGATAGGTCCACTGGCACAGACCATATCCAGCGCAGTCCTTGGCAAAATTGGAATAGATGCCGTTGTCCACAGCGGCGGTGTAGGTGTCATCCGTGTGGCCAAGGGATTTCTCATAGCTATTCTGGAGATTATTGGAGCACAGCCCACTCTCCGCATAGATGTTGCCCATGATGCCAGCCACAGCAAAGTCATTGAGGCCCTTGCCCTTGAGAAAATCCCAGATGGTCTTTTCGTCAGAGGCGGAGCCGGTGCTTGCAGTGCCGGTCACCTTTACGGCAGGGGCGGTGCTCACCTCACCAGAGTAGTCCACCCAGGGCAGCTTGCCGTGTTTGGTCCATGTGCGGGCATTATAGCCGGGTTTTGCGCCCATGTTAGCCACAGCGGTGATCTGCACCTTGTTCTCCCACTTGGGGGTGCACTCCACCGCCAGACCGTCACCAATGTAGATGCCGATGTGGCCGGAGCACCAGACCGCCTCACCCAGCGTGATGCTGGAGAAATCGGTGGTCACGCCGGTGCAAACCTTGATGGTCTGGTCAGCGCCAATATCCTGCACGCCGTTGGAGGCGTACTTTGCGCCGCCGTAGGTTGCACTGGGGTTGCCCTCCCAGCCCCACAGGATGCCCTTGATAAGACACACGCAGTCAAAGCCATACACAGGGGGGCTCTGATTGGCGGCGGCCTTAATCATGGCCGTGCGGTCATCGGCTTTGTTGTAGGTATGATTGGAACAGTAGCGGGTGACATTTCCGCCGGTCAGCGGCGCACCAAAACAGCCCATCACATACAGGGTCTTGTGATTTTTTGCAATGTCCACGGCCTTGTCCACCAAGGCCAGTGCTTTCATTTTTGCCATTTGGGTCCTCCTTAGTCTTTGAGTACAATTTCCGCAATGCGGAGGGCGGTGTCCGCTCCGTATTCACCCGCAAAGCGGTTGATGAAACGCTGGGCGTATTTGGCCCGGTTTTCGTTCTTGGATTTCCAGTAGTAAAAACCGCCCCACGCTCCGTCCGTCACAAAGGATGTACCGGCCAGCACAGCAATGGCGTTGACATCGTGATCTGTCAGCGTGCCAATAACGGTGACCAGGCAAAGCAGGACGGAGAGGCAGATGTGCAGCACAAGCATTTTCTTGGAAAACTCCATCCTGCTCACCCTCCTCAATACAAGGCGTGGACACCCTGCTCCGTCAAAAAGTCTTTCTGCTCATGTTTGACCTTGCGGGCGTATTCCAGGGCGGCCTCCATCTCACCGTTGCAGTGGCCATTTTTCAGCGCCTCTGCTGTGGCCTCTCCCAGTGCAATGGCTGCGCCGGTGCTGCGGATAATCAGCACCTCATTTTTCTCACGGGCTCTCTCCCTGGCCTCTTGGGCCTCCTCACGCTTAATGATGCGCCGCTGGAGTTTCCAGGAGCAGAAAGCCGTGATTGCAGTGGGGATGCCCAGCAGGGTGATGAGCCCTGCAAGGGTAATTTCTATCACCATGTGTTTTTATCTCCTTTACACGCATAGATGCACAAAGGGCGCACCGCATAAAGCCGTGCGCCCTTTGAGTTGGGTGGCGTTAGACCTCCACCTCAAGGTCTGCCAGAATTTCCACCACCTGGGGTCTGATAAGAGCCGGCACCTGGTCCAGCGTCTTGCGGCCCTTGATGATGAGGGTAGCATAAACAATAGCCATGACCTCAACCTCCTTTCTCAACAGGATTTTGAGCGCCCACTCTTTGAGCCTACACATTGGCTCTCTCCTCCAGGATGGCCTCAACCTCCGGGCGGAGATTGGCGGGTACATCATCAATGGTCTTGAGCCCCTTTTCGATGAGATCAGCATAAACCTTGGCCATTATGCGTCACCTCCCACCATGAGCTCATACACATCACAGAGAGCAAGCTGCGTGTCCGTCAACTGCTCCTCTGCGGCCTGGAGCCTGTCCTGCAAAGCGGCATTTTCATCCGCTTGCACCAGGATGTACTCATCCTTGGTGTACTGAACCATGTTAAACTCATAGCCCACAAACTCCATGTCAGTGCCCTCATTTTCGGTGACAGGGGTGATGTTGGTGTGTTTCCACACACTCAGCTCATCTGTCACCATAGGCTGGGGGCAGACCGTGCTCCTCACTCGTCCATGGTCGATCATGTCACAATACCTGCCTTTCCTTTTACATGTTGGATGTAAAATTGCTCCGCATACGGTTGTATGGGAGCAATGTACTTTTGGGCCAGCCGGTGACCATCGCACCAGATCAGCCAGCCCTTGTATGAATTGATGGCGCACCACTCTGAAAAGGTCATCTCAATGTGCTGCCGGATTTTCCGGGCAATATTCAGCATCTTGCGCTTGAATTGCTGACATGTGGATTTCCTCAGCAGAGTGTAGTCTTGAAAAAACCGATAACCAACAAAGTCAAGGCCCCGGACAAAGGTGGGAAACACCTGCCAGTTGGCTTTGATGGTGAGGTGGAGCTCCTGCTCCAGATAGTCACGGACCTCAAGGAAAATGGCGTGCAGGTCCTCCTTGTTATCGGCAAAGATGCAGATGTCATCCATGTAGCGGAAATAGTGCTTGACCCTTTTGACCTCCTTTATCCAGTGGTCAAAAGAGGACAGATAGAAATTGCCCGCATACTGTGAGAAGTAATTGCCAATAGGGATGCCCACATTGCCCGGCGTGCTGTCAATGATCTCATCCAGCAGCCAGAGCAGGTCCGGGTCCTTGAACAGACGGCGCAGCTTTTGCTTGAGCACCGTGTGGTCAATGGATGGGTAGTATTTGCTCACATCCAGCTTGAGGCAGTACCGCATGCCCTTGGGGTCCTTTTTGATGGCCCCATGGATATGCTTGACCGCCTGGTGGATGCCCCTGCCGGGTATGGCAGAATAGGTGCAGGACATGAGCTGCTTGAGGAGGTAGGGCTCTATGATCTGGATGAGAGCCCACTGGCAGATGCGGTCCGGGTAGTACGGCAGCTTGAATATCTGCCGGTCCTTGCGGCCCTCACGCCGCATGAATACGATGTATTCAGAGGTGTCATAGGTTTTGTTGAGCAGCATGTTGCGGAGAGCCGTGAGGTATTCCTCCTCATGCTCAGATACCTCCTTGATCTCCGCATACCATGTTTTGCCCTTTCTTGCATTTTTGTGAGCCAGCCGCAGGTTTTCCATAGAACAGACTTGCTCAAAAAGATGCCCGTATCTTTTCATGGGATGGTGTCCTTTCGGTGTATGCAATTTCCTGGGCTTTCGAGCGTTGCCGCCTACCAGCACAGGTCATTTGTTGTGATGTTTTGCCAAGAGGCAGGGCAAGTGCGTCCACGGTAATAATATCTTTATCATTTTGCATGCACTGGGTGGCCGCCGATGTTCCGATTGCGATTAGCAGGAGTGTTGTTCACATTCCAGTTGAAAGGACCCGCATTGCTGCCATTGTTCCAATTCCCGCCAAGTAGAGCAACAGCAAAGGAGCAAAGCCGCAAAGCTGCAATTTGGTTTTAATCGGCGCACACTTGCCCAAAATATTCAATTAGTGGTTAGGCCTGGGGGATATACACCGGGCGGCCGCCGAGGGTCCGATAGCGATAAGCAGGAGCGTTGCCCACACCCCAGCTGAAAGGACCCGCATGGCCGCCAACGTGCCAAAGCCCGCCAAGTCGAGCAACCATCACACCTGCATAGGTGTAGTTGTGATAGAAATAGTCACCCACAGGGACAGAGCTGTTGCCCGCCACCTCAGTGGTCACAAACAGCCAGTCAAAGGGCTCATTGTAACCAAAGGCGGAGATGTAGCCGTTGGCCTTGGCCAGAGTGAGGCCGGTGTCCAGGTAGTGGCCATCCATCTTGCTGTCCGCAAAATCGTGGTCCGCCACATAGAGCTTGTGGATGCCGTTGGCATTGATGTTCATACCATCCACCCAGCCCCAGATGTTGCCCCAGAGGTTTTCCTCACCACGATAGGTGACAAACTGGATGCCGTTGGTGTTCACGGCGTTGCCGGAGGTGTTGCCCAGGTTGGTGGTCGCACCAGTGGGCTCCGCCATGTTGGTGGCTCCGTCATCGGTCTTGTTGACAGCGCCGGAGCCAATGGCCGTCTGCATGTTCAGAGTGGCATACTCAATGAGCATGAGCATCTGGGTGGCAGAGGCAGTGGCGCAGTACATCTGCTCCCAGCCAGCACCACGGTTGTGAGCCAAGGCTCTGGTGTTGGCACGGGTCAAATTCTGGGTCAAGCCGGAGATGGGCTTGGCGTTGGCGATACTGGCCAGCATGTCAGCGGAGAAGTCCGCCACCTGTGCATCATCCAGGATGTAGGCACCGGCGGAAGTATCATACAGGGAGGCCTCATAGGCGGACAGGTAAATCTTGTCCTTTTCCACGCCATTCACGATGAAAGCGGGGTGCAGCTTAAAGCCGGAGTGGGGGGTATCGCTGACATAATAGCGGGCCTTTCTCATGTGCCAGCCATCACCGTCTGCGATCTTTTCAACCTCCAGAGGCACCACCTTGTAGTAGAAACGGGGCTGCTCCACCATGACCTGCACGATGGTGCCCGCATTGTAGGTGACAGCAGCATCACCCTCACCCAGAGTGACGGCCATGGTCAGCTTGCCGGTTTCAGAGTAGCCAGCATCACCGTGGTAGGCCACCACCACGCCATCATTGGTGAGGTTGCAGCGCTTACGGCCACCAAAGGCCTTGACCGCATCAAAGGCAGCGTCCGCAGTCTTGCCAACAGCAGCGGCCAGACGGGTGAAAGCCTTGTTTTTGAGGTCCACCTCAACACCATAGATGGTGTCATCCGTGTAGCCAATAAAGGCTTGCAGATCAGAGATTTGCTCCTGCAAGCTCTGGATGTCCGCAATGGTTGCGGTGGCCGCAGGATTGACCACCAGGCTCACATTGTCTGCGTTGGTCACGCTGGTGGTCAGATTGATATAAATGCCGGAAACGGTCACGCCGTTATAGGCAGGAACATAGCCCGCCACGGCAGCGCCGGAAACACCATAGAGGATTTCTCCCAGGTCGGGGTCCACGGCATACAGGCCGATGGAGTTGAGCGTATAGCCCGCATTGACCTTGGTGTTGTCAATGGCCGCCTCAATCTTGACGGCGGCATTGCTGAGTTTTGTGACACGGGACACCGCCACCGTCTGCTGGACGGAGCCAAGGGCGGTCAAGGCCGGGATGCCGTTATCAGCATAGCTCTGAGAGCTCAAAGCCACCTTGGTGAACGCCACGCCGGAGGAGCCCGCAATAATCTTGGAGATGAGATTGCGGCCCCGGTCAGTCAAAATCATTGTTCTAAACTGTGCCATTTTGAAAACTTCCTTTCTTAGTCAGTGATCTCAATGTGGTCCGCCATGACAAGTCCAGCCGCCAGCACTGCGGGCATCTCCAGAGAGATGTTTTGGTTGCCGCTGTCAGATATGTAGAGGCAGTCACACAGCACCAGGCCAGTGGCCACATTGTGCGGGCTGTCCACATTGCAGTTGATGGTGTTTTGAGAGTTGACAAAAATGTTGGAGGGGATGATGCCCTGCTCCAACAGGTTTTTGATGCTCTCCACCTGGCCATCCTTGTCCCACTGGGTGAGGATGTCCAGCGTGTAGCCATCCCGGACTTTTGCCTCATAGGGCAGACCCTCCGCAACAGCAGCAAGCCACTGCCGGAGCCAGATGATGGTGTACGGCAATTCCAAGTTCCACATGGACTTGATGCGGACTTTTCTGGCCTCCAGCGTGTCAGTACCCTTGGGGCGGATGCGGAGCTCCCGCTCCCAAACGGACACACCGGCGCTGTCTGCGGTGTCCAAAAACTGATTGGCCATGAGCCGGTCCAGAGCGTCCCACGCTGCGGAGATTTCCGGCTCATTGGCCATGTTAATTGCTTGAAACTCCAGCACCTCTCTGAGCACAGGCGGGAGATAATTGAGGAGCTGCCTATCCATTGACAGTCCCCCTCACAGGGATGCTGTCCGCATCCAGAGCCAGGTTTTGGGCCACACCGTTGATCTTGGTGTTGGAGATGTCATTGACCATGGCGGAGCACTCAGCCAAAATGCGGCTCTCAATCTGAGAGATACGCACCGTCAAGTGATCTGCGGTGGCCCAGCTCTCCGCCAGCTCTGCAAAGTAGCCATCAATGGTGGCCTCCACATAGCTCTTGGCAGCAGCCCAGTCCCAGTCTGCCTCATAAGAGAGGGTAAAGGACAGGTTGACCGTTTCGGCGTTCACGCCAACCACGCTGACAACATGGCCAATGGGAGCCAGACCAAGGCCCTCCCCGGCGTTCTGGGTGGGGTCCACGGCGGTCTGGATTTCATTGAGCAGCGTGTCAGACGGCACCGCATTGTTGGATGCCAGAATAACAAGCCGCACAGCGCCGCCAACGGTGAGTTTGCGGTTGAGGGCGGCTGTGTATATGGCCGTCAGCCAGGCCGCCACAGGGGCGCTCAGAGAGCCCACAGTGGCCTCATACCATGCGGTGACCTCATCACTGGGGATGAAGTTGGCCGGGGAAATATCCCCGTTCCATACGGGGTGGACCTTGACAGCGCCAACACCGGCGATGGCACGCACCTTTTCTGCATAGTCAGACTGGTTGCCGCCAAAGGCCTGGGACTGGAAACTGTCAAGCACACGCTGGCGGAAAATCTCAGTGTCCTCCGGGTCATCACCGGGGATGAGGACATCCACCAGCTCTGCCAGCGTCAAGCCGTCCACATACTCCACGGGAATGAGTAGACCGGCATAGTTGTTGGCGGCAGCGCCCACCGTTTCACAGGTGACCATGTGGCTGCGGCGGTCCGCCGTGTCGGTTTCATGGGTTGTGCGCCCAGTCACCACAAAGTTGAGATCATCGCAGGAGAAACGGGTCCCCTCCGGCACCTCAATGTTGAACACCGCCCGGAACACAGCAGCGGTGGCCGGGTAGGGGCTCATGTTGCGGTCACTGGCCCGCTGGATAAGATACTCACGGGGAGCCGTGAGCAGATAGGTGGCCTGGAAAACGAAGTCAAGCCCAATGTAAAGCTGGGCCAGCTCCGCCATGGACGGGGCCACGCCGTTCATAACCATGGAGCCCTCCCTCTTGTCGATGGTGGAGGACACCCTGGCCAGAGCGCTTTGCAAAAGCGCCTCATAGGTCATGTTTTCATACATGGTTAAATCTCAACCTCCTTTGTGACCTCCACCTCACCATAAATGGTGTAGACGGTGAAATGCGCCAGGACCCACCTTTTGCCCGTTTCAAAGCTCCAGCCATCCACAGCGGTGATGCGGTCATCCTGCATCAAGGCCTCTGTGATGCGGCGCTTTGCCTCACTCATGGCATAATCTTTGGGCTGTCCTATCAGATCAGCAAGCTCCACGCCATAGTTGTGGGAATAGATGGGGTAAACATAGCGCTCCACATTCAAGATGAGATACACCGCCTGGATGAGCGCATCCTGGTTGTCAGTCATGCCGCTCACCCTGCTGCGGTCAATGTCCAGCTTGTGGGTATAGCTGGGCTGCTCCTCCATCGTGAAGTTGATGAGGTCAATGTTTTCTCCAGTTGTCGGTAAAGTAGCCATTAGCTCAACGCCTCCCATCTGTCCAGGACAATGAATTTTTGCCCGCCGTCACAGCGGAGCAGGATGACCTTTTCCCCGGTCTTGAGGCCAAGGTGCACCTTAAACTTTTTGCGGCCAGTGTAGCCGTGCCGGTGGGATGCAAAAGAGGCATCCCCGGAGCCGCCGCTGGCCGCATCGGTTGTGTGGTCCACGGTCATCTCAACAGAGAAATCCCGCACATTGTTGGTGAGGATGAGCTGGGCATCCGTCAAGGTCTTTTTCTGGTCCACCATGATCTTGAGCGGAGAGGCGGAGGTCACCGTGCCAAAGCAGACACTCATGGGGTTGCCCGCCAGGACGGCCTCCACAGCCGCCCGCTTTACCAAACGGACCAGCTCATTGGCATCAAGTGACAAATGTACCACCTCGCATCTTGAGCTCCATGAGGTGCTGCCCATCCTTGAAAGAGTGTTTGACCTGTTCCACCATGAGGAAATTGGACACATTGATGTCACCCAGGCCAAGCATAACCACCAGCAGGGTGCCCGCCCTTACCCGGACATCACCAAGTACATCTTGCAGCTTGAGTGTGCGGGTCTTGGTGTTGTAGAGGCTGAGGAGGGCATCCGCCATGGCCTTGGCATTGGTGGCGTTGTCCAGTTTCTCATAGTATTGCAGCACACCCCACTGATTGATGCTGGAGCCGTCCTGTGCAATGTAGATTTCACGCACGCCGGTGTCCTTGTTCTCATAGGCCAGCTTGATCTTGTCATAGGTCTGGGATGCAATGGAGCTTTTATAGTCATAATCACCGGCGGTGTCCTCATCAATGAGCAAGCCCAATTTCATGCTGCCAATGTTCTTGAGGGTCAGCTTGCCAACCGCATCATAGAGCACATACATCTGCTTGGTAGCCTTGAGGGTTTCATCCAAAGCATTTTGGATGATGTCAAAGAGGGTTTGGTTGTCCTCCACCCGGCTGGCGATCTTGTAGCCGGTGTCCTCCAGACCACCAACATTGAGCTGGAAGTCCTCCGCAATCATGCGGATAACCTCCGCCGCCGTCTTGTTGGAATACACATAGGTGTCCTTGTTTTTGAGGTAGTAGAGCTGGTCATACACCGTGCACTTGATGACATTCGGGTTGCTGCCCTTGCGGGATTTCTCAAAAACAAAGCCATAAAACATGGGGGTGCCGTCCACGGAAAAGCGGCAGGGGTCCCCCTCTTGAAAGCTGAGGCCGTCCGTCTTGACCACCTCAAAGGTGAGCTTGCCGGGCTGGCCCTGGCGTTCCCATTCGATGGTCACACCCTCAACCACCGGCGGGTACATGATCTTGGTCCCGTGTTGTATCAGCAGCTCATAACTCATGGGATGGTGAACACCTGCCCCACATAGATGAGGTTGGGATTTTTGATCTTGTCCTTGTTGGCGTTGTAGATTTTGGTGTACTGAGCACCATTGCCATAATACTTTTTGGCAATGCCCCAGAGGGTGTCACCTCTCACAACAGTGTGGGTCTTGGCCTTGGGTGCCGTGGGTTTATCCCGCTCCTGTTCCACGGTCACTGTCTTGGGCTTGGTCGGCTCCTTGGGCTGTTCAACCACCACAGTCTTGGTGCCGTAGCTCCGCCACTGCTTGAGGTTGACATCCACCCGGACATCCAGGCCATCTTTGGCATCCTCCACAATGTTGTAGTCCTCCACGCTCACCTGCATATTGGTGTCATACAGGGTCCGGCCATTGGGTGCCACACGCACAAGGATGAAACGAGTGGTTTCCTTGGAGGTTTTCAACTTCTCAAGGATGCCCAGGTAATAGTCCGGGGACCGGCTGCCGCCAAGCATGGGGAGCGTCAGCGGCAGCACGATCTCAGACAGACCGGGTGAGCGGAGGAAATTGATCTCACCCTCATTGAGCAGGATGAGTGTTTTGTTTTTGTTCTTAATCTTGACGGTGAGCTTGGCCGGGATAGGCACCTCCACACCGCCTAAATAACAGGTGTAACTCATTCATGCACCCCCTCAGCGGCAGTCACCAGCGCCTCTGCAAAGCCGTCTGTGAGCGTAGTGAGCACGCCGTCCAGATCAGCGTTGCCGTCAATGCGGTTGGTCATGCCCGTCATGTCAATCTTGACCTCTGCGGTGGTGAAACGGTTGACCGCCTCACGCTCTGCGATGTCCCGCAGATACTCAAGCTGCTCAGAGCTAACCTCCAGAGCGTCCGCCATGCCGCCGGTGCTGTCAGCAATACTGCCAGTATCAGAGGCGATCTGGTCAAGGGCAAAGGCCCCGGTGTCCGCTCCAGCGGCTCCCAGATCAAAGTCAAACATGTTGCCCACTTTGTCAGCCACACCATCACCCCAAGAGGCACCCGCCTGGAAAGCGTCACTTGCCCACCCATCGGTGAAAGTGTCAAAGGTATTAAAGCCCTTACTGAAAGCATCACCAATATTGGTGTACTCCTCAGTGCTGCCGTAGGCCTCAGCAGACTTGGCGGCATACTCATCCGCCTTGGCGGAGATGCCGGAGTAATCAAACTCAACAAAGGGCAGCTTGTTCAAAGTTGCACAGATGCCCTCCACAACGGTCAAGGCCGTGGCCAGGAGGCCGTAAAACCAGCCTTGCACATTGGCAATGACGTTGTGGAAAGCGGTGCCGATATTGGAGCAGCAAGCGCCCAGAGCGTTCCAGATGCCAATGGCCACATTGGCCACCACAAGCATGGCGTTCCAGACGGCTTGGACGGCAACATTGATGCCGCCGGTGATGATGCCAAAGCCCGTCTGAGCGGCACCTGTGGTCTTTGCAATCCAGTTGCAGAGCGCCACAATGGCCGCAATGAGGGCGATGACCGCCAGGACAATCCATGTGACGGGACAGGCCAGCAACGCCGCATTGAGGCCGTGCTGGGCCGCTGTGGCCGCAAAGGTTGCGCCAGTGCTCATCATCTCAGCGGCGGCTTTTGCTGCCGTAGAGATGGCAATGATGCTGTTGATGCCGTTGGTAATAAGCGCCACGGCATTGTAGGCCACAAAGGCCGCCACAAGGCCCCACACAATGGGAGAAATCCAGCTCCAGTTATCAACCATAAAGGAGCCGATGGCCACCACAATGTCCAGCAGCCCTCCGGCCACCGTGGCCAGCGTGCCCAGAGCCGTGATGGCACCATTGGCAAAGGTGTTGAAGTCATCACTATTGGCAATCTGGTTGAGCTTGTTGAGGATGGGGTCCAGGATGGTGAGAGCCTTGTTTTGCATGTTGGTCCACACCTGCGCCCAGGTGAGGGGCATGCTTTCAAACTTGGCGTTGGTTTCATCCGCCACAGAGAAAAGGGCGTTTTTTACCACCTCAGAGGTGATGAGGCCCTCCTGTGCGTATTTCTTGATGGAGCCCTCTGCCACGCCCATGTAGCTCTCAATGGCTCTGGCAATGCCGGGTGCGTTCTCAAGGATGGAGTTTAACTCCTCACCCCTCAGAGCACCGGCGGCCATGGCCTGGGTGAGCTGGAGCATAGCGGCGGACTGCCCCTGTGCGGAGGCACCGCCAATGACAAACTGCTTGTTGACCTGCTCCATGAAAGCAATGAGCTCATCATTGCCGGAGAAAGCAGAGCCAGCATTTGCGCCCATGCTTGCAATGGCGCTGGCCGTGTCCAGATAGTAGGCTCTGGAGCGCTGGGCAGAGGCCATGATCTTGTTTTCCAGATCAGTGACGCTGCCACCGTCATCCACCATCAAACTGAGGCGGGCGGTGGTGCTGGTCATCTGGTCAGAGAGGTCCGTGAGCTTATTGAGGCCGATGGCGGCACCAAGCGTGGCCGCAATGCTTTTGACCGTGCCCAGCATCTTGCCAGCCGCAACATTGCCGGTGTGGAGGCCTCTGTTGAGGTTTTCCTCCTGTTCAGCAGCTCTGCGGTAGCCCTCCGCCATCTCCTGGATTTCAGCATTGGCCCCCACAAGCTGGGACCGGGCCTGTGCTATACTTGCGGCATCCACAGCACGCCCAGAGGCCCGCTGGACCTGCTCAAAAGCATTGAGGGTGGTGTCTAATGCACTTGTGATTTTTCTGAGTACGGAGCTCATGCCGTCATTGAGCACCATCTGCGATCTGATACTTGCCATGGTTTCACCACCTTTTTAGGGAAAAACTCCCGCCCCGTATCAGAGGGCGGGAGCTATCACTTTTTGGATTTTGCTTTGCTTTCCAACTCCGCCTTTTTCTTGCGCTCCGCCTCACAGCGGGTGTCAATAGAGGCGATTACAAAAGCACGCTCATTGATTGGCAAGGCCAAAAACTTGGACGGCTCCCACCCAAACTTTTGCAGACAGAAGTGTGCATAGTTTGCGTATGGGTCACCGTCCTTTATCAGTTTTTTGCCTCATCAACCAGCTCACCCTCCGTCTTAAAGCCGTTGACCTGGAAACACTCCGTCACATAGTCATCAAACTCACCGGCAGTGAGCAGCTTGCCCAGCAGCTCATGGGGGGTCATAACGCCCCAATCGTTCTGGAGGTCGGCGCTGTTCAAGTCGGGGAACACAGTGCACCGGGCCGCAACTTTGGCCTGGAAAGTGTGAGTGTCAAGCTGCTGGGTAAACTGGTTTTTCTTGCCCGGCACCTGCACCTGCTTGATGCAAGCGCTGCGGATGCGGGAATACTCATCAGCCGTGATGCAGCAGATTTCCCACTCAATAGGCTTGCCGTCCTCCCCCGTGATACGGGGGGAGGCAGCATAGCGCACATTTTCAACGGTTTTGACATTGGAACGCATAAAAGCGGACAGGTTGCTCATAGATGATTTCCTCCTTTAGTTGGTGCCGCCCTTACATATAGGCGGGGTTGGTGTGCTTTTCGGGTCTGGTGATGCTGTCGCAGTAGCCCTCAATGGTCTGCTCAACAAATTCACCCTCTGCGTTGAACATGGACAGCAGCACATCACCGTCCAGCACACAGCCGTTGTAAATCTTGGTGCTGCGGCCCACAGAGGTGGCAGGGTCATCATTGGAGGTCTGGATGTCAAAGGTGGGCATCACGCCGGTCTTGATAAACTCATCAATGACCTCATCAAAGATTTCCGTGCACTTGTAGATGGTCATGGAGAAAGCCAGGGCCACGGTCTGGGGCTTGTGGCCCACAACGGGGTTGCCCAGACGGTAAACCTCCTTGGTGGTGAGGGAGGCCTTGCCCTCAAACTCCTTGGCCATCAGCATGGAGTAGCGGGTGCCTTTCAGCGTCACAAAGCACTCAGCAAAGTTGGCGCTCACGGCATCCTGGGTGTTCATGGTAGGATTAGACATGTTTCTCCCTCCCTTACTGGATAATAACGCTCATGTAGAGCTGGCCCATGGCGTTGACGATGTTGAGGCCGTCCATGTTGCAGACAACGGCCTTTTTGGTATCGCCCTGGGTGCAGGTCACGGTGTTCTCATCGAAGTCCTCAACGGCACGGATTTTCTCAAGCTCCTGGATGAGCTTGACAATATCATTCCACAGAGAGGAACGGCCAGAGGCATCATTGGGAACGGTGCCTACATAGCGGGTGTTGAACAGGACCGCCACATCATTGGCGATCTGGTCACACACACGCATGGTCTGGTTGCTCTGGAACACAGCACCCTTGGTGTCACTCAGAGTGAGCAGAGTGTTGATGTCATCCAGGACACGGGTGACACCGTTGACATTGTGGAACATGAATTTGCCAGCCTTGATGGCGGCCTCAAGCTCCACCTGGGTGTAGTCGGTGTCAACGATCAGCTCACCATCATACTTGCTGTTGGTGAGGGACTTGTTGACAGCAACGCCAGCATGGGCACCTGCGGCCCAGTACACAATGGCGTGCTCCTCAACACCGGCAATGGCGGCGTGGGTGGAGGTGTTCCACACACCAATCACGCCCTCATAGTCAGCATTGGGCTGCCATGCCACCAACTGGAATTTAGCGCCCAGCTCATCACGCAGACGCTTGGTGTAGGCAGCATAGAGCTGCACTGTGGTGGCATCTGCCACAGGGCAGCACAGGGTGTTGAAAGCATAGGCCTCCACGGCATCCAGGAAAGCCTGGTGTGCATCGCCGGTGATCTCCGCAACATCGGAGCCGCCGGTCAGAGGAGTGCCCGCAGTAGCCTCCAGAGCTGCGTCACTCTTAAAGGCCACAAAGTCATTGGCCACCAGATCAGCAGCCTTGCTGACGGTCTGAGTGTCCACACAGATGCCGTCCAGATAGGTGCTGACATCCAGCATGCCATCATTGTCCACATTAGCGGCCACCTTGATGGTCAGATCATTGCCACGCACACCGGGGTGCTTTGCAGTAGCCAGCGCACAAGCAGCTTTGACAGCGCCAGTGCCCAGGCGGTAGCAGTAGACGGTGGTGGCGTGCAGGAAAATCTCACGCAGGGGCAGCATCTTGGGGTGGTCATAGGCATAGCCAAAGATGACCTTGCTGTTTTTCTGAAAATCGCCGGAGGTGACAGCAAAAACCTCACCCTCCGGGCCCCAGCTCAGAGCAAAAGGTGCAGCCGCATAGCCTCTGTTGGACAGAGTAGCGGATGCCTTTGCCACGCTGGTGAAATTGACATAAGTGCCCGGCAAAACCTTGTTCTGGGTCAGCCAGGTGCCTCCGCCAAGAGCCATATTATTTCACCTTACCTTTCATGTACTTGTTAATCAGCGCATCCACCTCATCCAAGGTGTAGGCCTTGCCATCGTCCAGCAGGGCGCTGATAATGTCCCGCTGGTTGGCATATTTCTTGGAGGCGGTCAACTGTGCCTTGGTGTAGGTAGCCGCCGCCTGTTCCGTTTTGGTTTCGGTCTTAGCCATAGCCTTTTAGCCCTCCTGTTCGATGTGCAGAGTTTCCATGAGGTCATGCGTCTGCACAATAAAGATGCTGTGGTCATACCGCAGAAATACATGGAGCACATCACCGTCCACCTGCCACTCACAGGAGGCCGCATGGATGGTGTCACCCTGTGGGGTTTTGATGCTGCCCAGCAGTTGGGTGAGCTTGTCTGCTTTGTCATAGCAGTCCACCTCACCGCCCGCCGGGTAGTAGATCACATCCACCACAGGAGTGCGCTTGTAACGCTGGCCCACCTCTTTGGTGTGTCCGGCGCTGAGTAAAACCACATTAAAGTCACCAGGGGAAAGTCCCTGTTTCACATTCCCGCCATGCACTTTGCTGGCAGGAAAAGCGGCGTGCAGCGCAAGGCTCACGCCGTCAAAAATGCTGTTGAAATTGATCTCAGACATTGAATACCTCCCGCAAAAGGTCCTCCAGTTTCCTCTCCAAAATGGCCGGAGCGATGCGCTCAAGCTCTTGCTCAGAGAGGGTGAGGAAATACTGCCCACGCACCCAACCGTTGCCGCCGGGTGTTCTGTGCCCAAACTCCACATAGCTGGCATACTCCACCGGGTTGATGACCTCAATGGTGTAGTTGTTGCCGCTCTTTGTGATTGGCAGGGCGCTTGCATAGGCTTTGGCATCCGTTTTGCCTCCGCCGCTGGCCGCCTCATCGTGGGTCTTGGCCGTCCAGCCACGGCGCAGGGTGCCGCCCTTTTTGCCGCTGGCCTTTGGGTATTGACCAACGGGCGTGCGGGGGATGACAAGCGCCAGCAACCGTGCCGCCAGCTCCTTGGAGGCATCCCGGCAAAACTTGTCCAGGTCCATACTCTGGAGCTTTTCAAGGTTTTCCCGGAGTTGCTGGAGCTGCTTATAATCACAGTTGCCCCATCTTGCCATTAAGCCCACTCCTTAAAGAGCTCAAGCGGGATTTCCTTGTGGGCCGTATAGACCGCAGGTTTGCCGCTCTGCTCATAGTCGCAGGTCACGCCATTCTGGGTGACAGTAATTTTTGACCCCGCCGGGATGTCCACAGCGGGGTCAATGTGCAATGTTACCGTCTGGACCACTTGGGCGGCCCCATCAACAGGCTCAGTATTCTTTACGGTCTTAAAGGAGATGCGGCAGGGCTCATCCTTGAGCAGCACACGCTCCTTGGGCTCCGTGCGGCCATTGTCGGGGTTGAGCTGCCCCTCCAGCACGGTGACCGTTGCCCGGCCATTCCAGAGGCTCTGGACGGCCTTTTTATGGGCGGGGTTGGTTACCACCGCAGCCTCCTAAAAGCGGCCAGGATGCTCTCAGAGGGGTGGATGAGCCTGTCCAGCATGGCATCAAAGCGTGCCTCTGCTGTGCTGACACCCTCACTGGCTCCAGCAAAGGTGACAGACACATCACCCTCCGTGATGCTCTTGGCCGGTGCGGAGAAGTCAAAGCCCTCCACACCGTCCAGTTGCCCGGCGGCTTTCTTGTCAAAGAGGAATTGACCGGCCACTTTATCAGCGTGCACATAGAAAAGCCCCTTGGGCATCTCCTTGTGGTTGATCTCAAGGAGGATTTCCTGCTCACACTGGCTGATTAAAAGCTCAAGGCCGGTTTTGTCATCATCGGTGACGGTGTAGCCCAGCATGGCCAGCCGGGCCACAGCGGCCTCATAGACGGTCATGGCC
>JAFYNQ010000043.1 GCA_017548065.1 Oscillospiraceae bacterium
CGCCGGAGTGAATGGCATAGGCAA
The DNA here is from genome assembly GCA_017548065.1 of Oscillospiraceae bacterium. Taxonomy (GTDB): domain Bacteria; phylum Bacillota; class Clostridia; order Oscillospirales; family Oscillospiraceae; genus Faecousia. The sequence goes on from JAFYNQ010000043.1 coordinate 25, forward strand.
AGTCAATGGGGGTAGAACCGGCAGGCAGGGACACGATCTTACCCTTGGGGGTAAAGACGAAGACCTCATCGTCAAACATGTCGATCTTCAGGGAGCTGACGTAGTCCTCTGCATCTGTATCCTGCTGGCTTTCCAGCAGTCTTCTGACCCATTCAAAGTCTCTTTCTGTACCGGCGCCATTGCCGCCCTGCTTGTACTTCCAGTGGGCAGCAATACCGTATTCCGCTGTCTCGTGCATCTCCCAGGTGCGGATCTGCACCTCAAAGGGAATACCCTGGGTGCCGATAACCGTGGTGTGCAGAGACTGGTACATATTGGGCTTGGGGGTGGAAATATAGTCCTTAAAGCGACCGGGTACCAGGTTGAACAGATCGTGGACATGACCCAGCACGTTGTAGCAGTCGGGAATGGAGTCCACCACCACACGGAAGGCATAGATGTCGTACAGCTCATCCAGTGTCTTATCCTGGGCCTTCATCTTACGGTAGATGGAATACACGTGCTTGATACGGCCGTAGACCTTATGGTGGATGCCCATTTCATTCAAACGGTCGGCAATGCGTTCCTTGATCATGTGCATGAAGGCTTCATCGTGCTCCTTGTGCGCCTTCAAATAGGACATGATATCATCATAGGCAGCTGCATCCAGGTACCGCAGTGCGATATCCTCCAGTTCCCATTTCATCTTTTGCATACCAAGGCGGTGTGCCAAGGGCGCATAGATATCCATAGTCTCCCGGCACTTGCTGATCTGCTTTTCGGGTGTTTGGTACTGCATGGTACGCATATTGTGCAGACGGTCGGCGATCTTGATGAGCACCACACGGATGTCCTTGGACATAGCCATAAACATCTTACGCAGGTTCTCCATCTGCCGCTCCTCGGAGCTGGAGAAATTGGCACGGGTCAGCTTGGTAACACCCTCCACCAGTTCAGCCGTGGCATCGCCGAAAAGCCGTGCGATCTCGTCCTTGGTGGAGTCCGTATCCTCAATGCAGTCATGGAGCAATGCGCCCAAAACCGCATCCCGGTCAAGACCCATCTCCGCCACAAGCTCCGCCACCGCCAGGGGGTGGATAATGTACGGAGAACCGTCCTTGCGCTTCTGTACCTTATGCTTTTCCTCGGCATAGCGGATGGCCTCTTCAATCAGGGTCATGTCCATGCCGGGCATATATTTTTCTAATGTGACCTTCAGGGAGTCATAATGCTCTTGAAATGTTTCCATATTATTCGCTCTCTTTCAGCAACCGCTGCAAAGTGGGGCTTTCCATGAGATCCGCCTTGCCTGCAGCAGGCAGCAGACGAATACCCAGGCTTCTGCGGAGCCTTTGCTTTTCCAGCAGACCCACATCCGCAAAAATATCAAGACAGGTCAGCAGCTTCCCCAAATCCAGGGGCAGTCCCGTCCAACGAACGATCTTACGGCAAAGGGTGGTGGGAGTTTCCTCCAGGTAACCATCGGGTGCCATTGCCAGATAGCGCCATACCATTCCCAGGGTGTTTCTGTCGGGCAGCAGCTTCTGTGCGCCCTCCCGATCGATCTCACCACAGCACAACTTTCTGTACAGCGTTGTATCTACGGAGCATTCCGCCTTACAGGCAGGACGGATATCCTGCACATTCAGCTGCACGCTCCGCTCTCCACGAAATTCATTGATCTGGGGGATGAATGCCACATCCACCACATCGCCCTCTGCCAGAGATGCGGTCTTCTCCGTGGTAGAGAACCAAATGGCCTGCAGGGCATAGCGACCGCTTTTCAACCGCATACGCACATGGCGGCCGTTACCCACCATGCTCACACGGTCCACTGTCACATCCGTGACCACCAGCACCGGCTTTGCGCAGCCGTTGCCGCAAGGCTCCATACGGGCAAGGGAATCAATATTATTCACTGTCAGCAGTTCCGGCTTTACGGTGCAGTCTGCTTCCAGCACGGTTCGGGGGCCGTCATCCTTATAATAGGCTCTTGCCAGCGCACCCACCTGCTCCCGGAATGCCGGGATATTGCTTCGTCCGATAGTAAAGCCTGCTGCCAGCTCGTGTCCGCCGTAGCTTTCCAGCAAAGAGGAAAGGGTGGTCAGGGAGCTGAACAGATTAAAGCCACCGTAGCTGCGGGAGCTTGCCTTGCCATGCTCGCCGTCCAGGCAAATCAGGAAGGTGGGACAGCAATATTCTTCTGCTATACGGCTGGCAACGATACCCACAACGCCCTGGTGCCAGGTCTCGTCCGCAAGAACGATGGCATCCGGCAGCTGCTCCTCCGGCAGCATCTCCACCGCCTGGCGGTAGATATCCGATTCCACATTCTGCCGCTGCTTATTCAGCTCGCACAGCGCATTTGCCAGCGCTTCGCCACGCTTGGGATCTTCTGTCAAAAACAGTTCTGTTGCCAGTTCAATTCTGCCCATGCGACCTGCCGCATTGATACGGGGCGCCAGGGTATAACCCACCGCATTGGCAGTCATGTCCGACTTGTCGCAGCCGGAAAGGCGCATCAGCGCCAGAATACCGGGACGGGTGGTGTTTTTCAAGGATTCCAGGCCATGGGCCACAAATACACGGTTTTCACCGGTCAGGGGCATCACGTCTGCCACAGTACCCAGACACACCATATCCGCATAGCGGCGGAGGATCTCCGTCTGGTCACCGTGCAGCGCCGCTGCCAGCTTGAAGGCTACACCTACGCCGGACAAGTCCTTGTGGGGATAGGTGCAGTCGGGACGGTGCGCATCCACCACCGCCACAGCAGTGGGCAGCACATCCTTGCACTCGTGGTGATCCGTGATCACAAGCTCAATACCCAAAGAGGCGCAAAGCGCTGCCTCTTCCACGGCAGTGATGCCGCAATCCACGGTAATGATCAGCTTTACACCCTGCTTATGCAATTGGTCAATGGCAATGGGATTCAGGCCGTAGCCCTCCTCCAGTCTGCCGGGTATGTAGGGAATACAGTCGCCGCCCGCACTGCGGAGATAGTCTGTCAAAAGGCAGGTGGCAGTTATGCCGTCAACGTCATAGTCGCCAAAGACGCAGATCTTTTCCTTCGCCTCCAGCGCCTTTGCCACACGTGCGGCCGCCTTTCCCATGTCACGCAGACGAAACGGGTCAGTCAGCTGTCTGTCGCAGGACAAATATTCCCTTGCTTCTGCCGGGGTGCTTATTCCACGGGACGCCAGCACCATTGCCACCAACGGCGGATATCCCCCTGAAACCAATCCGTTTACACTCTCTGCCCCCGGTTCATTCCACTTCCAGATTCCGTACTTCAAAGTATAACACATCCAATTATATCATTTTCCTTTTATTATAACAAATTTTTTCAGGATGTACAATAGTAAAGTTTAAAATTCCAAATTTATTGCCCGAATTTGTGCATCCTGACATTTATTGGATAAGACTCTTGAAAACGGAAAGCAAAACAGGTGCCAGCAGGAGGCCCGGAATACCCCAAAGCCGGAAGCCGATATACACCGCCAGCAGCGTTACCAGCGGATCCAACCCCAGCTGCCGCCCCACCAGCTTCGGCTCCAGCACCGTTCTTGTGACCAGCGCCGCACCGTAGGTGCAAAAGAGGCCAATGGCCTGCAGTTTATCCCCTTGCAGCAGGCGAGCAAGCCCCCAAGGCACCAGGACAATGCCGGTACCCAGGACAGGCACTGCATCCACCAGCGCCACCACCAGTGCCCACATAGGGCCATAGGGGATTCCGATCAGCAGGAAACCCAGCGTAACAACGCCCCACATCACCGCCAGCAGCTTACCCTGGGCTTTGCACCAGCCCGCCAGCCCCCCTTTCAGCTTCCCAAGCATGGGCAGCCATTTTTCCTGCCAGCTTTGGGGCAGCCTCTCCCCCAGGCTTTTGCGCAGCTTTGGCAGACGGGCGCTGATAAGGAAGGCAGACAGCAGACCCGTACCTACCCCCACCACGCTGCTGCCCACACCGCTGACCACCGTTGTCAGCATGCCGGGGAGTCTGTTTTCCACCTGGCGCATCAGTGCCGTGCCGTCATCAAATACGGACAGCACCGATTTCTGCGCCAAGGTACGAATTCCCTCCGGCGCCCGGTCCGCCAGTGACAGCAGCCAATCCTCCAGCACAGAAACACCTGCCCGTACATCCGGCAAGCCGCTTGCCAGGTGTCCCAATTCCTTCACAAGCACCGCCATCACCAGGGACAGCACGCCTGCCAGCAACAATAAGGTCACCGTCACACCGGCGCAGGCTGCCACCCGTCGGGACATGCGCAATTTCCCCACACCAAAGGCGACTAACGGCTCTGCAGCCAGCGCCAACAAGCCACCCAACAGAAAGGGAAGCAGCAGCGGCAGCAGAAAACGAGCCGCCAGCCACACCCCTCCCACAGCCATAAAAAGCAGCAACGGTTTTTTTAATGCGGACAATGACATAGATTTCTCCTTTCAAGGACTTGCAATTTGTAAAATATATGCTAAAATGAAGTAAAATACAAAGGGAGGTTCCTTATTATGGCTCAGGTACCGAAATACTATATTGTGGAAGCATCTGCCCTTCCCACGATTTTCCTGAAGGTGGCAGAGGCAAAACGTCTTCTGCAGACCGGCGAAGCTTCCACCGTCAACGAAGCTGCCTGCATGACCGGAATCAGCCGCAGTGCTTTTTACAAATACCGTGATGCCGTCCTTCCCTTCCAGAATATGATGCACGGACGGGTGGTCACCTTCCAGTTCCTGCTGCAGGATCAGAAGGGTCAGTTGGCCTCTCTGCTGCAGCTGTTCACCGAGCATAAGACCAACATTCAGACCATCAATTCCATCATCCCCAACAACGGCTCTGCTGTTGTCACCATTTCCGCAGAGACCATGGACACCACCATTTCTCTGGAAGAGCTGTTGGGTCTGTTCGCACAGCTGCCCGGTGTCATCAAGGCCGAGATCCTGGCAGGCTGATTATTTCATCCCCGTTTTTTACCGAAAATATACTCCCGGTGCTGTCTTGGGCAGCACCGGGTTTCTTCATATTTGGGTATTGGGGGAATAAATCCCAATTATGGGTAAGCTACTTTGCAAGCAGCCACTGCAAAACATAAATGCCGCATTTTTGCCGCAGGCTGGAAAATATTTCTTGACAAATCCCCCTTTTGTGTGTATTATAATCCAAGGTTAGCGTACGCTAACTAATTTCGAACGCACCGGTTAGCATAGACTAACTTGTATTTTTGACTAGCAGTTAGCGTAAGCTAACTTACACTCGCTCCGTCGGGAGCGTTTTGGAAAGGATGTTGTTTTATGGATCTTATGACCATTCAGGAAGGTCGGGAGCATATTATTGACCGTGTGCAGACCGGCGACGAAGCGTTGGAAAATTTCCTCTTCACTCTGGGTTGCTACGCAGGTGAGCCCATCACCGTCATCGCCCGACGCTGGGGCAGCTGCACCGTCGCCATCAAAGACGGACGCTACAACATGGACACCCGTTTGGCAAAAGCCATCACCGTTGTGGAAATGTAAGGAATTTGTTACACGTATCTAGGAGGAGCAGGTTATGAAAATTGCACTGGTTGGAAACCCCAACAGTGGTAAGACCACAGTGTTTAATATGCTTACGGGACGGAATGAGACCGTGGGCAACCGTGCCGGTGTCACGGTGGAAAAGAAATGCGCTTTGATTAAAAAGCTCTACAGCGGTGAGCAGGAGATTACCGCTGTGGATCTGCCCGGCGCTTACTCCATGAGCGCCTACACCGCAGAAGAGCATATTACCGGCAATTATATAAAAGAAGAAGCCCCGGACGTGATCGTCAACATTGTGGATGCCGCCAACCTCAGCCGCAGTCTCTTCTTCACCACCCAGCTGCTGGAGCTGGGCATTCCTATGGTGATCGCACTGAACAAAACCGACATCAACAAAAAGAAGGGCACACGCATCAACTGCGAAGAATTGTCCCGACTGCTTTGCTGCCCCGTTGTGGAGACCGTCTCCACCCGTGCCGAAGGGTTGACCGCCTTGGTGGCTGCCACTGTCCGTCAGCTCGGCACAGAGCAGCCCACCCCCTTTCCTGCACTTGCCCAGCTGCCCCAAGGAAAAGCTGCCGACAAGAAGCGTTTCTCCCAGGTTAAAAAGCTGGTGGCGCAGGTGGAAACACGAAAGGTCTTCACCAAGGACAGAAACGCCCAGGATCGGGTGGATATGATCCTGACCCATCCTGCCGCCGGTATTCCCATTTTTGCCGCTGTGATGTTTTTGGTTTTCCAGGTCTCCCAGTCCTGGCTTGGCCCCGTACTGGCAGACGGCTATACCTTTGAAAACGGCTTCACTCTGCCCGGTCTTGTGACTCTTATTGATGCCTTCAAGGAGCAGGTAAGCTTTCTTCTGGAGCAGGCAGAAGCCAACCCCTTCCTCACCGCCCTGCTGACCGAGGGCATTATTGGCGGTGTCAGCGCCGTTGTGGGTTTTCTGCCCCTGGTGATGGTGCTGTACTTCCTCCTCTCTCTGCTGGAGGACTGCGGCTACATGGCACGTGCCACCGTTGTACTGGATCCCCTTTTCAAAAAAGTCGGTCTCTCCGGCAAGGCTGTGATCCCCTTTATCGTGGGTACCGGCTGCGCCGTTCCCGGCATTATGGCCGCCCGTACCATCCCCAACCAAAACGAGCGCAATGCCGCCGTCATGCTGACACCCTTTATGCCCTGCGGTGCCAAGCTGCCGGTAATCGCACTGTTTGCCGGCGCCTTCTTCAAGGATGCCACCTGGGTGGGAACCTTGATGTATTTTGCCGGTATCATTCTGATTTTGCTGTGTGCGCTGCTCGTTAACCGCATCACCGGCAGTGACCCCAAGGGCAGCTATTTTATTATTGAGCTGCCGGAGTATAAGCTCCCCGACGGCAAGCGCGCTTTCCGGGATATGTGCAGCCGTGGCGGCGAGTACATTCTGAAGGCAGGTACGGTGATCCTGCTGTGCAATGCCGCCATTTTCCTGATGCAATCCTTTGATCTCTCCCTGCAGCCGGTGGCAGAGGGCATGGCAGACACCTCTATTCTGGCGCACATTGCCTCCCCGGTGGCTGCTTTGCTGGTACCCATCCTGGGTGTTGCCGCCTGGCAGATGGCTGCCGCCACCGTTACCGGCTTTATTGCCAAGGAAAACGTGGTCGGTACCCTTGCGGTGTGCTACGGCATCTCCAATCTTATTGACACAGAAGGTCTGGAAATGCTGGAGGGTGCCGGTACTCAGGTAGCTGCGGTATTTGGCATTACCCGTGTGGCCGCTTTGGCCTTTTTGATGTTCAATCTTTTCTCTCCCCCCTGCTTTGCCGCCATCGGCGCCATGAATGCAGAGCTGAAGGATAAGCGTTGGCTCTTCGGCGGCATTGCGCTGCAGCTGGCTGTGGCTTACACCTTAAGCTTCCTTGTGTATCAGGTGGGAACACTCATCACCACCGGCAGCGTTGGTGCCGGCTTCAGTGGCGGACTCATTGCCGTGCTGGTGATTGCCGCTGTGGTGACCGGTCTTTGTCTACGGAGGAAAAAACTATGAAGCTTATTGATATTATCATTATTGCCGTTATTGTCCTGGTTTTAGGCGGCGCTGCTGCCGTGATTTTCCGTGCGAAAAAGCAGGGCAAGAAGTGCATCGGCTGTCCCAACAGTGACAGCTGCTCCTGCAATTGTGGAAAAAGTCATTAAATTCTTTCCGGAATCTGTTTTTCTACTTGTGAAACGAAAGAAAATAGTGTAGAATAATACAGTTACCGGAAAGGAGGGGTAGAAATGGCATTGGATCCTGAAGAATTAAAGCGACGTCGGCAGGAGCGGCAGGAACGTCGGAAACAGCAGCAAGCAAGCAGAAAGGCGCTTTTTGTGAAACTGGGCATTGCCCTGGGTGCGCTGGTGCTGTGTGCTGTTCTGATTTTCGTTCTGACCAATCTGCCGGGCAAACAAACCGCTACCCCCTCTGAAACCGCTGCGCCGTCCGCCACCGTGATCCGTCTTGCCGCCTGCGGCGACCTGAACGTGACCCAGCGTGTTGTGGATGCCGGAGACACAGAGCATGGCTACAGCGACCTGCTTATGAATGTGACACCCCTCCTGGCGCAGGCAGATGTGACTGTCATGAACTTTGAGGGCAACTTCTTCGGCGCACCTTACGGCGCTGACCGCTCTGCCCCGGAGTCCCTTGCCCGCTCTTTGGCAGATGCCGGTGTGGATCTTCTGCAGCTGGCAAACTCTTACTCTATTTACAAGGGCATGGACGGTCTTGCTTCCACAGTGAACACCGTACGTGCTGCCGGGATCGAACCCGTAGGCGCTTATGCCAATGCCCAGGAAGCCAAGGAATCCAAGGGCTACACCATCCGGAACATCGGCGGTGTCAAGCTTGCTTTTGTGGCCTTTACCAAGGGTATGGACGGCATGGCGCTGCCCCCCGGAAATGAAGGCTGTGTCAATCTTCTGTATACAGACTATTCCTCTGATTACCGCAACGTGGACACAGAAGGCATTCTGAAGGTTATCAATGCTGCCAAAAAGGAGCGCCCGGACATGATCGTGGCGCTGCTGCACTGGGGCAGTGAATTTAACAACACCATCAGCAAAACCCAGGAGGATATCTGCTCCCTTTTGCAGGAAAACGGTGTCGGCGCCATCATCGGCACTCACTCCCACTATGTCCAGCGGATGTATATTGATCAGGAGACCGGCTGCTTCGTTGCTTACTCCCTGGGTGATTTCCTGGGTGATGCGGACCGGGCAGGCTCGGAGTATTCCGTGATCCTGGAGCTGGAGATCTCCAAAGAGCTGAAAAGCGGCAAGACCCAGGTCACCGATTTCAGCTACACCCCCATCTTCACCGCAAACGAAGTGGGCAAGCCTCTGCGTGTACTCTCCATCCGGGAATCCATGGCAGCTTACAAATCCGGTTATATTGACCGCATTTCCGAAAGCACCTATAACGCCATGGACTATGCCCTTGGCCGTATCAATGCCCGTATTCATGCCACCGCAGAAGGCGAGCAGCCGATACAGGAAACCACAGAAGCTACCGAATCCACAGATACAACCGAAAATTCGTAAAAAAGTTCTTTACTTTTCAAAAAGACTGTGTTATACTAGTCGGGCTGGCTTTGGCCGGTTCATATTCATGCCCGCAGCTCGGTTCGGGGAAGACACCGACCTCTTACTTGGCGCTGGGTAAATTTTAGAAAAGGTGGTAAACACTATGATCCTGAAGGACAAGAAGACCCAGGTTATCCTGGAGAACGCAACTCACGAAGGCGATACCGGTTCCCCCGAGGTTCAGATCGCTATTCTGACCGCTCGTATCAACGAGCTGACCGATCACCTGCGCGTGCACAAGCACGACAACCACTCTCGTCGTGGTCTGCTGATGATGGTTGGTAAGCGCCGCAACATGCTGGACTATCTGGCAAAGAAGGACATCAACCGCTATCGTGCTATCATCGCCAAGCTGGGTATCCGTAAGTAATGAACAAAAAGTAAGGCGACGGGAC
>JAFYNQ010000044.1 GCA_017548065.1 Oscillospiraceae bacterium
ACCATCTCTGAGGAAGCAACCCTGACCGTCAAGTAAAATAAAATCACCGGTGTGGGAGCGATCCCACACCGGTCTTTCTATGCAGTTGCTAAATAAGCAAAAGCCGGTGCGTCTCCTGTTGGAAACGCACCGGTTTTTTGTCAGATCTGCAATGCTTTTGCCCCTTTCAGCTGCAGCTGAAGCTTGTCGGCAATGAGGGCGATAAATTCGGAGTTTGTGGGTTTACCTTTTGTGTTAGAGACGGTGTACCCAAAGAAGCGCTGGAGCGTATCCAGGTCGCCTCTGTCCCAGGCAACCTCAATGGCATGCCGGATGGCACGCTCCACCCGGGAGGGTGTTGTTTGGAATGTCTTTGCTACCTGGGGGTACAATACCTTTGTGATGGCATTGATCACATCCATGTCATCCACGGCGATCATGATCGCCTCGCGCAGATACTGATAGCCTTTGATGTGGGCAGGTACACCGATCTCGTGGATCACGTTGGTGACCATGGATTCAATGCTGGTGGCATTGGGGTAGTGGGAAGCGTCTCTTTGGGTGATATCTCCACCACGCAGCTCCTTCAGCCGTTCCACCAGCACACCCATATCGCAGGGCTTCAGCATCAGATAGCGCACACCCAGATTGGCGGCTGCCGAAGCTACGTAATCGGTGACGAAACGGGAGGTTGCCAGCGTAACCGGCTTGTGGGGCATGGCGGCGATGGCCTTCAGCACACTCAGACCGTCCTGCTTTGCCAGCATCAGGTCCAGTACAAGAATGTTGGGCTTTCTCTCTGTGATCATGCGGATAGCCTGCTCGCCGTCATTGGCAGTGCCCATAACGTGAAAACCACCTGCCCGCTGGAGGGCAGCGGTAAGTCCGTTGCAGAATTCTTCCGCATTGTCTGCGATGATTACGGTTGTCAAATTTTCCATAGCGTCCTCTCCTGACATAAAATAATAAAAATCCCCCGGTATCAAAAAGCGGTGACAGCACCACCTTGTTGCGACAAATATAATTTAGCATAACGAGTCCAAATTTGCAAGGAGAAACGAAAACAATTGACCGACGGAAACCGACGAGTTAGCGACAAAAATCGACAAAACCGGAATATTTAAGCGGAAAAACATAGGCGGTTGACGAGGGGGAGAAAATCATGTACAATATGGGAAAGAGAACAATAGGAGGTCGGTCTATGGATATCAGGATCGAGAGACTAAAAGCGTTTTTGGACAGATCCCACAGCGTCTACCATGCAGTGGAGCAGCTGCGGCTGCTGCTGGCAAGAGAGGGCTACACCGAACTTTGCGAAGGAGAACTGTGGACACTGGCTCCCGGCGGTAAATATTACCTGATTCGTGGTGGCAGCGCCCTGATGGCATTCCGTGTGCCCAACTGCACACCCAGAGGCTTTATGCTCAGCGCCAGTCACTCCGACCGTCCTACTTTTAAGGTGAAGGAAAACGGAGAGCTGACCGGCAAATATACAAGACTGGCAACGGAGCGCTACGGCGGCATGCTCATTGCTCCCTGGCTGGACAGACCCTTGTCTGTGGCAGGCCGTGTGCTGGTAGAAACAGACAACGGTGTAGAAAGCCGCCTGGTGGACATTGACCGTGACCTGCTGTTGATCCCCAACGTGGCGATCCACATGAACCGCAATGCCAACGAGGGCTATAAATGGAATCCTGCGGTGGACACACTGCCCCTGGTGGGCAGCGAGGAGGCAGCCGGTAAGCTGTGGAGTCTTCTGGAGCAGGAAGCCGGCGGCAAGATCCTGGGACATGACCTTTATTTATATGTGCGCCAGCGTGCCACTGTCTGGGGTGTGGAGGAGGAATATATCTCCGCCGCTGCCCTGGATGACCTGATGTGCGCCTGGGGTTGCGCCCAGGGCTTCCTGCACGCTGCAGAGGGGCGCTCTATTCCTGTTCTGTGCGTGTTTGACAGCGAAGAGGTTGGCTCTGCCTCTGTACAAGGTGCTTATTCCACCTTGCTGGCAGATACCCTGGAGCGCATCAGCGATGCCCTGGGCCTGGAGCTGAAGCAGCTGCTGCATAATTCCTTTATGCTGTCTGCGGACAATGCCCATGCTATCCATCCCAACCATCCCGAATTTGCCGATCCCGGCAATGCGCCGGTGGTGGGCGGCGGTGTGGTGCTGAAATTCAATGCTAACCAGAGCTATACCACAGACGGCGTGTCTTCCGCTGTGTTCCGCAAGCTTTGTGAGACAGCAGAGGTGCCGGTGCAGACCTACTGCAACCGTGCGGATCTCCCCGGCGGCTCTACCCTGGGCAGACTTTCCCTGAACCAGGTGTCTGTGCTGTCTGCGGATATCGGTCTTGCCCAGCTGGCAATGCACTCCTGCTATGAAACTGCCGGTGTGGGGGATGCCCTGGCGCTGGAGGAGGTCATGGAGGTATTCTACGGCAGTGACCTGGAACAAGTGGGGAATTCTATCCGTATTTGTCAAAATAACCAAAAATAAGGCATCAAAACTGGCATAATACACAATTGCCATTTTGTGGTCTTTGTGGTATTATTATAGCATCCGGGCATAGGGTGTTCTACTCCACAACAATAGACTCTCTGTGTCAAAAAAGGAGGAAAATAATAAACCGTTGGACTCACGGTGCGGCAGTGTGGAGACCTGTCGTAATACTGCAGCTGTAAATTTTAACCCGGTTGCAGTGAGAACATATGCGAGGATTCGGTATGTTTAGAGTCGTGTAAACATGGCAAATGTATCCCTGAAAAACATCAAGAAGGTGTATCCCTTTAGTGGCGATGACATCAAGCGCAACAAGAAGAAGGCAAAGCAGGTTGAGAAGCTGAAGAAGAATCCCGAAGCTTACGCTGCTTACCTGGAGCGCGAAGCAGAAAAGGCACAGCTGCAGGTTACTGAGCAGGGCGTTATCGCTGTTCAGGAGTTCAACCTGGAGATCGCTGACAAGGAATTTATCGTTCTGGTCGGCCCCTCCGGCTGTGGTAAGTCCACCACTCTGCGTATGATCGCCGGTCTGGAAGAGATCTCCGACGGTGAGCTGTGGATCGGTGACCGTCTGGTCAACGACGTGGCTCCTAAGGATCGTGACATCGCAATGGTCTTCCAGAACTACGCTCTGTACCCCCACATGACCGTTTACGAAAACATGGCATTCGCTCTGAAGCTGCGCCACACCCCCAAGGCTGAGATTGACCGCAAGGTTAAGGAAGCAGCTGAGATCCTGGACATCACCCAGTACCTGGGCCGTAAGCCTAAGGCTCTGTCCGGCGGTCAGCGTCAGCGTGTTGCTATCGGTCGTGCTATCGTCCGTG
>JAFYNQ010000045.1 GCA_017548065.1 Oscillospiraceae bacterium
AGGTCGGTAGCGAGTTCTGCTGCCATTGCGCCTTCTCCTGTTGTGGCAAGGAAAAGTGCTGCAATGAACATATAGCCAGGGAAGCCCAAATTATCAATCGCTTCAGAGAACAAACGCTTTACAACTTGTTTTTGTGCATCAGCATTGTCGTTGTTTAAAACCAGTTCCTGTAGCAAGGCTTCTGTTTCAGCATTAAATGCATCAAGGCTATTTTCATCCAGGCTGTCTGTCCAACAATCCTTTAATGCCGATTCCGAAACAGCCAAACCGTTCCTTCCCAGATCCTCTAAAGAGATCTCGCTAAACAAATCCAACAACCCATTTTTTGTTCCAATTTGGCGCAGCTGTTCAATTGCCGAGATATGTCTGCATAACCGCATCCTTTTTTCTTCCAGCCGATCCTGCAGCTCGTCCAAGGCCCGGTGCATATCATAATCCGGTGCCTTCATCAGATCGCGTATTTCATTGCGTTTCAATCCCAATTCATAATACATAGCCACCTGCTGTAATTTAGCGACACCGGCTTCATCGTACAATTTATAGCCGTCGTGATCATCCACGGAGTAATTGGAATATGTGGCCGCTTTTACAACGCCTTCGTGATGGAAATAAAACAAATGCTTTCCGGTTAACCCTGTTAAATCACAAACTTCTTTCACGGTCCAAAGTTTTTTCATATTGGATACCTCCTTTGCGCACATTATAAACCATTCCTCAGGAACGGTTCAAGCAATTATAAAAACTTTTTTTGCAAATGAAAACTGCACAGATTTGGAGGAGGGAATCCAAACCCGTGCAGTTGTCGAAAGCTGTGTGCTGTCCGCCGACTGTCGAATGCGGCTTGCTAAGAGGCGATGTGCCATAGCCATTAGCACTTATAGTAGGTATCCTCCTGCGATAGCCAACATGCAATCAATACAGCACCATCAAATCAACCTGCAAGCTGCAGGCGCTGGGCACGACGCAAGGTCTGCTTCAAAACCACAATGCCGTACTCCGATTCCACATACTTGATATATGCGGGAAGCTTGCACTGTGTCTTGATCACAGCCTTGTTCCGTCTGCTCTTGGAGAAATCACACGCATCCTCCAATCGCAAGCCTCTGCTGAAGTGCGCATGCACCCCGGGTCTGTAGGTCTGTTGGAAAAGGAAATACCGGCCGCTGCTGGTCTCCAGGTAAAAGGTGTCAACGCCTCGCTGGGTCTCTGTGCAGTAAATAATTGGCTTCATATAACTCCTCCTAAATCGCTACATAATGCGGGCGACCACAACCGGTTTTGTGGTCTTATCAACATCGGTAGAACGATCCTTGCAGGATGCTAGTGTAGCCGAAACTCCCAACGCTGTTGCCGCTTCGGGGTTCTTCTTCACTAGCTCCGTAATCCGTATCGCAAGGATTCTGGCTCGCACGCTCATGTTCATCCCTCCTTAAACTGTGAGCTGCTTTGTGATTACATCCTTATGATAGCGCAATTATCCAAAAAAATATATGACAACCGCTGTATAAAAACACGGTCTATTTTTGCAGAAAATGAAAACAGCGTCCTCGTTCGAAGACGCTGCTTAAAAGAAAGAATCACTGTTGGGTAAGTGCTTTATACTGTTCCATATCAATTTTGCCGGTTGCAAGCATTTGCTCTGCCCACAGCTGCAGGGTTTCTACCGTAATCGAGATTTTCTCCAATTCCTTCTGGATGCGGATAAAATCCTTGAGTTCGTCATTGTCAATAACGCCATCCGCAGAAATATCGATCAGCCGCTCCGTCTGGCGCTGCATTGAATTCAAAGAAGCCAACATCTCCAGCACAATTTGCGACAGGTCCTTAATCTTGATTTCCGGAACATACTGCTGTCCGATAGGACACTGCTGAGAACAGTAATAATTGCAGAGCATCGGTTCCTTATACTTTTCAGCCATCACCAGAACTTCATCCGGATGCGGCAAAAACTGCTCATACTCTATCCGAGCAACTCTTTCCGGGGGGATTGTCTCCAAGTGGTCGCCAGCTTCCTCTCGTGTCCAACCCATTTTATCTCTGGCCTGCCAATAGACATTCTTATCTTCTCTTCCGGATGTACGTGCCATAAGTTCCACGCTCCCTATCGAATTTTCTTCATTCTATCACATTTCGGGATTAAACTCAACCTTGATCAAATGGTTACATCGTTTAATCGTAATATCCAAACCTTTGGCATATCTCATGGACGGCATCCGCATAGATAGTGCGTGAGCGTTTGTGCGGATCTGTGTTGGTATTCTTTCTCCACAAATAACACTCTCTTAAATCCGTCTGCAGACCGTTTTCTTTGATCCATTCTTCTTTTTCCGGGAGCAGATAGTACCCCTCAGAACGCTCCTCCCATAAGTAACGATTGGATTTTTTATCAAAATGGATATACTGCTGACGCTCATAACCGTCATCGTCGGTGTAGTTATTGACGATAGCAATATCGCAGCTGTGTGCAATCCTAGAATGCGCCGTTTCTTTAAATTTGATGGTCAATACGCGGGTGGATTGTTCTGCTGGAGAATATCCATAGTTGGGAACAATGCGATCAAATGCCGCTTTCATCATTTCCCGGAGTTCCCTGGGTGAATACTCCTGGCCATCATCATTTACCTCAATGTTGACATCAAAATCAAAACCTATGTTACTTTTTACATCTTGTGTGATCATGTTCCGTGAGGAACTGCCGATAAAATCAAAACGGAATGTAAAATGGTCACGGAGTCGATCTTGAACTGCATTGATGATGGCGATTAATTCCTTTTTAACCGGTGCGGCCTGGGCCTTTGTTACATACTCAAAGTGATACATGCTGTAATACGCTCCCTTTGTTTGATTTCCCCAACCGACCATTTGACCAAGTCAAATCGTAGTATTATAGCAAAAAGGGGCAATCTGTCAATAGTGACATAGCGTTTTTTCTTAAATAATATCATAATCCTAAGGAAAATTCAATTTATAGCCCCTATTTCGGTCGTTTAACGAATAACCCAGTAGAATAACGAAAGCCCAGTAATATAACGAAAGGCGGTTGTTTAACGAATGAAAAGCGCAATATGTAGGGGTACAGCGATCCTCTGACCGGGCAAAAGCACAATATCGTGGCAACAGAAATCAAAATGCGTTGCAAAGTTGGGAAAACCACCCTATTTAGGGGTAAAAGTGGGTATAAAAAACGATACCGCAAACGACACAATTGTATCATTTACGGTATCTGTTATGGTTGCGGAGGCAGGACTTGAACCTACGACCTTCGGGTTATGAGCCCGACGAGCTACCACTGCTCCACTCCGCGATATTTAGGTGCGCTCTTTAGCGCTTGAATATTGTAGCACATAGGGTCTGGAATGTCAAGCATTAAATTCGGATATCTTTGCGACACCTATTGACAGGGTTTGCAGCCATGGCTTATTTACAGGTTTATAAAAGGAAAAGCGCCCTAAAAGATCGGTGTTTTCGGTACTTTTTCCATATCTTTGCTGTTTTCGGGGGAATGTTATAAATATTTTTAACAGAAAACATAAAAAAATACTTGTGCAAGTGCCGCTGTGTATGTTATACTGTAGTATATCCATTAGATTGGGTGTTTATAACATCTTTCTGATTTATAACAACAATCATAACAAAAAGGAGTGTTCCCCATGAAAAAGATTTTGGCTATTCTCATGTCCGCTGTTTTGCTGCTGGGTCTGTTTGCCGGTTGCGGTGAAAAGGCTCCCGAAGCTACCGAAGGCACCAAGCCTGCTACAAACCCCGTTGCTGCCGGCATGCTGGTTCTCAATGTCAACGGTGCAGTGAATGTCTCTTATGACGCTGACGGCCTGGTTCTGAACCTGGAAGGCGCTGACATCAACGGTGAAGTGCTTGCCGGCGAATACAGCGATTACCTGGGCAAGTCCGTCTCCGAAGTCATTTGCGACCTTATCGTCAACAGCAAGATGGCAGGCTTCCTGCTTCCTGAGGTCAGCTGTGTTGTGATCAAGCAGGCTGTTGGTTCTGCTCTGCCCGGCGCTACCTTCCTGGAGACCATTGAGAAGGACGCTGAAGCTGCTATTGCTTCCGCTGAGTTGACTGCTGAGCTGGTTATGCTCACCGAGGACAACCTGGACGAAGACGGCTACATCAACCTTGAGTCTGCAAAGGGCATCCTGCTGGCTTCCCTGGCACTGGACAGCTTTGACACCATTGACGGCACTGTCTCCCCCATTGACGGCATGTACGGCTTCACCATCACCGCCGGTGATTTGGAGGGCGACTTCATTGTGGATGCTGTGACCGCTCTGGTAGTTGAGGGTCAGCTGGAAGGCCACTCCTACGGTGAGGGAGATCTGGAAGATCCCGACGTGGTTGATCCCACCGATGAGACCTACGTTGAAGAGACCACCGCTCCTGCTTCTACCGAGCCTGCTGTAGATGACACTGTCGCTACAGAGCCCGTTGTTGAAGAAGAAGCAGAGGCTTAATTTAAAAACCTTGGCGGACAAGCAATGCTTGTCCGCCATTTTTATTGCACAAATGCCACGGCTATCGAAGCCGTGGCATTTCTGTTATTCTGCTTTCAGCTTGTTCAGCATTTCCACAAAGGTATCTGCCAGGTTTTCGGCTGTGCCACGCTCATAGGTGGTAACGTGGGACTCATAGCATTCCACACGGAAGCCGTTGGCAGAGGGCAGGTAGCCCTGGGCATTCTCGGAACAGGTGACCACGAAGGTCAGTGCATAGGGACTGTTTTCTTTGACGAACTTACCGTTTTCAGAGAACATTTCATAGGGTGCGAAGATAATACCCAATTCGCCCAAGCCCATAGCATTGAGCGTCATGGTCTGGGTGTCCTCTCTGCCGTTACGGGCCACAATGGCGGTTGCCTGGTAGACGCTGCTGAAATTATATTGCGCAACCGCAGCCTTTGTCTCCGGGGCGCCGTTGCCATACTTTGTTGCCACCTCACGGACGGCACGGGCATCTGCCAGCCGTTCCAGTCCCTCTTTGATGGTCTTGCCGGTAAACTCCCGGGTCTCCAGCTCTACAGGACCGGCTTCCAGCTTGGTAAGATTGGGGATCAGTTCTGTGATATAGTTGCCCATACGCTCACCGTAGAGCAAGTAATCGTTGGTGCTTCCCTCTGCCGGGATCCGGCTGGAAGGCACCTGGTCACCGGCAGCGCCGATAAAGTATGCCACGTGGCTGTCTGTACTCTTTTCCACGCTGTCACGGACGGAGTAGGCAATATCCGCAGACAGCAGAGAACTGTCTGTGCCGCTGACCGCCGTTGCGTGGGCAGGATTGCTGACCAGAATGACATCCTTCTTATCCTCTGCGCTGCGGGCAAATTTGATCACCTGCACCGATGCATCGCCTTCATAAGCATGCCCCTTGATAGAAGTGGAGAAGCTGCCATAGTTAGCGCCGGCAAAAGTGCCGTTATCCATTTCGTAATGGCGGACGAACACAAGTCCCTCCGTCTCCACGCTGCCGGCATAGAGCTCTGCGGAGGACATATCGGCGATTGCCTTCTCTGCTGCCTCCACCGCCGCTTTGTTGAACTTATCACGGTAAGGCTTGATGGTATCGTAATCATAGCCGATTGCCGGGCCGGAGTGGGTGTGCGTGCAGTTCATAATGATCCGCTCCGCCGGGATACCTGTGGCCTCTGTGATCAGACTTTCCGCAGGCACTGTATAGGCATTGGATGCAGAAATGTAGTCCAGCGTATACATAAGATACGTCTCACCGCCGTTGGACAGCGCCACGCAGGTCACGGTGATGGGATCACGGTAGCCTGCGGACATGCGATTTTTACTGTCACCGCCGGAAATATTGACTGCTTCCGTAGGTGTGGCGTCAGCTCTGCAGAAGCCCACCTGTAAGCCCTTCTTTTCCGTCACCTCCGAGCCGCTGCAGGCACACAGTGACAGCAACAAAACTGCAGTCAGAAAAAAGCAAAGTATCTTTTTCATCGTCATTACCTCCGAGTGAGTTAGCGTCCCCGCCATGTGCCACGGGAGAACAGCGCCAAAATCGGGAAGATCTCCAGTCTGCCTGCCAGCATATCCAAAATCAGCACGATTTTGGACAGATCACTGTAGGCGCCAAAGTTACAGCTGGGGCCTACCGCCTCCAGTCCGGGACCTATGTTATTAAAGCAGGCCAGCACTGCAGTGAAATTCGTTCCGGTGGAAAAGCCGTCCAGGCTGATGAGCAGGAAGCTGACCACAATGATCACCACATAGGCTGCCAGGTAGGAGCTTGTATTGCTGATTATCTTTTCGTCCACGGTCTTTCCGTTGTTGCGCACCAACTGCACCTTTCTGGGGTTCAGGCTTTGGCGGATATTGCGCCGCAGGTTTTTCAGCAGGAGCAGCACACGGGAGCATTTGAAGCCGCCACCGGTGGAGCCGGCGCAGGCGCCTACCACCATCAGCAGCATAAGAAGCCCTTTTGAAAAGCTTGGCCACTGGTCAAAGTCCGTTGTGGCAAAGCCGGTTGTGGTCATGATTGAGCTGACCTGGAATGTTGCATGGCGGATCGTCTCCCCAAGAGAGCCGTACATATGGCGAATATCCAGCACGATCAGCAGCGCCGTTACCAACGCCAGACCCACATACATCCGCAGTTCTTCATCCCGGAAGATGTTTTTCACCTGTCCCAACAGCAGCAGGTAGTAGCAGCTGAAGTTCACACCGAAGAGGAACATGAACACGGTACAGACATTCTGAATATAGGGGCTATAGGATGCCATGGAGTCATTTTTGATACCGAAGCCGCCGGTGCCGGCAGTGCCAAAGGCGGTACACACTGCATCAAAAAGAGGCATTCCGCCAAGCAGCAGGAAGATCATATCAAGCACTGTCAAACCGATATAGATCAGGTAAAGAATGGTTGCGGTCTGGCGCATTTTGGGCACCAGCTTTCCCACATCCGGTCCGGGACTTTCCGCACGCAGCAGGTGCATGGTGAAGCCCTTTTCTCTGCCACTGGCAGGCACGATGGCAAGCAAAAACACCAGCACACCCATACCGCCGACCCAATGAGAGAAGCTTCGCCAATACAGAAGGCCCTTACTCAAGCCTTCCACATTGGACAAAACGGAGGAGCCGGTGGTAGTAAAGCCGGACACCGTTTCAAACAGTGCATCCACAAAATGGGGGATCTCCTTGGAGAACCAAAAGGGCAAGCAGCCCAAAAGACTTAAGAAAAACCAGCTCAAACCCACGCAGACCATGCCTTCCCGGGCGCCGAAGATGCTGCCTGCTTTTCGGCAGACCAGCAGCAGGACACCACCCAGCGCCACCATAATGGCGATGGTATAGAGGAAGCCGGTAACTGCGGCTTGTTCCCCGGAGAAAAAGCTGATTCCCAGGGCAGGCAGCATCAGCACTGCCTCAACGGCAATGATCTGACCGACAAACCGCCCCATCATTTTAAAATTCATAGCTTACTCCGTTTCCCGTTAAGCGAAAATATCGTTAATGTTATTCAGCACACCCCGACCGGAGGTGACCACCACCACGGTGTCGCCTTCTGCAAAGGCGCTGTCACCGCCGGGGATCTCCGTCTCCGTGCCACGGGTAATGCTGGCCAGCAGCACATTGGGCTTCAGCTTCAGCTGTTTCAGGGGCACACCGCAGTTATTGGTGGCGCTGTCAACCAAAAATTCCACAGCCTCCGCCTGTCCGTCGGCAATGGTGTGAATACTGACTGCCGCACCGGTCTGATTCTGCATGGCACGGACATAGCGCACGATATGATTACTGCAAAGCTCCTTGGGGCAGATAACGCTTCCCAAAGGCAGCGTTGCCGCAATGTTTCGCTCTCCACGGCTGAGCTTCGTGATCACCTGGGGCACGTTGCAGGCGCTGCCGTAGAGAGATATGACCATATTGGTCTCATCCATACCCGTAAGGCTTGCCAGGGCATCCACATGATGGATCCCCTGATTGTCCAGCAAACTTTGGCTGCTGCAATCACCCAACACCACAGAGGTCTTTTCCAGCAAGGAAGCCAGTTGGGTGCAGCGCTCACGATCCCGATCAATCAGGCGCACATCAATGCCGTCCTTTTCCAGCAGCTTTGCCAGGTAGAAGCTTACCCGTCCGCCTCCACAGATCAGCACATTGCGCACCCGCCGGGTGATGATGCCCAGATTTTTCAAAAGCAGCGCCAGTGTAGACGTGGGCGCTGTTACAAAGACACGATCTCCCTGCCGCAGTACGAAATTACCACGGGGCGCCACCGCTGTTCCCTCACGCAGAACAGCGCACACCAGCACCTTGCACCGCACAACGCTGCTCAAATCACTAAGCGCCACGTTGCACAGCTTGCTGTCGCTCTCTACCCGCAGCTCCACGATTTCCACTCTGCCCTTGGCAAAGGTGTCCCGTCTGAGGAAGCCGGGGAATTTCAAAAGTCGCTCAATTTCCAGCGCCGCCTGCTTCTCCGGGTTCACTGTCAGCGACAGAGGAAACACCTCCGGCATAGTTAGCACCTGGTCTGCATACTCGGGGCTGCGAATACGGGCTATGGTGTGGATAGCCGGGTTGATGCCATGGGCTGTCATACAGCACAAAAGGTTCACCTCGTCTGCATCAGTCACAGCAATCAGCACCTGGGCATTGCGGACTCCTGCCTGCAGCAGCACATCCTTGGATGCGCAGTTTCCGCAGACTGCCATTGCCTCAATTTTCTCCACCGCTTCCTCCAAAAGAAAGGGGTCTTTATCCACCAGGGTAATATTATGCCCTTCGGAAGCAAGCTGGCTTGCCAGTGTCAAGCCCACCTTGCCGGTTCCGGCGATCATAATCTCCATACGCTTACTCCTTTATTAAGTCCTTTACCACTTCAGCGGCAATCAGCAAGCCTGCCACTGACGGCACAAAAGCCACGCTTCCGGGCAATGCCCGACGTCCTTCGGGAAGCTCCTCACCGGGAGCTTCCAGGGGTTTGATGGGGTCTTCTGTTGAAAACAGCACCTTCAGCTTCCGAATGCCACGCTTGGCGCATTCCTTACGCATGATCCGCGCCAGGGGGCAGACAGAGGTTTTTGCAATATCTGCGATCTGGAATTTGGAAGGATCCAGCTTATTGCCCGTGCCCATAGAGCTGATAATGGGAACACCGGCAGCCTGGGAGGCTGTCACCAGCGCCAGCTTGCCCGTCACCGTATCAATGGCATCCACCACGTAGCTATAGCCGGAAAAATCAAACTCGCCCATGGTATCCGGTCCGAAGAACATTTCCCGTTCCGTGACCTGAATATTGGGGTCAATGTCCAACACCCTTTCCTTTGCCGCCAGGGCTTTGCTTTTCCCCACGGTGGAACGGGTGGCCAGGATCTGTCTGTTAATATTGGTTATACTGATGGTATCGTGATCCACCAATTCCAACGCGCCGATGCCGCAGCGTGCCAGTGCCTCAACCACGTAGCCGCCTACGCCGCCCAATCCGAACACCGCAACCTTGGCATTTTTCAGTTTTTCCATGGCTTCTTCCCCTAAAAGAAGCCTTGTTCGGTCAAAAGGATTCATATATTTTCTCCTTATTCTGTATGCTACAATCGTAACACGGAATGAATTTACTGTCAATCCTACAAAATCACTTGCCTTTTTTTCTTTTTATTATATAATGATAGGGTATGATATTCCCAGAAAGAGAGGGAACCGTTATGGAAAGAATCGCTTTTGACAATGAATTGTATATTCGCAGCCAGTCTGCCCACATCCGCAGCCGCATTGAGCAGTTCGGTGGCAAGCTCTATCTGGAGTTTGGTGGCAAGCTGTATGATGACAATCACGCATCCCGTGTACTGCCCGGCTTCCAACCTGACAGCAAGCTGCGGATGCTGCTGCAGCTGAAGGATAAGGTGGAGATGGTCGTTGCCATCAATGCCGCCGACATTGAGAAGAACAAGATCCGTGGTGACCTGGGCATTACCTATGACCGTGATGTAATTCGTCTGATTGACATTTTCTCCGGCTTTGGTCTGTACGTTGGTTCTGTGGTGCTGACCCGTTACAATGAGACTGACCAGACCCGTGCCTTCCAGTCCCGGTTGGAGTCTATGGGCGTAAAGGTGTATCATCACTATGATATCCCCGGCTACCCCTCCAATATTGCCCACATCGTCAGCGATGACGGCTACGGCAAAAACGATTTCATTGAGACCAGCCGTGAGCTGGTTGTGGTCACCGCTCCCGGCCCCGGCAGCGGCAAGCTTGCCACCTGTATGAGCCAGCTGTATCACGAGCATAAGCGTGGTGTCAAGGCAGGCTATGCCAAGTTTGAGACCTTCCCTGTGTGGAATCTGCCGTTGAATCACCCGGTGAACCTGGCCTACGAGGCTGCCACCGCCGATTTGAGCGACGTGAACATGATCGACCCCTTCCATCTGGATGCTTATGGCATGACCACGGTGAATTACAACCGTGACGTGGAAGCCTTCCCCGTGCTGGTGACCATGTTTGAGCGCATTCTGGGTGAATGCCCCTACAAGTCCCCCACAGACATGGGCGTAAACATGGTGGGCAACTGCATCGTGGATGACGATGCCGCCCGTGAAGCCTCCAAGCAGGAGATCCTCCGCCGTTACTACGCTTCCCTTTGCGACGAAAAGCAGGGCAAATGCGGTCATGCGGAAGTGATGAAGCTGGAGCTTCTCATGAAGAAGGTTGGCATTTGCGCAGAAGACCGCCGTGTGGTAGCGCCTGCTTTGAACCGTGCCCGTGAGACCGGCAAGCCGGCTGCCGCTATGGAGCTGCCGGACGGCCGCATCATCACCGGCAAGACCTCCAGCCTTTTGGGCGCTTCCGCCGCACTGCTGCTGAACGCTTTGAAGGCGCTGGGCAACATTCCCGATGAGGTGCATCTGATCTCCCCCAAGGTCATTGATCCCATCCAGCATTTGAAGGTAGACCACCTTGGAAACCGCAATCCCCGTCTGCACACCGACGAAGTGCTGATCGCCCTTTCCATCAGCGCTGTGACCGACAGCTATGCAGAGCTTGCCATGGAGCAGCTGACGAAGCTGCGTGGCTGCCAGGTGCATTCCTCTGTGATT
Organism: Oscillospiraceae bacterium; assembly: GCA_017548065.1. GTDB lineage: Bacteria > Bacillota > Clostridia > Oscillospirales > Oscillospiraceae > Faecousia. The sequence goes on from JAFYNQ010000045.1 coordinate 11,063, forward strand.
TTGTCCGCTGTGGACGAAAAGACCTTCAAGCGCCTGGGTGTTCAGCTCACCTGCCAGCCTCAGTTCAAGGGCTAAACAAAATAACCGCAGGGCGGAGTCTACGAAGACTCCGCCCTGTTTTTTAGTATAAATGATATTCTTTTACCTGCGCATTAAAGGCATCAACGGCAATTTTTTCCTTTACAAAGAATGTCTCTGCATCAAAATCATCCCGTCGCAGGTCATCCTTACCCAAAAGGATATCCATCTGGTAGCGTTCAATATCCGCACGGTAGCGGAACTGAAATTCCTCATGACTCCTACGGATATAGTCAATCAGCAGCATGCTTGTGCGGAAGGACTGAAAGGCTTCCCGGTCTGTGATATGCATCTGGAAGCCACGGCAATATTCCCCGGCATAATCCCGGAAGGTAGGTACAAAATCTGCCTCACGGAAGTATACACCGGGAAGCTTCATGCCGTTCATGGCTGCACAGACCTCTGTGGCACGCAGCCAGGGAGCGCCGATGAGTTCATAAGGCTTCGTTGTTCCCCGTCCGGTGGAGAGGTTGGTGCCTTCAATATGGCAAGTACCTGTATAGCACAAAACCGTTTCCATGGTCGGCACATTGGGCGTCGGCAGCACCCAGGGAATATTCAACGAGTAATAGTCATCCTGCCGTGTGAGACCTACGCAGGGACAGATGTGCAGGTCACAGCCGATGCCATAGGTTTCATTGATATACCCGGCATATTCACCCACTGTCAAAGCGTGACGGGTGGGAAGGGGGAATTTTGTAATGTGGGATACAAATGCCGGCTCCAGCATAGTGCCCTCTGTTTTTGTCAGTCCCAGGGGGTTATATCTATCCAACACCAACAGAGGAATATTTTTCCGGTTGCACAGCACCATGGTATAGTACAGCGTTACAATATAGGTAAAAAAGCGAAGACCGACATCCTGAATATCAAAGACCATCATATCCACTTCCGGAAGCTCTGTGTTCAGCGCCTTATCGTGACCGTTGAACAGAGAGATCGCAGGCAGACCGGTTTTGGGGTCTGTATTATTTTCTACCTTTTGCCCTGCCTGCGCCACACCGGAAACACCATGTTCCGGTCCAACCAGGAAACGAAGGTCATATTTTTCTTTCAGGATCACAGACGTGGAACGCAGGGACATGTCCACACCCGTATGGTTGGTCACCAGTCCCAACCGCTTGCCCTTGAGCAATTGGTCAGCCGCCTGCAAATTATCAATTCCGTTACCGAACATAGAAACTCCTTAATATATTCTCTGTTTTTCAAATTCTTTGCAGGGTGGTCGGTGGTGTCACAGACCCGCCCTAGTTAAAAAAGCAGATAATTAAATCTTATCAAACACACGCACGTAGTCCACCAGGAAGGTATCGCCTACGTTTTCGGCGGCTTCGGGGACGTGGACACGGTTGTTGCGATCCTTGCGGTAGCCGTGAACCTCAGTAGAAATCAGGATAAACTCCGGGCAAGCAGACAAGTGGGTCTCAATCTTGCCGTCGGACTGACCGTCAATGAAGAATTCGTAGCCGGTCTCATCCCACAGAAGACCGAAGCGGTGGAACTGACCGTCATGCAGCTCTGCGCCGATGCCCACCTTTTCACGCTGCATATCCAGACCATAGCCGCCGGTGAACACGTTATGGGGAACTACCACACCGGGCTTGAAGCACTCCATAACATCAATTTCAACGCCGCTGACAGCCGGGTCAATGGAAGCACCGATAATGGGAGACTGGATCCAGAAGGCAGACCGCCAGCCCTCCTTTTCCTGCAAACGGCAGCGGCACTCAAAGTAGCCGTGGGAATGCAGATACATACTCTTTTTCAGCTTACCGATGGGCCACTGCAGGTCGGAGACACCAAACTTACTGTACACCACCGGCTCGTCCATAAAGTTATAACCGGTCTGCAGCTGGGAGCTGACAATGCGACCGTCCTCCTCCAGCATGGTAAACACCACATTGCCCTTGCCATCCAGGTGGACACCCTTATCCGTCCAGGCAGGCCAGGGCTTGCCCATCATAGACATACGGTAATCCCATTTGCTGCGGTCAAGCTCTGTGCCGTCAAATTCATCGCTCCAGGCAAGACGCCACGTGCCTTCGGGAAGCACGCTGGGTTCGTGGTTTTTTACTTCATAAATTGCCATGATCATAACCTCCGTTTATTTTGTAGGTACTTCATAAGGATGTTCAAACGCATAGCCCACAGCCTCCAGGATCACAGCCTTCATTTCCTGGGTTACCTGCACATCGCCGGATTTCAGGAAACGGCTGGAGCGAAGGCGCTCGGGAACAACGTCAATTTTGATCTCGTCCACCATCTGCCCCGTATACTGGGTATAGAAGGCATAGGCAGCGATCAGTCTGCCAAACTCTGTCAGGTGGGTGTAGTCACGGTAGATATCGGTTTGCGGCAGCTCCATTGTCAGTATGGCATACATGAGGGCAGCGCCGGGGCAAATGGCCTTCACATAGGTATCATCGGTCAAAATATAGTTCTTTGCCTTGGTGACCATATCTCCGAACTGACGGGCAGAGTCCCAGCCGTAGTCACGCATCAGCCGGTCTGTATAACCGGCAGAGGGCTGCACCGGCCAGGAGGGGTCATATACCGGGCCGTTGGCAGCATCGGGCCATGTGGTATTCCACATAAACACGTAGGGTTCTGTCAGGTAATCCCGGACATATTCCTCCAACTGCCGCCGTTGGGTAACATTCAGGTTATCCAGCCGTCTGTCACCCTCGTCTGCCTGGAAAACGATCACATCCCATTTCTGATCCTGCAGCGCCGATGCCAGGGACACGTTCTTCATATCGTCCCACACACCGTTTTCCTTGCCGGTGTAGTTCAGGCGATAGGCGTAGACAGCTTCATCATTTTGGGCAAATTTCAAATGCTTGATAATAGTACAGCCACTGTAATACAGATAGCCCAGCATTACATCCTTGCCATAGTGGGCATCAAACACCTGCTGCAGCAGCCAAAAGGTATCTCCTGAATGGCTGTTGCCTACGATCAGTATTTTTTCCACACTTGCTTCCTCCTCTGATTGGGTCGGTACAGGGTCAGGGGATCCGGCGCTTTCTCCGCCACAGGCACACAGTCCCAGGCACAGAGAAACGCACAAAAGCAGCACAATTATCCGTTTCATAGGTACCCCCGTTTCTGTTAGGGTTTAGCCGAAAATAATCGCAAGGGGTGTATCGGTCAAGGGCAGGTTGCGCAGACCCACACCGCCGTAGTTCAGGTCCTCCACCATCTCCTCCGGCAGCTTGTAGATTCTGCCGGTGGCAAGATCCATAATACGGATGCGGCTGGTGTCCTGACCGTAGACGCTCATGGACACAGTGCCTTCGTAGGTAGAGGTCAAAAGACTCACGCAGTTCCAGTAGCACAGTGCAGTGCTGCCGTCATCCAGCTTGAAGCCGTAGACCTTCAGAGTGTTGTCCTGGCAGTCCACACCGTTGACACGGCGGGAGGGCAGGTACTCACGCACCCAGGGAATGTCCGCACGCTTGGCATCGCCACGCATCAAGGTTGCCAGGGTGGACAGCGCATAGTAAGAAGGCTTCTGTCCGTACTCGCCGGTGGAGTGACCCTCTGCATCAAACTCAGCGCTGAGGACACCGAAATAACCGTAATCCAGGTAAGAGGCAGTATCGGCAATTCTGCCACGAAGTGCCTCGATCATATCCATGGTGCTGAAGTAGGAGGAGAACTCCACGCCGCACCACAGATCACAGATCATGGTACGCAGCAAATACTTCAGCTGCTTCTCTCTTGTCCAGGAAAAACGCTTCATAGCGCCGTTGCCGTCACTGCGGGACTGTGCGCCTGCCTCGCCCTGGATCAGCGTAATCTTGGGATTATACAGATCCACCAGATTACGAAGTGCTTCAATGGTCTGCTGGCGCTCGCCGTCAAAGCTGGAATAGATATGGAAGGTGATGGCGTCAATGTACTTATAAAGGCCGGTTGCCAGAATATCATTGACATAGCGGAAATTTTCCAGGTGGGCAATAGAGCCCGCCGCAATGCGTGCTTCGCTGTCCGCTGCCTTGATGGTCTTGGCCGTTGCCATGGCAAACTTGCCGTATTCCTGGGCATTGCGGATATTATCCTTCTGATTTACCTTGTAGTCGCCCTCCTCGTGGCGCCAGGAGAAGGCATTGTCCGGCTCGTTCCAGATCTCATAAAGACGGATGCGGCCATGGAAATGACGGACAGTGGCATCTACATAGCGCAGCCATGCCTGCATTTCCTCCTCGGACATAATGGGGGGACAACCCACAGCGCCGAACACGGGCTTCGCCAGCTCTGTGTACAGTGCGTTGCCATAGCAAAGATCCAGCCAGGGCTCAAGACCACGGGAAATCAAATTGTCCACAATATCATCCAGCCAGGAAAAGTCATAAACGCCCTTTTCCTTCTCTGTACGTGCCCAGCCGGATTGCAGACGAATGGGCTTCACACCGATGGCTGCCACCTTGTCATAGGCCTTGTGGGGATCAAACACAGCACGGTCCAGTTTCTCAAAGCCAATGCCCACACGGGAGTGGGACACCTTGGCAGAGGGCAAAAATTCCAGCTGCTTTTCAAAAATAAGTCTTTCCATAGCTTTTACCTCCCAAGTAAATTTGGTTTGCATTTTTTGGATTTCATGTTATAATAATAACATAATCTTACGGCAATTATAGCAGTATCTGTGGTATTTTTGTCATAATCTTACGGCAAGGTGATATAACATGCTGAACAAAGAGAAATTACGCTGCGGTATTTATGACAGTCTTGTGTCGCAAAAGTACAAAGGTGTCACTCCCCTGCGCACCGTAACACGCTACGAAATAGAGCTGTATCACACCGATTCCGGTGTCAGCTATGTAGACGGTCAGGCCTTTCCCGTGAAGCGTGGCATGCTTTTATGCACAAGACCCGGTCAACGCAGACACAGTCAGCTTCCCATCCGCAGCAGCTATGTATGGGTACCTGCAGAGGAAAGCGATGCCGCCATTTTGGCGCAGCTTCCCCTTTGCACCTATATTGAAGACCCGGAAGCCCTGGAAGCGCTGTTTCGCAGCTTTGCCCGACTGCACCGCTGCGCACTGACTACCGCCCCGGAGCCGGAGGGTACTGTAGAATACAATCTGCATTTCCTGGCACTATTACAGCTTTGCCTGCAGCTGACCCGTGGCAGCAACCACCGTCCCGTACGTAACCGACTGATCCGGGAGGCCTATCGCTACATGGATGCCCATTACTGCGAAAGCTGCACCCTGGGGCAGATTGCCGAAAGTGCGCATGTTTCTGCCAACCATTTGCATACGGTGTTTTTGGAAAGTGAAGGCTTTACCCCTTACGATTACATTACAAAGAAACGCATTGAGAAAGCAAAGACCCTGATCCTCATGGAGGAGCTGTCCATGGCGCAGATTGCCCTGGAGACCGGCTTCTGCTCTCAGTCCCACTTTACCGCCGTATTTAAAAAACAGACGGGCATAACACCCGTCCGTTACAAAAAGCAGCTATTTACCCAGCCTGACTTCCACCGGTGAGCGCAATGTCATGGTGTCTTCCGTGACGGTGCAATCCATTGCCAGCACTGTCACACCGGCAGCCTCTGCCGCCCGAAGGGCATCGCCGAAGGCAGGATCTGTGGCATCGTTGGGGTGCAGGTATTTTACATTTTCCATTTGGATCACAAACAGCACATATGCGCCATAGCCGTCGCCTGCCGCTTTTGTCAGTCCCTGCAGGTGCTTGACACCTCTTGTGGTGGGCGCATCGGGAAAAGCGCATACACCGTCATTTTCCAGAGTCACACCCTTGACCTCCAAAAAGCAGGTCTTCCCTTCTTTCTCAAAAGAAAAGTCAAAACGGGAGTCCCCGTGGAAGGTCTCTGCCCGAAGGTTGGTGATCTCTTCCAGACCGCCTGCCTGCAGCCATTCTCCTGCCGCCTTGTTAGGCGCCTGGGAATCCATGTTGATCAGGCGCTCCCCTTTTCGCACGGTGATCAGGTCATATTTTGTTTTCCGCTTCGGGTCATCAAATTCCTGACACCAGACCTCTGCTCCAACGGGCAGAAGTTCCCGGCAGCGACCGGTATTTTTTACGTGGCAGACGACCTCGCTGCCACCGATTTCCACATGGGCAATAAAACGATTGGGGCGGGAAAGAAAACTGCCCTTTACCATTTTTCCGTATTTCATATGGGATCCCTCCGGTTTTATTGTAACACATACTTTGCTTTGTTGACAATTCTTTCTTTATGCTTTAAAATGAAGAAAATTATAAAAGGAGCGAATTTTATGCTACTGATTAAAAACGGATACGTAAAAACCATGGCAGGCGCCGACATCCCGAACGGCTGTGTGTTGATTGGCGATGACGGAAAGATCCTGTCTGTGGGCGAGAACATCGCCGCCCCGGAGGGTGCTGAGGTCATTGATGCCGAAGGTCGCCTTGTAACCCCCGGCTGTGTGGAAGGTCACTGCCATGCCGGTCTCGGCGCAGAATACCTTACCAACATTCTCTCTGCAGAGCACAATGAGTCTGTTGACCCCCTCACCCCCCATATGCGTGCCATTGACGGCCTGAACCCCATGGATCAGGCGCTGGCCAATGCCATTGCCGGCGGTGTCACCACTGCCTGCTGCGGTCCCGGAAGCGCCAACGTCATTGGCGGTACCTTCACTGCCGTGAAGCTGCACGGCATCCGTGTGGATGATATGGTGATCAAAGAGGCAGTCGCTATGAAGTGTGCCTTTGGTGAGAACCCCAAGAACGCCCACGGCAAGAACAACAAGAAGTCCCCCAAGACCAGAATGGCTGTTGCCGCCGTGCTTCGTGAATTTCTGTTCAAGGCACGCAACTATGCCAATGCAAAGGACGAGGGCAGAAACCCCAACTTTGACATGAAGCTGGAGGCTATGGAGCCGGTGATCCGTGGTCAGCTGCCCCTGAAGGTGCATGCGCACCGTGCCGATGATATCTTCACCGCCATTCGCATTGCAAAAGAATTCAACCTGAAGATCATGCTGGATCACTGCACCGACGGTGCTTTGATCGCAGACCAGCTTGCCAAGGAAGGCTATCCCGTGCTGGTAGGTCCCAGCCTGGGTAAGCGTGGTAAGGAGGAACTGAAGAACAAGTCCTTCTCCACCCCCGGTGTGCTGTGCAAGGCAGGTCTTAAGGTCTGCATTATTTCCGATGCCAACGTGGTGCCTTTGGAGAATCTGCCCCTGTATGCCGGCATTGCTGCCAGCGAGGGCATGCCCATTGAAGAAGCCTGGAAGGCTATCACCATCAACCCTGCAGAGGTGATGGGCATTGCTGACCGTGTGGGTTCTCTGGAGCCCGGCAAGGACGGCGACGTGGTCATCTGGACTGCCAATCCCCTCACCACCATCGGCGGCAAGGCATACACCACCATTATTGAAGGCAAAGTGGTTTATACTCTGTAATTCCGCATATACAAAATCGGCGGCTATCCGAAACGATAGCCGCCGGTTTTTACATTCTTTTTACACCACGCAGAAGCTTGTTCAGCAGGTCAAAATCTTCCCGGGTGTAGTTTTCTTTGGTGGTCTTCATGGAAGAAATAGGCTTTTGGTTGTAGTTTCCGTTGTCACGGTACTGGCTGAGGCTGGAGACGAATTTGAAGCGTGTGCTGATATCCAGTGTCTGCTTTGCCATGATCCAGCCCTTGACGATCTCAAAGCAACGGGGATTGGCAAGGAGTATTCCCATGGGAAGCTCTGCGTTGTAGCCCTCATCGCCGTAGTCCTCTGCCTCCTCCTGCTGAGAGAACCAGTTGCCCACCTGCAAGGCAGAAGCCAGGTCCGGCAGGTCATATTCCGTGTTATGCGCCGCCACACCGCAAAGGGTAATGGTGTCCTCTGCGCCGGCAACGGTTGCGGTCAGGGTGTTCTCACCTGCCTGCAGCGCCACCTCCGGGAAGATGACCATGTGGTCTTTGGCTGCCAGGGTTCCCACATTTTCGCCGTTGATCGTCAGGGTCACCTCCGGCGCATTGGTATAAATGCGCACATCCCGTTCGCCGGGGGCACGGTCACGGAAACGACGGCTGGTGATATATACCATGGGATCTTTGCTCCAGTATGCCTTATAGACATAGTAAGCATCCTTCTTGATCTTTCTGTCCATGGTCACAAGGCCCTTGTTGTTGCGTCCCTTGATACCGCCCTCGTTGCGCATATCGGCAGCAAAGTCAAACATATTCCAAACATGGGTCGCCCACAGCCAGGGACGGGTCTCAAAGACCTTCAGCATCTCATGGTGGTAAATGGTAGCATATTCTTCCGTGTAGTCATGGTTGAAGGGCTGGGCAGAGTGCCACAGCATAATGTTCTCTGCGCCGTACTCGGACACACCCAAGGCTCTGTCCGGGTGCATCTTGTGGAAGGCATCCAGCACCGGGCCGTTGTCCTGCATAGTACCCACGTACCAGCCATGGTAATAGTTGTAGCTTTGGATATCGGTGATCTGGATCTGCTGGTCGGTAATGGGCAGACGTGCCAGCTGCGCCATGGTGGTGGGACGGGAGGGATCCAGCCGCTTGACCAGCGCATTCAGGTCGCACAGATTACGGTACTGCTCTTCGCAGATATTATAAATGGTAATCTCATTGGCAATACCCCAAACAATGATACTGGGGTGGTTATAGCACTGGGCGATCAGCTCTGTCATCATGGACATGGTGACATCGTAAGCCTCCTTACCCGGCAGGTGATGGCTGATGTAAGGGATCTCTGCCCACACCGCAAAGCCCATTTTATCGCACAAATCATAGAAATACTGATCATGCTGATAGTGGGCAAGACGAATGGTGTTGGCACCCAGCTCATAGATCATGGTGGCATCCTCCAGGTGGTCTTCCCGAGAGATGGCCCATCCCTTGTCCTGGCGATCCTGGTGGCGGCAGACACCGTGGAGCGGGAAGCTTTTGCCGTTGAGGAAGAAGCCGTGACCGGCATCCACACGGTAGCTTCTGTAACCGTAGGTCACTGTGATCTGATCCAGCACTTGCTCCTCCCGAAGCAGTGTGGCACGAGCAGAATAGAGATAGGGATCCTCCACGCCGTGCCACAAGTGCGGCTCCGCTATCACCGTATTCACATAGGTATGGGGCAGTGCCTCCACCAGGGTGTCAAAAACGCAGTTGTTTTCGCCATCCAGCAGTTCCAGGCGGATTTTGCACCCCTGGGCATTCACCGGGAACATGTCCACACGGGTAGTACCGCCGGAATAGGCAGACACAAACACAGCATCGCTGCCATGCTTCATAAGGTCAAAATGGGTGTCCTCCACCTCTACAAAATACACGTCACGGTACAGACCGCCGAAGAAGGTAAAGTCTGCGTGCTGGGGGTAAATGTTGGACTCTGCGTTGGTCACTGCCACCTCCAGCCGATTGCCGGTTTTCTTCATGGCATCTGTAAGCTCGTAGCGGAAGGTGGAGAAACCGCCCTTATGGGTACCCAGCTCTCTGCCGTTGCACCACACAGTTGCCACGTGGTTGGCACCACGAATCTCAATATACTGACGTTTACCCTCTGTGGGGTCGGGCAGCTGCAGCTGATAAGTACCCACTCCACGCCAAAAGTCATTGCCGCCGTCCTGACCGTCCTGGGCATTCCAGGTATGGGGCAGCGTCACCGGGGCAAAGGCTTCTCCCATTTTGGCAAACATTGCATCCTTCAAAAGCTTATATGTACGCATGGTATATCCCTCCATTTGCATGATTATTTATATTTTAAAAGACCCGATGTTCTAAAGAAAGAGAACATCGGGTCTTTTTTATTGCAAATCGTATCATCGTACATAAAATTTTTCCTTTTGGTAATACTCCCCATATAAGGCGGTGACAAAATTGGAAAGCTTTTATTGCAGAACAAAAATCTATAGCGGCACCGGCGCACTGGGACAGCTGCAGCACATGGGCATCCGCAGACTTTTCCTGGTGACCGACCCCTATTTTATGGAAAACAAAACAGCTGATGCTGTGATCCGGCAGGCTTCCCCGGAAGCACACTGCATTTTTCACAAGGTGACACCTGACCCCTCCGTGGAACTGGCAGCAGAGGGTACGGCAATGCTCCGGGCGTTTGCTCCGGATACGGTGGTTGCGCTGGGTGGCGGCAGCACCATTGACTGTGCCAAGGCCATGGTCTATTTTGCAGAGACCCCGGTGCGCTTCATTGCCATTCCCACCACCTCCGGCTCCGGGTCGGAGGTAACGGATTTTGCGGTACTGACCCACGGACAGACAAAGCACCCTTTGGTAGATCCCAAGCTGCGCCCGGAAGCCGCCATTTTGGACAGCACCCTTTTGGAGCAGCTACCAAAAAAACTGGTGGCAGATTGCGGTTTTGATGTTTTGAGCCACGCAATGGAGGCCTTTGTGGCAGCAAATGCCTCCTACTTTACAGATGCCTTTGCCAAGGAGGCATTCACCACTGCGCTTTCTCTGCTTCCGGCAAGCTACGGCGGACGCACCGATGTGCGGCTGCAGCTGCACGCAGCCTCCACCATGGCAGGTCTTGCTTTTACCGGCGCCGGGCTGGGGCTGTGCCATGCCATGGCGCATAGCCTGGGCGGCATCTTCCACCTCCCCCACGGACGGCTCAATGCCATTCTCCTGCCGGCAGTCATGGATGTCAATCTTCATGCCTGCGGCGGCAAATATGCCAAGCTTGCCCGTTTTTCCGGGGTGGGCAGCGCTTCAGACACCGTGGCGATTCGCAACTTAAAAAATGCCCTTGTACGCTTGCGAAAAGAGCTGGGACTGCCAAAGGATCTGAAGGAGGCAGGGATCTCGCCCCGTACCCTTTATCAGCATGAGGGGCAAATCGTTCATGACACCCTGGCAGATCCCTGCTGCGCCACCAATCCCCTGCCGGTTGAGGATTACACCGTAAGAAAAGTATTGGGAGCCATTGCCGGAAATGGGTACTGAATTGCTGTCTGTAGGGCTGGATGTGGGCACGACCACCACCCAGCTGATTTTCTCCTCTCTTACGGTGGCTAACCAGGCAAGCCGTTTTTCTGCGCCCATATTTGCCATCACAGACAGAACGGTTTTGTATCGCAGCCCGGTGTATTTCACACCACTGAAGGGCTTTGACCTGGTGGACGGGGATGCACTGCGGTGCCTTGTGGAAGCGGAATACAAAAAAGCCGGCATTGCCAAAGAGGATGTGGACACCGGCGCCATTATCATCACCGGGGAGACCTCCCGAAAGGAAAATGCCCGGGAGGTACTGCAGGCGCTGTCCGGGTTTGCCGGAGACTTTGTGGCTGCCACCGCAGGCCCCGACCTGGAAAGCGTGCTGGCTGCCAAGGGTGCCGGAGCTGTGGAATTTTCCAAGAGCCAAAACCAGCCGATCCTGCACATGGACATTGGCGGCGGTACCACAAATCTTACCCTGATCCGAGACGGCAAAATTTTGCGCACCGGCTGCTTCAACGTGGGTGGGCGGCTGCTGCGGCATGAGAACGGGCGCATCACCTATGTTTCCCCGGTGTTGCAAGCTGTGACGGCGCTTTCTGTGGGAGATACCGTAAGTCAGTCACAGCTGAAAGAGTTGGGTGTTCTGCTGTCCTCGGTGCTGGAAATGGCGGCAGGTCTTACCCCTTCCACGGCGCTTACCCATGCCTTCCTTACCCAGGAAGCCTCTTCTCCCTGGGTCGCACCTGAGGAAAAAGTGATCCTGTCCTTTTCCGGCGGTGTGGCAGCCTGCATCCGGGAGGAGACAGATCTTTTTGCCTTTGGCGACATAGGTCCGGTTTTGGGGCAGGCCATCAAAAAGAGTTTGCTGTGCAAAGGAACGTATCTTTTGGGTGAAGATGCCATCCGTGCCACAGTGATCGGCGCAGGCAGTCACAGTGCGCAGCTTTCCGGCAGCACAGTTTTTGCAGAGGGTGTTTCGCTGCCCTTAAAAAATATGCCGGCAATTATGGCGGATGGCGCATCGGCTGCCCTTGACGGAGAAGAAGGGATCCTTGTCCTGCCGGAACTCCCCCACCCCGACTATGCCGCTTTGTGCGCATTGGCAGAATCCCTTGCCGCCCTGGAGCTGCCACGCTATCTCATCTGCACCGGACAGGACATTGCCAAGGCGCTGGGGCAGAAGCTGCGGCTGCTGATGCCGCACACTCCCTGCCTTTGCATTGACGGCATATATCTGACAGAAAACAGCTATCTGGACATTGGCGCACCGGTGGGAACTGCCTTCCCCGTTGTGATCAAAACCCTGGTATTTGGAAGTTAAGGAGGTTTGTTATGCTTTTAAAAACAACACTACTGGGCAAAACATATCAGTTTAAAGACATTAAAGAGGTGCTTGCCAAGGCCAACGAAGAAAAGACCGGCGACAGTCTTGCAGGTCTGGCTGCAGAAAACGCCCGGGAGCGGATCGCCGCCAAGGTTGTGCTTGCGGCAATGCCCCTGAAGGAGCTGCGCAATCACCCGGCTGTGCCTTATGAAGCAGATGAGGTCACCCGTATCATTCAGGATGATGTGAACGAAGCGCAATACCGAAAGCTGCAGAACTGGACTGTGGCAGAGCTGCGTGAGTATCTGCTGGACGAAAACACCAACTCTGCGGATATCCGCAAATTAAGCCGTGGCTTAACCTCGGAAATGGTGGCAGCCGTTTGCAAGCTTATGAGCAACCTGGACCTTATTTACTGTGCCGCCAAAATCCCCGTCACCGCCCACTGCAACACCACCATCGGACTACCCGGCACTCTTTCCTGCCGTTTGCAGCCTAACCACACCACCGACGATCCCGACGGCATTACGGCATCTGTACTGGAGGGTCTCACCTTTGGCGCAGGAGACGCAGTGATCGGACTGAATCCCGTCACCGACAGCCCGGAGCAGGTGGGCAAGGTGCTGCGGCGCTTTCAGGAGATCAAAGACCATTGGCAGATCCCCACACAGATCTGTGTCCTTGCCCACATCACGGCGCAGATCAAGGCTGTCCGTGAGGGTGCGCCCTGCGACCTGATCTTCCAATCCATTGCCGGCTCTCAAAAGGGCAACGAAGCATTTGGCTTCTCAGCGGAGACGGTGGAAGAGGCACGGCAGCTTTTGCTGGAGGAAGGCACAGCAGAAGGGCCGAATGTACTGTACTTTGAGACCGGTCAGGGCAGTGAGCTTTCCTCGGATGCCCATTACGGCACCGATCAAGTGACCATGGAAGCCCGATGCTATGGCTTTGCCAAGCATTTCTCCCCCTTCCTGGTCAACACAGTGGTAGGCTTTATCGGCCCGGAGTATCTCTACGATGCACGGCAGGTGACAAGAGCCGGTCTTGAGGATCACTTTATGGGCAAGCTCACCGGCATTTCCATGGGTTGCGACTGCTGCTACACCAATCACATGAAAGCGGATCAGAATGACATTGAAAACCTGGCCTCCCTTTTGACATTGGCCGGCTGCAACTATTTTATGGGCATCCCCCACGGAGACGATATTATGCTCAATTACCAAACCACCGGTTTCCGTGAAACTGCCACACTGCGCCAGCTCACCGGAAAAACCGCCATCCCGGAGTTCCAGTGCTGGCTGGAAAAAATGGGCTTTACAGAAAACGGTAAGCTGACCAAAAAAGCCGGCGACGGCTCAAGCTTACTGTTTTAATTCCGATTTAGCGTTCATATAAGGAGGAATGTGTGTGAATAAGGAAGAGCTCTCTGCATTGGTTGCGGAGATCTTAAAGGATATAACCCCCGAGCCGGCTGTAAAGGGCAGCGACTATAAGGCTACCCAGCCACAGCCGCAGCAGCAAGCAAGGAATTTCTCGGACGGGGATTTCGTGCCGGACGTGTCCGCTTTGGATCTGCGGAAGCTGTATATGGTGGAGTCTGCCGCAGAACCCCAGGCCTATAAAAAGCTGAAAGAGAAAACGCCTGCCCGGTTGGGCATGGGGCGCTGTGGCCCCCGGTATAAAACCGTCAGCCTGCTGCGTTTCCGTGCCGACCATGCGGCAGCCCAGGATGCAGTCTTCACAGAGGTTCCCGAGGACTATGCCCAAAAGCATGGGCTGCTCCCCTTGCAGACCCGATGCCATGACAAGGACGAGTACCTGACCCGCCCCGATCTCGGACGCTGCTTTGATGAAGAAAACGCAGCAAAGCTGCGTAGCTCCGCCAAAAGCGCACCCCGTGTGCAATTGGTGGTAGGTGACGGGCTATCCTCCGCCGCCATTCTTGCCAATGCCGCTGACTGCATGGCCGCCATCAAGGATGGGTTGAAGCTGCGTGGTATTGAGACCGGCACGGATATCTTTGTGCGCTACTGCCGTGTGGGTGCAGGCGATGCGGTGGGCGATATCACCGGCTGTGAGCTGGTGTGCGTACTGGTGGGTGAGCGTCCGGGCCTGGTAACCGATAAGAGTATGTCTGCCTATATCACCTACAAACCCCATACGGGTATTTCAGAATCCGCCCGCACCGTTGTTTCCAATATTCACGCCCAGGGCACACCGGCTATGGAGGCAGGTGCCTTTGTGGCTGAGCTGATCGATACCATCTTAGAGAAAAAGGTTTCCGGCGTGGGTCTGCACCTGGAGGCAGCCACATGATCCCCGTAAAAATACTGGCAGTCAAATATCTGCCCGGAGCAACAGAAGCCCTCTGCGCTGCCCTTGGTGCGCCACAAGGCTATCCCAGTCTGGGATTGCTTACCACCGACTGCGACGATGCCACCTATATCGCCCTGGACGAGGCAACCAAAACCGCAGACGTGCAGGTGTGCTACAGCCGCAGCTTCTATGCCGGCGCAGCCAATGCCTCCACCCCCTATGCAGGTGAGGTGTTGGGTATTTTGGCGGCACGGACACCGGGAGATCTTCGCAGCGGCATGGAGGCGGTGCTGTCCGCCCTGTCCCATATCGGCTTCACGGAAACAAAATCTGTTCCCTGGCTTGCCCATACCGTAAGCCGCTGCGGCAGCTTCCTCGCAAGGGAAGCCGGTGTGCCGGAAGGGGCGGCGCTTGCCTATCTGATCGCACCGCCCCTGGAGAGCATGTATGCCATGGATGCGGCGCTGAAGGCAGCGGATGTAAAGTTATGTAAACTATACACGCCCCCAAGTGAGACAAATTTCGGCGGTGGTCTCCTCACCGGCACACAGTCCGCCTGCAATGCCGCCTGCGCCGCATTTGCCCAGGCAGTGGCAGAGGTAGCGGAAAGACCGAAATGATTTTCCGTTTATTCTTCTGTTGCACATCTTTTATTGGGTGGAGGCACGACCCGACCCTATGAAGAGAAGGATAAACCTGTATTTAAAGGAGTGAAACCATGGAACTGGATAAAGATTTACAGGCGCGACAGGAGGCTCGGGAGGCTGCAAAGGCAGCGCAGCAGGCGCAAAAAGTTCTGGCGCAGCTGCCCCAGGCGGCGCTGGATGCCATTACCGAAAGCATTGCCAAAGCCTTTTCTGCCGCCGCCCTGGAGCTTGCGGAGCTGGCTGTCCGTGAGACCGGCTTCGGCAACGTAGAAGATAAGATCACCAAAAACTGCTTTGCTTCTCTGACGGTGCTGGAGGCAATTCGGGACATGAAGACCGTCGGTGTATTAAACGAAAGCAAAAAGGACAACCTATGGGAAATCGGTGTGCCGGTGGGTGTGATCGCCGCCATTGTTCCCAGCACGAACCCCACCTCAACAGTTTGCTACAAAGCCATGATCGCACTGAAAGCAGGCTGTAGCATCGTATTCTCCCCGCATCCCAAAGCCATGGAGTGTACACTGAAAGCCGCAAAGCTGGTGGCTGCGGCGGCAGAGGCTGCCGGTGCGCCCCACGGCAGCATCCGCTGCCTTACCGTCCCCAGCCTGGAGGGCTGTCGGGAACTGATGACCGCCCCGGAGACAAGGCTGATCCTGGCAACCGGCGGTCCTGCCATGGTGCGTGCCGCCTATTCCTCCGGCAAGCCTGCCATCGGAGTCGGTGCAGGCAACGGCCCGGCTTATATTCATCACAGCGCTGATGTAAAGAAAGCGCTTTCCTGCATTTTCCGCTCCAAGACCTTTGACTACGGCACAGTGTGCGCCTCGGAGCAGAGCATTATCGTGGAAAAAGCCATGGAGTCCAAGGTGCGTGATGTTGCCTCTGCTATGGGCTTTTACTTTATGAGCAGTGAAGAAGCGGCAGCGCTTGCCAAGCTTCTTTTCAAGCCCAACGGCACTTTGAATCCCCAGATCGTGGGCAAGCCTGCGGTGCAGCTTGCCCAAATGGCTGGTTTCCGTGTTCCCCCTGACACCGGTGTGCTGGTGGCACGGGAGCAGGAAGCAGGTCCTGCAAGACCATACTCCATGGAAAAGCTCTGCCCCGTGCTGGCCTTTTTTGTTATGGAGAACGAAACTGCGGTTTTGGGGAAGGCAATGGAGGTTCTGACGCATGAGGGCAGCGGCCACACCTTTGCCATGCACTGTAAGGACGAGGCAGTGATCCGAAGATTTGCCCTGCAGATCCCGGTTTCCCGATTCATCGTCAACTCTCCTGCCGCGCTGGGCGGCATCGGCGCCACCACCGGTCTGTTTCCGGCGCTGACGCTGGGCTGCGGTGCCGTAGGTGGCAGCGCCACCTCCAACAATGTCTCCCCCCTGGATCTTATCAACATCCGCCGTGTGGCATGGGACAAGAGCGCTGCGCCTTCCTCGGAGGAGGATCCCCTGGTGGCGCTTATCACAGCAAAAATTTTGGAACGTTTGCAATAATTTTGAAAGGACATGATTTTTATGGACACAAATTCTTTGGGCATGATTGAAACGAAGGGTCTCATCGGTGCGATTGAGGCAGCAGATGCCATGGTAAAATCCGCCAACGTGCAGTTGGTCGGCAAGGAGATCGTAGGCGGCGGTCTTGTCACCGTTATGGTACGTGGTGATGTGGGCGCCGTAAAGGCCGCCACCGATGCCGGTGCCGCAGCAGCAGAAAAGGTGGGCGAGCTGATCTCTGTGCATGTGATCGCCCGTCCCCACACCGAGGTGGATGCCATTCTCCCCAAAAGCACAAAGGGCGGCAGCGCCACCCCCGGTAAATAATGCTGTTTTCAGAGCGTGCCGTCCGTGACAACATTCGCAACCGGGACGGCAAACGGGTATTTTACCTGAGCAAGGGAGATCAGCTTACCAACGGCGCACGGGACTATCTGCAAAAAGAACGCATTGAGATCCTGCCTGCCGCCCTGGCAAAGCCTGATCGCTACCGTCTTCTTTCCGGCGGCTATACAGAGGAAAAGCCGGAGCATATGACCCATTTACACGGCGATCTGCTTGTGCCAAAGACCCATCCGCGCATTGCCTTTCGGGGCGCTGTGGATCTGCTGGAAGCAGAGCTTCTGTGGTGCAGCGCTGTTCTTCCTTCCCTCCGGGATGCGCTGGGGGAGCTGCTGACCCTTGCCCGGAGGCTGCTGCGGTGCGATGTTTTGGAGGAGCCGCTGCCGGACACGCCCCTTTGCGGCCTGACCCCGGAGCAGCTGCGTGCCCACAGTCACAGACCCCAGGACTATTATGGCAAGCCTCATTTCATGCCGGAGGTGACCGACGGCGAGGCTGTCCTGCTGCTGAACCGGCTGCGCAGTCTTACCCGTTTTACCGAACTGAAAGCCGCCTGCGCTTTCAGCGACGAAAACGGACTGCCCACCCGTCCCGACATTGTAAAGGCACTAAACCGTATGAGCAGCATGCTGTATATTTTAATGATTAAAACGAAAGAGTGATACCATGGATGAATTGGTTACCCAGGTAATAAGGCGGCTGTTTGTGCCTTTGGAGGCTTCGGGTCGGCATGTGCATCTGACAAAGGCGCAGGCGCAGAGCCTTTTCGGACACGAACTCACACCCAAGCGCCCACTGTCCCAGCCGGGGCAGTATCTTGCCAATGAGCGTGTGACCGTCATCGGTCCGAAAGGAGAATTTCAAAACGTAGCCGTTTTAGGACCGGAACGGGAAGAGGCTCAGGTGGAGGTATCCATGACCGATGCGCGTGCCTTAGGGCTGGATGCTCCCTTGCGGCTGTCCGGCAACGTGGCTGACAGCCCCGGGGCGACCCTCGTCTCCCCTTTGGGGCGCATTTGCCTGACCTCCGGAGTCATCGTTGCCAAGCGACACATCCACATGACCCCGGAGGATGCCGTCCGCTTCGGTGTCCGGGACAAGCAGGTGGTGCGGCTGCAGACCTATACAAAACGTCCGCTGATCTTCGGGGACACGGTGGTGCGGGTCAGCCCCGCCTTTGAGACCTATGTCCATCTTGATTATGACGAAGCCAATGCCTGCGGCTTTCGTCCCGGTGACCTGGGGAGGATTCTCACATGAATGCCCTTTTGATCGGCAATGCGCCGCCATGCTCCCTGGGCTATGACTACGTTCGGGAGGGCAACTATGATGCGGTGGTCATCGGTTCTTTGACATACGGGCAGCTGCTGCATTTTGACCTGGAAGCGGTGCTCTCTGCCCTGGCTGCCGGTATCACCGTGCTGCTTTATGAGCCGGGACTGCCGGAAGCGAAGGGCAACCGCGGACTGTCCGCCGCCCTGGCCTCCCGTCGCCGGGAACTGAAAAACTGGGGTGTTCTCTTTACCGATGGCGGACAAAAGAAGCTTGTTACCGCCCAGGAGGCAAGAAACCTTCTGGCAAGCGGAAAACGTCCCGGTGCCGGCGCTGTGCTTACACCGCTGGCTCGGGAGATATTGGAGGAAAAAGGATGAAGATTGGAACTGTAACCGGCTCTGTATGGGCAACCAGAAAGGCCGACTGTCTGCACGGACAGACCTTTCTTGTGGTAAATACCCTTACAGGCACTGTGGTGGCCGCTGACCATGTGGGCGCCGGAGAAGGCGACAAGGTACTGCTGGTCACCGGGACAGCTGCCACCAAGTTTTCCATGGAGGCGCCGGTAGATGCCGCCATTGTGGCGATTTTGGACAAAGACAATTGACAATTGTGGGCATATAGCCCATAATACACTTACGAATACAGACAAGGAGGGATCGGATGTCTGCTCACCAGATCCTCATTGCCATTATGGCAGCCTTTGCGGTGCTGGGTGCGCTGGATCGCATTTTCGGCAACCGCTTCGGCCTGGGAAAAGAATTTGAAAACGGCATCATCGCCATGGGCTCCTTGGCGCTGGCCATGGTGGGTATCATCACCCTGGCGCCGGTGCTGGCTGACCTTTTACGTCCCGTGGTCGTACCCGTATACAAATTTCTGGGTGCTGACCCTGCCATGTTTGCCGGCACACTGCTGGCCTGCGATATGGGCGGCGGCAGCCTTGCCAAGGAGCTGACCACCGATTCCCAGGCAGCGCTGCTGGGCGGCGTCATCACCGGCTCCATGCTGGGCGCTACCATTGTTTTTACCATCCCCGTGGCACTGGAAACTTTGCCCGAAAAGGACAGACCTGCACTTGCCAAGGGTGTGCTTTGCGGCATCGTCACCATTCCCCTGGGCATTCTTGCCGGCGGACTTACCGCAGGCTTTCCCATTCTCATGGTGCTTCGCAACCTGATCCCCGTGGTACTGATGGCTGCGCTGATCGCCCTGGGACTTTGGCGCTGGGAAAAGGCCATGATCAAAGGCTTCAGCATATTCGGAAAAGCTGTGCTGGCGCTGATCACCGTGGGTCTTACCATTTCCATCGTCCAATCCCTCACCAATCTTACCATTCTCCCCGGCATGGCGCCGGTGGAGGACGGCTTCCTGACGGTTGGCGCCATTGCACTGGTGCTGGCAGGCGCTTTTCCCCTGGTGTACGCTGTCACCAAGCTGCTGAAAAAGCCCCTGATGAAGCTGGGCGGCATTTTGGGCATTAACGACACCGCTGCGGCCGGACTGGTCGCCACCCTTGCCAATTCCATTGCCACCTTCGGCATGGTGAAGGACATGGATTACCGGGGCAAGGTGGTCAACATGGCCTTTGCGGTTTCTGCCGCTTTTGTCTTCGGTGATCACATGGGCTTTACTGCAGGCTTTGCGCCGGAAATGCTGCCGGCGGTGATCGTGGGCAAGCTGGTGGCAGGTATCAGCGCTGTTTTTGTGGCGTTGCTGCTGACAAGAGGGCAAAAAAAGGAAATTTCTTGACAGTTTCCTCAATTTCGTTTATAATGCCTTTGATATTATGGCTATGAAGAGAAGAGTAAGCTGCCGGAACCGGTCAGAGAGTCCCGTTTGGTGTGAAGGGACACGGCAAAATCAGCTGAACATGGTCTCGGAGCCGGACAGTCGACAGGTAGGCTGTCCCGGGTGCGCCCGTTATTGCGTGCTGAGGCAGACGAACTGTCTGCGAATCAAGGTGGTCCCGCGGTAAATTTTATCGCCCTTGCATATTGCAGGGGCGATTTTCATTTTTAGGAGGCTATGAAACTATGAGCAAAGGTAATTTCTACATCACAACACCCATCTACTACCCTTCCGCAAAGCTGCACATCGGTCATACTTACTGCACCGTGGCAACCGATGCAATGGCTCGCTACAAGCGCCTGCAGGGCTACAACGTCAAGTTCCTCACCGGCACTGACGAGCACGGTCAGAAGATTGAGGACAAGGCAAAGGAAGCCGGTGTGACCCCCCAGGAATTCGTGGACGGCATCGTCACCGGCGAGGGCGGTGTGCTGGACCTGTGGAAGCTGATGAACATCAGCCATGACCGCTTCATCCGTACTACCGACGATTACCATGTGGCTGCCATTCAGAAGATCTTCAAGCGC
>JAFYNQ010000046.1 GCA_017548065.1 Oscillospiraceae bacterium
ATTAAGAATTAATAATTAAGAATTGTGGTATTTTGCTACGCAAAATGGATTTAAATAGTCGCATAGCGACACATAAACTTTTCATTTTTAATTTCTAATTCTTAATTGTTTCGTGATCGGCAGATCGCGAAACTGGAATTTGATTGTCAATTGTCACGGCAATGAGCTTTTTGTATAGAGAGGAGAAATCATATGGGCGAACAGTTTGCCATTGAGATGCGGGGGGTCAGAAAGACCTTCGGCTCTGTTGTGGCCAATAAGAACGTGGACCTGACACTGCGGCAGGGTGAGATCCTTTCCCTCCTGGGTGAAAACGGCTCCGGCAAAACCACCCTTATGAACATGCTCTCCGGCATTTACAAGCCGGACAGCGGCAGCATCTTCGTCAACGGTCAGGAGGTCTCCATCAACTCCCCCGAGGATGCCAAAAAACTGGGCATCGGCATGGTGCATCAGCACTTTAAGCTGGTGGACGTGTTCTCTGCTGCCGACAATATCTGGATGGGTAAGGAAAAGGCAGGTCTTGTGCTGAAAAAAGACCGCTATGCCGCCATTCAGGAAATGGCAAAGGTCTTCGGCTTTGACATTGACCCGGAGAAGAAGGTCTATAATATGTCCGTCTCCGAGAAGCAGACCCTGGAGATCATCAAGGTGCTGTACTACGGCGCAAAGGTGATCATCCTTGACGAGCCCACCGCCGTGCTGACCGTGCAGGAGATCGATAAGCTGTTTGCTGTCCTGCGCCGCATGAAGGAGGAGGGTCACTCCATTATTATCATCACCCACAAGCTGAACGAGGTCATGGCCATCTCCGACCGTGTTGCCGTTCTGCGAAAGGGCGAGTATATCACCACCGTTGACACCGCCACCACCAACGAGCAGGAGCTGACCGAGTGGATGGTGGGCAGAAAGGTTGACCTGAACATTGACCGTCCCACAGTGGAAAAGACAAGACCGCTGCTGGAGGTGCGTGACCTGACCATTGAAAACGACGAGGGCGCTACTGCTATTGACGGTGTCAATTTCTACATCCGTGGCGGTGAGATCCTGGGTGTTGCCGGCATTGCAGGCTGCGGACAGAAGGAGCTTTGCGAAGCCATCGCCGGTCTGCGTCCCATCAAGGGCGGTCAGATGATCCACAAGGGCGAAAACATCGTGGGTCTGTCTCCCAAGGCCATTTTGGAAAAGGGCATTTCCATGTCCTTCATTCCCGAGGACCGTCTTGGCATGGGTCTCTCCCCCAGCTTGTCCATCACAGACAACATGCTGCTGAAAAATTACGCAGATTCCAAGGGCATCTTTGTTGACCGCAAGCGTGGCAGAGCCGACGCAGAGCAGGTGATCCGGGAGCTGGAGGTGGTAACACCCTCCACCGAGACACCGGTGCGCCGCCTCTCCGGCGGTAACGTGCAGAAGGTGCTGCTGGGTCGTGAGATCAAGGCAGGCCCTAACGTCATCGTCACTGCCTACCCCGTGCGTGGCCTGGATATCGGTTCTTCCTATGCGATCTACAACATTCTCAACCGGCAGAAGGAAAACGGTGTGGGTGTTCTGTTCGTCGGCGAAGACCTGGACGTAATGATGGCGCTGTGCGACAAGATCCTGGTGCTTTGCCACGGCAAGGTCATGGGTGTTGTCCATGCCCACAAGACCACCAAGGAAGAGCTGGGTCTGATGATGACCGGTTCTTTGGATCTTTCCGAAAAGTATGAGGACAAGCCTGCCGGCTTTGCCAAGGACACCCGCTTCGGTGAGCAAAAGAACGAGGAGGAGGCATAAATATGAAATTTCATATTGTCAAACGGGACACCTGCCCCCTTTGGATGAAGCTTTGCTTCTACGTCGGCGCTGTGGTGCTGGCGCTGCTGCTGGGCGGCCTGCTTCTGCTGGCCATGGATGTTGACCCCATCAAGTATTTTACCCGTATGTTTACCATCGGCACTGTGGGCAACAAGATCGCCTACAAGAACGTGATCAACTACCTGAAGGAATTTGTTCCCCTGGTGCTGACCTCCGTGGCGCTGTCTCTTGCTTTCAAGATGCGCTTCTGGAACATCGGTGGCGAAGGTCAGTTTATTATGGGCGCCATTGCCGCTGCCTTTGTGGCATTTAAGCTGGGTCCCATCCTGCCGGAGCCGCTGACACTGATCGCCATGTGTTTGGCAGCCATGCTGCTGGCAGGTCTCTACGGCCTGGGTGTTGCGGCGCTGAAGGTAAAATTCGGCACCAACGAGACCCTGATGACCCTGATGCTCAACTATGTGGCGCTGTACATTCTCACCTTCCTGGGTGAGACAAAGGCAGACTGGAACTTCTTCCTCCAGGAGAAGTCCGCTCGTCCCGTGTTTGAAAAGTTCAATGACCTTGCCAGCTTCCCCACCATTCCCATGGGCGGCAAGTTTGAGCTGAATATCTGCGTGATCCTGGCATTTGTCATCGGCGCTATGGTGTTTGTTTACCTGAAGTACACCAAGCAGGGCTACGAGATCAGTGTGGTGGGCGACAGCGTCGGCTCTGCCCGCTATGCCGGCATGAAGGTCAACACCATCGTGCTGCGCACTGTGTTCCTTTCCGCATGTCTCATCGGTCTGGCTGCTGCCTTCAAGGTTGGCA
Organism: Oscillospiraceae bacterium; assembly: GCA_017548065.1. Lineage (GTDB taxonomy): Bacteria > Bacillota > Clostridia > Oscillospirales > Oscillospiraceae > Faecousia. The sequence goes on from JAFYNQ010000046.1 coordinate 2,614, forward strand.
CCGCCGGTGTGCTGTCCACCTCCATCACCGGTGATGTGGGCTGGACGGGTATTATCGTCGCCTGGCTGGCACAGCTGAATACCTGGGTGATCTTCGTGGTCTCTGCCCTGATCTCTGTGCTGCACTACGGCTCCGAGGTGGCTGCCGCCACCTTCTCCCAGGTGGACAGCAGCTTCGCCAACATGCTCCAGGGTGTGATCCTGTTCCTGGTGCTGGCAGCTGATTTCCTGATCCGCTTCCGCTTTGTGATTGAGAAAAAAGGAGGTAAGACAAATGGATAAATTAGGTGTTGTTACTTCCTTTATCCACAATATTGTGGTATACAACATTCCCCTGCTTTACGGCACTGTGGGCGAGATCGTGGTTGAAAAATCCGGCTCCTTGAACCTGGGTGTGGAAGGCATCATGGCAGTGGGCGCCATTATCGGCTACCTCTGCGGCTGCTGGACAAACTCCCTGCTGGTGGGCATCCTGGCTGCATTTCTGTCTGCCGCCCTCTGCGGTCTGCTGTTTGCTGTGCTGACCGTCTCTTTGCAGGCCAATCAGAACATCACCGGCCTGACCCTGACCACCTTCGGTCTCGGTGTGTACTTCTTCATTGGTAACTCCATGCGCTCTTTGAAGCTGTGGCCTGCCATGGGCGAGTACGCCGGTATCAAGGCAGGCTTTGCCGATCTTCCCATCCCTCTGCTGTCGGACATTCCCCTTCTCGGCAAGGGTCTGTTCAACCATAACCTTTTGGTTTATCTGGGCATTGTGATCGCCATTGTCATGTGGTGGTATCTGAAGCACTCTGCGCCCGGTCTGCGACTGCGTGCTGTGGGTGAGAATCCCGGCGCTGCAGATGCTGTGGGCATCAATGTGAAGCGTATGAAGTACCTGCACATTATGCTGGGCTGCGGCATTATGGGCATCGGCGGCTACTACATGGGTCTTATGATGTCCGGCTCTTTCAACGCCAGCTGCTGGATCAACGGCTACGGCTGGATCGCTGTGGCGCTGGTTATCTTTGCAAACTGGAATCCTGCCATGGCCATTGGCGGCACTTTCGTCTTCGGCTTTTTCAACACCCTCCGTGTTTCCGGCAGCAGCCTTGCCGCCGCTTTCCCGGAGGCGCTGGGCTGGCTGGCAAAGATCCCCACACAGCTGTATCAGGCGCTGCCCTTTGTGATCACTGCCATCGTGCTGGTGGTTTCTTCCATCACCAAAAAGAAGAACAGCGGTCTGCCCGCTGCTCTGGGTCTGAACTACTTCAGAGAAGACCGCTAAGCGGCCAATCGCACTTTTATCAAAAATCCCATCAGGGGAGGCAATGCCTC